>CAZAEY010000006.1:0-50314 GCA_964484155.1 uncultured Acidobacteriota bacterium
AGGGGGGATTCCGCAGGCTTTCCTTTTTGGTGCTGTGTGCTGCGTTCCGCGTGCTGCCTTCGAAGTACTCAGGTGCATTTAAGGAGTCGGCGCCGCTTCTAGCGAAAGGGCACAATCTCAAAACCTGGCGCAAAAATCTCCCCCCAGACCTTGACTTTTGCGAAATGTTTATTCCCTGGCAGAATCGACCCCGAAACCTCGGACCTCAGGGTTGCGGATCCTGACCCTGCCTGCGCTCGATCTGATCCAGTTCCTGCCGGCGGCGTCTTTCCTTCAACCACTGCTCTTCTTCTTCCTTTTCCCGGATGAAGTCGTAAGCGTTTCGCAGTGCTCGTTTAAAGTCAAGCGTCAACTCAGCGGCCGTCGGCATGGTGGTGATCACGTGCGGGGTGATGAAGATGATCAGTTCGGACCTCCGGTCGTTCCGCGTCGTCTGTCCGAACACCGCCCCCAGAATCGGGATGTCTCCGAGGAGAGGCACCCGGCTTTTCCCCAGACTGTGCTGATCGCTGATGAGGCCGCCCAGCGCCACCGTTTGTCCGTCGCGCACGATCAGGGTCGTCTGAACGAAGTTGCGGCTGATGGTCGGCGTCAGCGAGGTGGCCCCTGATGCGACGGAGCTGACTTCGACGGAGAGATCCAGGTTGACGATTCCGCTGGCGCTGATTCTGGGGATAAACAGCAAAGTGGTGCCGGTTGGGCGAAATTGGACGGAATTGATGAAGCTCAAGTCTGAGGACCGAAGCGGATCTCCAAAGGAAGCGGTAGTGACGGGAACTTCGGCCCCGACATTGATGCTGGCTGGGGTGCCGTCCATGGCCAGCAGGCGCGGGGACTCGATGATTTCCACTTTGGTTTCCGCCCTCAGGGCGTTCAAGATTCCCTGCAATTCCCTCTCATCCCCGAGCACGGCCCTCGAAATAATTGTCAGTTGTCCGCTGGCCGCGATCCGGCCGGTAGTAGCCGGGAGGCCGGAGCCCGTGGTCTGGTTGTCGTTCCCATCCCCTGGCAGACCGGAACCTCGCCTCTGCAAAAACGCCGACACTCCGAAGCTGAGCTCGTCCCGCAGTTCGACGGAAAAGATCCGCGCCTCGATCAGGACCTGGCGCGGAAGCGTGTCCAACTGCCGCACGGTTTCAAGGAGGAACTGAATATCGGCTTCGGTCCCTTGGATTATCAACGAGTTGTTGAACTCATTGACGACGATCTTGACATTTCCGGCCACAACCGAGCGGATTTCCGAGCGTACAGCGTTGGAGAGGCTAGGTCCAATGGCGGCGCTGCCGAAAGGGCTGGCACCGCCGAATCCGCCTCGCCCGCCTCGCCCGAAGCCGCCGAAAGCGCCTTGCCCGTCCAGAGTCGATCCCGGGACGAATCCCGCCTGCTGCGTGGGTATCCGCTGTTGCGGCTGGAGGCGGGAAACTGGCCCATTCCCATCCGGGTCGACCGGACCCGAAGGAAGCCCGGAACCGTCCTGGTACAGCTCTGAAAGGATTTGTGCGATCTGCACTGCCGTATTGTTCTCCACCTGGTAGACGTACGTCTTGATGTTGGAGGTCGTAGACGGCGCGTCCAACCTGGCGATCCAGCGCTGCACTTCGTCAAAGACCGCCGCCGCGCGAGTCACGATCAGCAAGCTGTTCAACCGTTCAATCGCTACGATGCGCACTCCCGCGGCCGTATCCCCCGGGGCGAAGATCTTTCCCAGGTCTTCGGCGATGTCGCTGGCGTTGTTGAAGCGAACCGGCACCAGGTCGATCGCATTCATGTCGAAATACCGGGTGTCCAGGATCTCGACTAGTTTGAGCACCTGCTGGATGTTTCTTCTGAAGTCCGTAATGATCAGCGTGTTGGCGGGCTGAAAGTCTACAACGGTTGCGCCGCCCGACACGAAGGCCTGGGCCATGGTCAGCATGTCGGAGGACGGAATGTGATGCAGCGGGATGATGTATGTGATGACTCCCTGTTCCCCTTCAATCTCCTGAATCGCCTGTTCCCGCTCAAGCGCGATCTGCCGATTGCGGGCTTCGAGCCGGGATTCCTGTTCCTGCTGCGACTCCTCCTCCGCCTCAGGCGGCTCGACTTGTGCGCCCTCCTCAGACGGCGGCTCCAGCGGAGGAGGCTGTTCTTCCTGGGGCAGCGATTCCATGCCCTTGGACCGCTCCTCGGGCTTGACCAGAACGGAATGGGGAATGGACGGGCTTTGTCCCATCGGAACGATGAGGTAAAAGTCTTCCTGTCGAATGATGGCGTTGCCATTCATCTTCAGCAGTTGTTCCAGCACGCCGAACAGCTTGTCCCTGGGAATCTCGCCGCTGGTATAAATGTTGACGGTTCCTGAGACCTGCGGATCGATCACGTAAGAGTAACCCAGTTCCCGCATGATGGTGCTGATGACGGTTTCAATGGGAGCGTCCCTGAAAATCAAGGCGCTGCCGCGTCCACCGTCGGTGCGGACCGCTCTGACGGCGGGATCGGCTCCTGGAGACCGAACGGGAGACGGCGTCTGGGCGGTCCCTCTGGTGACGGTGACATCGCCTCCGGGAGAAGTTCTGGAGTCTGCCGGTCGAGGCGACGGCGACGCTGGCGCTGGGACCTGAGGCAGGCCGCCCGGCAAATTCTCCCCCGGGGCCCTGCCCGATTGTCCAACGACGCCCGGCTGAGGAGGAGGGCCATCTTTTTTGGTCGTCGCCTCCTGAAAAAACGTCACCGTCCCGGCAGAATGCGCGAAACAGCCCAGCAAGAGCGTAAGGAGGAGGGATTCAACAATTTTTCTCATATGACTGATCGCTTCTGGGGAATCGCTTCAGCGGCTTTTCCCCTGTTTTAATTCTCCGGAGGTGTTGTGTCCTGCGGTCGCGGAGTATTGCGTCGAGGCCCCACCACTCCCGTTTGAGGAGGCTGCGCGGCGGGATTTGCGGACTCGGCGGCCAGCGCCTCCTGACGCTGCTGCAGCGCCTGCATGACGTTGGAAGCCGCAGTCATCCCCTGAGCGGCGGCCCGTTCGGCTCGACTGGTCGCAACCGCCGAGAGCCCCCGCTCTTCAGCTCCCCTGTCTCCATTTCCGGTCTCTACGGCCGCAGCCTTGCTGCCGATTCGGATAATGTTGACTGCCGATTGCCCCCGCCCCGGAGCCGCTGCCGTTCGAGCCTTGGGCTCCGCGTCCAGCAAGTCGATGATTTCCCGGTGGTCGTTCCATTGGAGCGTCAACGTGGTGTCCCCGATTTCAGCGACCTGATACCCCTGCACGTTTTCGCCTAGACCCACCAATCGCGTCTCTCCCGCTCCGGTGGGGCTGGAGAATGTGGTCAGAAAGGCCCGTTGCTGGCCGCCGATGACGCTGATGCCGTGCAGTTGCGGCCGTTTGGGGAATTCCGGAGGCCTGGGGGCTTCGGCAACCTGAGGTTCCAGGGGCGCCATTCCGCGCTCCGGTCTGAACAGATTTTTCTCCCCTACGATCAGAAACTCCGGATAGGGAATAATCGGCTCCGCGCCGGCGACTTCAATGGGCGGCGCTCCTTGGGCCTCGGCGGCGCCCAGAATCCTCTCCAGACCCTGTTCCTGTTCGAAGCTGGTCCATTGCGAAACCAACTGCTGCGCGCACAAGACGACTGCAATCAGCAGCAGCAAATTAAACAGCAATACTTTTCTACCCTTCATCGGTTCGAACTCACAGATGCCCGCATCACTCGGAAAGCCGAATGTATCCGGAGATATTCATTCGCGGCTGCATCCGAATTTGATCTCTCAGGCGAAAGGCGTTGATGTAAAAGTCCTCCACCAAGAGAAACTTCGGATGAGTGGCCACGGCGTACAAGAAGTTATTGATTTCCGGGATATCGGCCTCCAGGTTGACCTGAAGCGACACTTTCACGTACCGTTCCCCCACATTTCTGTCGGGAAGCGGGTTGCTGCGCGCGATTTTGACTCCCGACTGGTCGGCCAACCCCGTCACCATCTCCTGCAATTGAACCCGGGCAATCGTCCCGTCTCCGGCGTCCAGCAGATGGGTCCGATACTGATCGAGAATCTGGTCGAGTTGTTCCAGTTGATGGCTGTAAATCTCCTGGTTCTGCACCGCCTGAACGGACCTCTGCAGCCGCAGGACGCTTTGATCCACCTGTTCGTCGACGCTTTCCCGGGCCTCCAGAAACGGAAGCATTCCGTAAACTACGGCCAATATCCCGGCCACGACGACGGCGCCGATCGCCAGAGTCTTTTTGTCTTTCTTGGAAAGTTTTCTCATCGTTTCTTCACCGTCGCCGCGAAATTAAAGCGCTGCATGTCGGGAACGCTTCGGTCTTCAGTGATCCAGTTGGGCTTGACGTTTTCGATGTACGGGCTTTGAACCAAAACCTGCAGAAGGTTGGATGCAGCCCGCGAATACCCCTGCATCTGGATCTGATCGTTCTGGACTTGAAAGGTCTGGAGGTACGTGTCTTCCGGAATGCGCTCGGTCAAGTCCTTCAGGATCAGCAGGACCGTCTGGCGACCCGACAATAGCCCCTGCAGTTCCTCCAGCTCCGCCTGCCGTTGCTGGACTTGACTGCGCAGCTCCAGCACGGATTGCACGTCCCCTTCCAAAAGCTGCACGTGTCGCTGCACTTCCTCTTGCAGGGACTGTTTCTGGATGTAATCCCGAGTCCCCATGGCGCCCAACAGAAAGAGAAGGAGTCCGGCCAAGATGAACGACGGTACCAGGCTGGGACGCTCTCGGATCACTCGCCTTTCGGAAGGGATCAAATTCAAACCTTGGGAGGGGCTCATCAGAAGTCCGGAAACTGCCAGCCCGGCTGCGGCCAGCGTCTCAGAGAGAGCCGTTCGGCTCAGACCCTTTTGCGCCTGCCGGATTTCGCTTTCCAGATCCACCGCCTCGGGCACTCTCTCCTGAATGGCGGCAAGGCAACCCTCTCCCGCGGGTCCCGTCACGTACACGCGATCCAGTTCGTCCGCGCCCAGATCCAACCGCTGCACGAACAGTCCGAATTCGTCCAGCAGTCGTTCACCTCCGCCGTTCATCACCTCCGCCGGGTACACTTCCGAGAAAATTCGCCTTTCCCCTGCCAAAAGAACGAATTCAACGGCATCCGGACGACAGTAGAAAATGGCAGCCGCCTTGTCGCGCGGACCTTTCCTTTCTCGAAGGCGCAGCGAGTAGGCGATTCCGAGGCTCGCGTAGCAGACGGAGGCGGGAAAAAGACCGCATTCGCGAAACAGCTGCAGCGTCCGATCCATCACTTCCTGACGAACCATCACAATCTGAATTGAAAGCGATCCCGCATCCGGGTCCTTTTTCAGAAGTTGATAGTCGAAAAAGGAGAGTTCATCTTCGCTCGGCTCAAAGCGGTCAACCTGAAACCGAACCACCTGATCCAGATTTTCTTCGACCTCCAGCGGCAACTCGACCTGACGGACGATGACCGCCTCTCTCGGCAGGCCGACGATGACGTTTTCTCTGTTGACGCCGCTTTCCTTTACGAATTCCTGAATCCGCTTCTTGAGTTCCGCGGTCGGCAATTCTTGAAAAGAGTCGATGACCAGATGACTCCCATAGCGGAAGTCCTGAAAGCCTCTTTTAACGCTTGCCAGCGCCATTCGACTCCCCTGAATCTCAATTCCAAGCGCGGAGTCCCAGTTGAAAATCATTACAGCTCCATGCTCCCTTCGTTCCAGTAGAGTACCGCATATCCCTTCCGGCCGACTCCATCGACCCGGATAACGGCGCGAATTTGACTCACCACATCAGAGTCCTTCAGGCGGCCTTCGCTGATCATCGTGTAAACATTGGAACGTAGAATGGAAAAGAAGTTCAATGCTTCTCCCGAGATCCCGGGGACGCGCTTGGTGATCTCGCTCATGTCGGCGATCGGCATCTCCGCTCGGATGGCTTCAATAGCATACGCGGTCGGGTAGTCCAGTCCGGGAATCGCCGCGATGACCGGCGCCGGCGCCGAATTTACGTTAATCCTGTTGATGTTTGAAAAAGTCGTCACATAGTGTTGCAGGCCATACAGTTGCACAGGGTCCCCGGCGCTAGTAGTTGTCTTCTTTCCATAATAGATTTCGGGCGTGACTCCCTTGACCAAAAGAAGTTCCTCAGGGACGTCAAAGAGGCTGTTCTTAGCATAGTAGGGAGGATCCAGGCTCTGGTAATATGCGCTCTCGGCGCCGCCCGGCAGCGGAACATCGTCTGCGTCCCTCCAATCCAGAATCGAATTGGTAATGCTCTCGGCCTCCGCACCGTCGATTCCGATCATCAGCAGCAGATTGAAGATCAGAAAGTCCGGAGCCAGGTTGATATTCAGCTTTCCGGTTTCGTCGATCACTTCGACCTTTGCCTCTCCCGCCGACAGGCTCAGATTCAGATGTCCTCTGACGACGTCCGGCACGGAATCGAATGTCGGCTCGGCCTGGCTCTGACTCTGAAAAAAAGCGCTTTGCGTCTGCAGAATTTCATAGATGGCGTATTCGATGCCCGCTCTAGCCATGAAACGCGACTGCCTCTGCTCGACGACCACGCGTGCTGCGTCCACTTCCGTCCTGATGGAGGCCGCAAAGGACAACGCCAGCAGGCTCAGGATGACGACGACCCAGAGCACCACGATCAGCACGGCCCCCCTTTGTCGTCTCACGTCAGTCCAGTGTGATCTGCGCTTCGAAGAGTTCAACATTTCAAATAGACTCCGCTATCCCGACCATTTCCTAGGCCCGGCTTCGCCATGCGTCACCGTCGCAACAGGTTGCGAATGGCGGACCCGTATTGACTTCCGGAAAACGTCGCATTGACGATGGCTGTCACGGTTCGATCGTTATAGTGGATTCGAACGGCCGAGGGCAGGCTCTGCGCCTCCTCGCCGTCCCAGTAACTCGTCCAGAAATAGCTTTCCGAATCCGGATGGTATCCGTAGTATTCGAATTCGAGCCGCTCAATGCCCTCCACGATGGGCAGGGGCTTTCCAGCCGGAGTCGCCACCATCGCGCTAAAGCTCTCCAACCCTGTGTATATCGACTCCATAGCGCCTAAATAGAAATCTCCGAATTCGTCTTGCGCCAGCCCGTAGCGTACGACGGTCAATCCCGGCGTCTGATGAATCTGCAGGGGCGCCACCGTGATGAAGGTGACGAAATCATTCTGACCGTAAAAAAGGGGAACCTGAGTCAAAGCCATCCGAGTCAACTGGTCGGGCTCTCCCGCTTCCATTGAAGGAGGCCCCATGGGCGGCCGCATGGGAAACAGCGATCCGATCTGCCGCCGGACTTCGTCCAGAAGCACCCGCTCACGCCCTTGCTTGTCAAGTCGTATCTGACTCATTTCATAGCTGTTGAGGGCCAGGCGCAGCGACGAAAACACCACGACGGCCAGCATCGCCATAATGGTCAGAGAGATGATGACTTCCAGGAGAGTGAATCCGCGGGATCGTCGCTCCTTTTCTCCGAGTCCCTTCACTGACTCGGACCTCCAAACAGTCGGCGCAGCGCGTCGGCGGGGCTTGCCGCCTCTTCAAAGGGTTCATTGGAAATGGCTTTCAAAGTTGCCGTTCGGAACAGTTTCCCGTGCGGATCGTCGCGATAATGAACTTCCACCATCACGCTGAGCAGCTGAATCCTCGACTCGACCTGCGGCAGGGGAAGGCGCGATTCGCTAGGGGGTTCCCAGTAGTCGACTGCTGCACGGAAAGTGAATTCTTCGTCCAGATCGCCCGCGAATTGGCGGGGGCCGTCGATCGACTCATCGCTGAGGATCTCGTTCATCAGGTTTTCAGCGTGATTCATGGCCTGGTGAGCAAGTTCGATCTTTCGAACGTTGTTCAGCCCTTGGCTGAACAACTGGACTGCCAAGCCGACGCTGACTCCCAGGATGGCCACGGCGACCACGACTTCCAGCAAGGTGAAGCCTCGAACTCGCCTCATATGACGCCCTTCACTTCCTCAGCCCGTCCAAAGCCCGTGATCGGATCGATCTGGACGCGGATTCTTGAGCCGGACTTGGTGCGAAGTTGCAGCTCTCCGCCTGAGCTTCTCCCATTGGGATAAAAGCTGATCACGACTGGAAACCTGGATGAATCCCCCACAAAATCGACCTCATCCGGCAGTCGATAGACGCCGATCACCTGTCCATATTCATTGGTCAGGGAATAGCGAGCGGGCTCGCCGAGATGCTGCGACTGTTCAAACACCACACGGTGAACGCGGTGTCCTCCGATCGATTCAGCCCGAACCATCTTCATTCGCGTCACCATTTCGCGGCCGGCCGTCTTCAGTTCGATTCCCTTCATTCCCGAACTGAAGGACGGAAGAATCACGGCGCTGGCGCCCGCCAGCAGGATCAACACAATGATGAATTCGAACAGCGTGAATCCCCGGCTGTTACCAGGACGTGATATCGGCATTCTCGCCTTCGCCCCCTTCGATTCCGTCGGCCCCGTAGCTGAACAGATCGAAATCTCCATACTGACCCGGAGACCGATATTGGTAGTCGCGCCCCCAGGGATCTTTAGGAAGAGAATTCCTGTCCAGATATGGCCCGCCCCAATTCTCGATCCCTGGATTGCGGATCAGCGCGTCCAACCCCTCGGCCGATGTCGGATACCGGCCCACGTCGAATCTGAATAAGCCCAGGGCGCCTTCCAACTGGCTGATTTGCAGCTTGGCGATTTCGGACTTGCCTTGGCCGAGGCGTTCCATCACCCGCGGCCCGACCACGGTGGCCAAGAGGCCCAGAATCACCAGAACCACGATCAATTCGATCAGCGAAAAACCTTTTTGCCGCATTGCTCTATTTTTCTTTTCCATAATTCTCAAACCTTCCTGCCTAATTGATTCGCCTGCGGCCATTGGGTTTCATCCAATCCTTCCCTACAGCGGCACATCGTTGATGCTGAAAATCGAGTACAGCATGGAAACGACCATAGCGCCGATGACAAGTCCCATAAACAGAATCATCAATGGCTCGAACATGGCGACCAGCCGCTTGATGGAATTTCGGATCTCCCGGTCGTAGGTGTCCGCCACCTGCAACAACATGTCGTCCAGCCGCCCGGTTTCCTCTCCGACTTCCAGCAGGTGCACGGCAAAGGGGGGGAAAACGCGGGATTCGGCAACGGGTCGCGCCAGTCCATCTCCTTTTTTGACCCCCTTCTTGATTTCGTCAAGAGCCGTTGCGATCACCCGATTATTGACGATCTCCCGAACGATATTGATGGAGTGAATCAGAGGAACCGCGCTCTTCAAAAGGGTGCCCAGAGTTCGGCTGAAGCGACTGACCTCAAGCTTTCGAATCAACGGCCCGAGCATGGGAATTCGGAGCTTTCGTTCATCCCACACGAGTCGGCCCTTTTCTGTTTTCAACTGGCGGGCCAGAAAATACCCGCCTGCCAGGGCCAAACCGACCGCAAGCCACCAGTAACCGGTCAAAACCGCGCTGGCCAACAGCATGACCTGCATAGGGAAGGGAACGGGAGCGCCGGCGTTTTCAAAAATGGCGGCGAACTTGGGAATGACGAATGTCACCATGATGATAATCGAGGCGCCGCCGACCACTGTGAGGATGGCGGGGTAGATCAAGGCAGAGGTGAAATAGTTCCGAAGCTCCTCGGAGCTTTCCAGATACTCGACCAACCGCTGAAGGATGGAATTCAGAGAACCGCTGGCTTCTCCGGCCCGGACCATGTTGACATAAAGCTTGGGGAAAACGTGCGGGTAGGCGGCCAGGCCTTCCGAAAGGGACTTTCCGGCCTTGATTTCCCGTAGGAGTTCGCCCACGATTTCCGCCAGATATTCATTTTCCGCAAGGTTGGACAGGATGGTCAGACTGCGATCCAGAGGAAGACCCGCTTGAACCAGCGTTGCGAGCTCTTGGGTGAAGACCAGGAGATCTTGACGCGGCACCCGCTTGCGCTGCCAGGGAAGCTGAAATTCGCGACTCAGGATCCCTTCGTCGGCTTCGGAAGAAACTTTGATTGGAAGCTGGCCCAGTTCCTGAATGCGAATCAGCGCCGAACCGTGATCCGCAGCTTCCAGAGTTCCTTCGATCACCTTTCCTTCCGGCGATACTGCCTTGTACTCAAAAAACGGCATTTCCCCACCCTCGTCTTCGTCGCTCAAGCATCCTGCGTCACCCGCAGGACCTCGCCTAAGGCGGTCAGACCGTTTTGAACCTTTTCAAATCCATCCTGCCTGAGCGTGACCATTCCGTTCTGAATAGCGGTCTTGCGCAGTTGCGACGCATCGGCGCTCGTGATGGTCAATCGTCGGATGTCCTCGTCAACCAGCATGAGTTCGAAGATCCCGAGGCGCCCCCGGAATCCGGTTTCACCGCACTCCCTGCAGCCTGCGCCCTTGTAAACCGTCTGATGTCGGTCCATCGGGTATCCCGCTTCCCGCAGATATTCAGGATCCACGTTCTCTTCCGTCCGGCAGTGCGGGCAAATCACGCGAACCAGGCGCTGAGCCAGCACTCCCAGGATGGAAGAGGCAAGCAGGTAGTCTTCGCACCCCATGTCCACCAGGCGCGCGATGGCGCTGGGGGCGTCGTTGGTGTGCAGGGTGCTGAAGACCAAATGTCCGGTCAGGGCCGCCCGAATTCCGATTTCGGCGGTTTCCAGATCTCTCATTTCGCCGACCATGATCACGTCCGGATCCTGTCGCACAATGCTGCGCAGTCCAGCAGCAAAGGTCAGCCCGATTTGCGGGTTGACGTGGATCTGATTTATTCCGTTGATCTGGTATTCGACCGGGTCCTCAATCGTGATGATCTTGCGGTCCGGCAGATTGATCTTGGTCAGCGCGCCGTATAGTGTCGTCGTCTTTCCGCTGCCGGTCGGACCGGTCACCAGGATGATTCCATGGGGTCTTCGGATCAGATCTTCAAAAGCTTCAAACATGGCCGGAGCGAACCCCAACTTCTCCAGGTCGTAGATCTGAGTGTTGCTTTTGTCGAGAATTCTCATGACCACGCTTTCGCCATACATGGTCGGAAGCGTGGAAACGCGCAAGTCGATTTCCCTCCCCAGAACCTTCATCTTGATCCGTCCGTCCTGAGGAATTCGACGCTCCGCGATGTTGAGCCGAGCCATGATCTTGATTCTAGAAATGACGGCGGCCTTCAGGCGCTTAGGCGGGGATTCCACATCGTAAAGTACGCCGTCGATCCGATAGCGCACCTTAAGGTCCCGCTCGAACGGCTCGATGTGGATGTCCGAAGCTCGCGCCTCTACGGCCCTTGAAATGATCAGGTTGACGAGTCGAATAACAGGCGCTTCCGACGCCAGGTCCTTCAAATGCTCGATGTCGTCGGTTTCGTCTCCGAAGGCGTCCATCTCGCCCTCTTCGATCCCCTCCACGATGCGGCCCAGGCTGGACGCCTGGTTCCCGTAAAACCTTTCAATCAGATCCAGAATTTCGCTTTCCGGCGCCAGGACGATTTCCAAATCTCGATAACTCGTATACAGGCGAATCGAGTTGAGAGTCGCCTGGTCCAGCGGATCGGCCATCGCCAGCATCAATTTCCCTTCGCCGGCCTGCTTGATGGGAACAAACCGGCATTCCCTCATGAATTTAACGGAGAAGGTGTTCTCAACGACCGGGACGCTGGGGAAATCCTCGGAGGTGACAAAGGGAATTTCGAGATGGTCGCTAAGGTGGCGGATCATGTCCGATTCGGACATGGCGCCGATGTCGATGAGCAGCTTCCCGAGGCGCTCATTGGACTGCTTCTGCAGATTCCGGGCGGTCGCCAGTTCTTCAGAGGACACGACCCCCTTTTCCAAAAGCGTCTCGCCAAAACCTTTTCGAACTCGAAGCTCGGACAGTTTGACCATTTTGGTTTCTAGTACTCGGCGATCATGACCCTCTCTCGAAAAGTTTCGAAAGGGATCCTCTTCATATTGTAAAGATCGATATTGTCCTTGGTAACTGTAAATACCATAACCGTCTGATTTCTGGCCGGATCCAGTTCATATCGATCTTCCACATGTGCGGAAATCGAGATCTTGTCGTGTCCGCTGATCTGCTTGATTGCGTTTCCATAATCGGCCAGCACCCTGATCATCGAATCCTTTACGGTCTGCAACTGTTCGCTTTTGGAGCGCGAGGAGCCTCCGGTGGGATCGTCGACCTCACCGAACGGCGTCCGGATTTTCAACCGATTGATTCTCAGATGAAAGGAGACGCTGACTCCGTATCCTTGCAGATACGCCGCCAATGGACCTGCTTGTATGGCGAACGGGTGGGTGAAGTTCTGCTTCAGGACCTCGGCCACGATGTTCTCGAAAATCTGCGTGTCCCTTTTCAGCATTTCCAGGTTCAGATTCTGCTGGCCGATCGCCGTACCCGTTCCCAGAAGAAATACGACAAAGCTCAGTCTCATCCACATAGTGACTCCTTCAGCGCCCGGTAAGCAGGGTCTGGACCTGGCGATTGTTCTCTTCGAGGGCGTTGACGAATCTCGACTCCAGATCGTTCAACTCCTCGTAGGCGACCTGCATTTCCACCCGTCGTCGAGCCTCCAGCTCTTCTTTGACCTCCAGAAGCGCAGTGCCGATGATTCTCCAGTCCTGCTCCTGGCGGGCCAAAATCATATCGTGGACCATCTCCGTCAACTGGCGTTCGTTTACAACCACGCGCCGATCCGGGAGGATGCCCGACATCTGCAGCACGGAAACGGCGCCCAGGAGAATGAGAATTCCGGCTGCGATCCTTTGAAACACGGAAAACCATCCGATTCCGGCCTTCCGTCCGGGTCTTACGAAGGGCTGACTGTCCAGCTCAATTGCGCTTCCATCCTCTTCGATCTTCCACTCGGCCAAAATCTCGCGGGTTTCCAGAACTTCCCGATACTCCGCTCTGCAGTCGCTGCAATCGTCCATATGGCGAAAGAATTGAAAGCAGGTCATAGCGTTCAGCTCCTCGCCATACAGGACGTCCATCATGCGTTCACTGCATTGCTCACAGCTCATAACTTTTCCTCCATCAGCCTCCTGATCGTTTTCAGACCCAGATACATGCGCGATTTTGCCGTCGAAAGCGGAATCCCGAGAATTTCGGAAATCTCATGAAACTTCAACCCTTGATACTCCTTCATGATGATCACCAGCTTCTGCTCCTCCGGAAGGAGCCCTATGACTTCCCGCAACAGGCTGATCTGCTCGCGATTCTCCAAGGTCGTCGCGGGAGTTCGAAGATCCCGTTCCGCCTTCTGCAGTTCCTCGCGATTTTGCTCCCATGACACTTTGGGGAATCGACTTTCCCGCCGAAATCGCATCCTGCATTCGTTCAATGCGATCTTGTAGAGCCAAGATGAAAAACGGGCGCGATCCGAAAGTTTTCCCAGATTGCGAAATGCCTTTGTGAACGTGTCCTGGGTTAAGTCCTTGGCCTCTTCCCGATTCCCCACATAACGGTAAATAAACCCAAAAATCCTTCGTTCCCAACGTTCAATCAGTTCTCCGAAACAGGCGGCATCACCCTGCGCTGCGAGCTCAAGCAGATGCTCGTCCGTCCGATCCATCCTCTCCCCTCTTCCTTGCAAGATGCTCTGGCGTTTAAAAAAGTCTAATGGGACCTGCCGTTGCGGCGACTCATTTGGTCGCAACCTTCATGAGAATCATCCACCCGGTTGGATAACTTGTCTTCAAATCGGATCCCGCGAAGGCTCTCGATGATTCGCACAAACCTCCGAAATCCCGGACGCTCGGCAAATATCGGACCCTGCGGCGCACTGGCACGTTCTGTGCATACTCGACTGGACATTGCCGCCGACCCGGGTGGGAAATTCATAAGAAAGGAGTTCTTCGCGAAAAGAACCCTGAGGATGAAAAGAGGCACCCACCCGGGGCGGCCCTAACGGTTTCGGGTCTCTGACCCATTGTAACACCGGGTCAGACAGGTCGGACGAGTCGGACAGGTCGGACAGGTCGGACAGGTCGGACAGGTCAGACAGGTCAGACGGGTCGGACAGGTCGGACGAGTCAGACAGGTCGGACGAGTCAGACAGGTCGGACGAGTCAGACAGGTCAGACGCAGATTATTCGTCGTCTCCGAAAAAGCGGAAGGGATTCAGCGCCTGGTTGTTCAGGCGGACTTCATAGTGCAGATGAGGACCCGTGGCGCGACCTGTGGAGCCCACGTAACCGATGATGTCGCCTTTTCGAACTCTCTGCCCAGCCTCCACCGCAAATCCGTCCAGATGGCCGTATCGTGTGGAAATACCGAATTTGTGCTCGATCGTCACGAGCTTCCCATAACCGAGTCTTCGACCTGAGAAGACGACCAGTCCATCTGCGGTGGCTACCACCCTGGCGCCCCTCGGCGCTGAGATGTCGATTCCGGGGTGGAAGCTCTTGGCTCCATGAAACGGATCAGCGCGCACTCCGAAACGTGCTGAAGGATACCCGCGCACCGGACGAATGGAAGGGGTCGCGGCCTGCAGGATTTCCCGGGTCATGTAGTAATCCTGCAGTTGGCGCAACTCGGCGTCCAGTGAAATCCGCTTGCGATCTAACGACTGAAAGTGCCTGAGGATATCCCTTTCACTCAATCCCAGAATCGGGTCCGCAGCATCCACGGGACCTCCGACTCCACCCATGGCGTCGGGATCCATCCCGGACAGAATCCTCAGTTTTTGCGCGGTGATCTGAAGGGCTGCGATCTGATCGGAAAGCTGCCTGGCCGCCAGTTGCGACTTGTCATTGTGACGACGCAACTCGTCGCTCTGGCGCTGCAGCCGTGCGAAATCAGCGCTCTGCCGCCACATTTGATAGTAATTGACCGAGCTGAAAACAAGCAGCGTCATCCCGGTGAACAGGACGACGAAAATCCCCACCAAGAATCGGGTTGATAAGCTGAATGTCCGGCCTCGCCTGTCCCGGGCGCTGGCTACGGTTACGGTGAATTCTGAACGTTCGGCCACGAAATGCCTTTACCGCCTGATCCGAAATCTCATTTTTAGTGAATGCGCCTGATCAATTTTGGCATGCTCCCCCCCGGAGAAGCCCTTCGACCCCGCCTAGTATAGGCAGACGAAAAGCCGAAGTCAACACTTGGAGGGTTGCCTGGCGGCATTGGTGGAGGCGGTGGGAATCGAACCCACGTCCGAAAACCTTCACCAGAGGACTCTACATGCTTGTCCGGCTTTCATTTTTTCCTTTCGGCAGGCAATCGAAACCGGCAAAGCGGCCTGCCTAAGGTCCCTCAGAAAGTTTCTTGACGAACCCCTGAAGGAATCGAGTCCGCCAAAAATCCCGCTGTTTGTGACGCCTTCTCCCGTCCCGCGGGCCGAACAGGGAAGCCGGCTGCGCGTTTAATTACGCAGCAAGTGCGAATTCATCATTGGCACTTATTGTTTTTTGACGATTTTTTACGAGGATCGACGCCTCGGCATGCATCCGTCTGGATCAATCGCTTCCGTCGAAGCCAATCGCCCCCGAAAGACTGCAACTAACAATGATGCCTGAATTGGCATCCGGGTTGCAAGAAATCAAATCCGGCTCCGCGTCGCCGGAATTCACTCGGGGGAGCGAAACGCAGGCGGCTTCTGCGCCGTGCATCGGTAACAAAGGGTGAACTCCTGATTTCGATCCAGGGCATCCAGGTAAAAGCAGGCGATCGGCGCCAGAAAGCAGCATGCGGCCACAGTTGCCGCTTCCAAGGGCAGGAGCAGCGCCCTGAGCAATCCTTTCCGATGGAAGAACAGGACCTTTGGGATAAAGGTCAGCCGATGGCCCAGATAGTGAAAGTATCCGCCCATGGGTTGAATCGCGCACTGCTGGAAACCGGCCTCTGTCAACAGCATTTCCAGGGAATAGCGGGTAAACCGGAAAAAATCGTGCGGCTGTTGGTGTTCATGCCAACCTTGCGGCGCCGACAGGTAAAGCATTCCACCCGGCTTCAATACGCGGAAGAGCTGCCTGACGACGGTCGCCGGGTCGGGAACATGCTCCAGCACCTGGGTATTGACGACGGCGCCGAAGCTGTTGTCTCTAAACGGAAGCTGCTCCAGCTTTGCGAGCAGATCGATCTTCGAAAAATCCCAGCTGGAGTCGCCGACGCCCAGATCGCAGGCGAAATAAGGCTGTTGAAAAAGCCTCCGAAATCGGGCTTCTCCCGCCCCAGCGTCCAGCACAGGCAAGGCTCGACTTTCTGCGGCTTCCCTAACCAACTGGAGAACCGCTTCATCCAGAGGAAAGATCCGGCGCCGAAGCCCGTGCGGCAGCCTATTGAAAACGGTACGGTATAAATTCTCCATGATTCGTCAACGTTCGAGCCAAGGGTCTCGATGATAGTGGACCGATGAAATGTGGAGCAAGTTTCGGCCGGATGATCGATTTGCAGCCACTATCAGTCTGGGGCGAAAGTCGCGGTGGGTCGCGTTGCGGGCGCCCCGCCCCGGAAATGACTCCTTCGTTGCATCCGGAAAGGGTTCAAGGCACAATGACGATCGGTCTTCGCCATGCTGAAAGTAGGACTCACGGGCGGCATCGCTTGCGGAAAAAGTTATACGTTGCGAGCTTTGAAAAGGCTGGGGGCCGAGACGATTGATTCTGACCTGCTGGCCCGTCACGTGGTTGAGCCTGGCCTTCCGGCGTACGAGCAGATCGTTCAGGAGTTCGGACGCGAAGTTCTGAAGGCCAGTGGCGAACTGAACCGCAAGCGGCTGGGCGAGATTATTTTCACCAATTCGGAGTCCCGGCGGCGGCTCAACGAGATCGTACACCCGTACATTTTGGCCGAAGAAGAAAAACGGCTTGCCGCCCTAGAGAGGGATGACCATTCGCCAAAAGCGCCGATGGTGGTTGTGGATGCGGCGCTGATGATCGAAACCGGATCCTACAGGAAGTATGATTTTCTGATTGTCGTCTATTGTCATCCGGGAATTCAGCTGCGGCGTCTGATGGCCAGAGACCAGATTTCCGAGGAAGGTGCGCTTCTAAAGATCGCCACGCAGCTTCCGGTCATCGAAAAAATCCAGTATGCCGACTTCATAGTGGAGACGTCGGGCAAGATGTCGGACACCGACGAGCAGGTCTGCCAGGTTTTCAAGGAATTGATGATCCGTTACGAGGAGATGGTCAGTTAATCGGGCAGGGACCTTCAGATTCCGGACGAGTTGCGCGTCGTTTCCGCTTCGGCGCGTAGAGCAGGAATGTCCAGAGTATGCGACAGCCTGCGCGGACTACTCCTGACAGGGTGCCGCTGATTTTGGACTTTCCGGAAATCCGGGGCTCCCACGCCGCTTGCACTTCGCGGACTCTCAAATTGCGAAGGGTCGCCAGGATCTGCATTTCAAGAGTCCAGCCCCAGGTTCGATCCTTCATGCCCAACCCCGCCAGGCTTTCCCGCCGAATGGCTCGAAAGGGCCCCATATCCCGATATTCGCTGCCCCAGCGGGCATTCATCAGCCAAACGGCCAAGCGCGTCCCCCATCGCTGAGGCGCCGTCATGTTCGCTTTCGCATTGCGCGCCCCAATTACGAGATCGACCTCTCCATCACGAATCGGCTGCAGCAGCAATGGAATCTCTTCGGGGCGGCTCGAGCCGTCGCCATCCAGAAAGACGATCGCGTCTGGCCACTCTCCAAGATGTTCGAGCCCGCCAGAGCAAGCGGCGCCATAACCCCGCCTGTCGACGGTGCACACTTCCCCGCCCGCCGAGGCGGCCGCTACGGCGGTTCCGTCCTGCGAACCGTTGTCGCAAACCACCACCCGGAACTGGAGCTCCGGCTCGAGAGTTTTTCTAACACGCCGCACCACGATTCCGATCGAAGATTCTTCGTTGAAAGCCGGTATGACAACGCCGATCTTCATCTAATCCGAAAGGTAGTGGACAAGATCATGTCGCGTGACCAAACCTACCAATACTTCGTGGCGCTTGACCAGTACGGCGGCTCGCTCGCGATGACGCAGCAACTTCATGACGTTTTCCACTGGCTCCGTTGAGTCGATCACCGGAAGTGGCTTCTCCATGACCTGGGAAACCGGCAGTTCGAGCGCCTTCCGATCTTCCAGCACCAGGCGGGTCAGCCGGCCTTCTGTGACGTTTCCCGCCGGCCGATTCCCCTCGAGGACCGGAATCTGAGAAACGTTGTACTCATCCATCAAGTCCAGGACTTCGGCCACGGTGGTCTTCGGCGACACCTGTATCAGCGCCGGCAGTGATGTGCTCTTTCGAGAAAGAACGACATCGACTTCTATCTGTTCACGGCCCTCGTCTTCCAGGAATCGGTTTTCCTTCATCCACTCGTCGGAATGGAATTTGCTGAGGTAGCGGTCTCCGGAGTCGCAAAGTATGATGACGAAGGTTTTCGGTTCGGATAAGTTGCGGGCCACTTTCAAGGCAGCAGCCAGAATGGTTCCGGTCGAGCCTCCGACAAAAATCCCCTCTTCCCGAGCCAACCGGCGGGCGGCCTGGAAGCTCTCCCGGTCGGACACCTGGACGACGTCGTCTACATATTGGTAATGGTGGTTGGGGGGGATCATATCTTCGCCGATCCCCTCCACCTTCCAGGGCCTCGATTCGACGATACGCTTGGTATAGAAGTAATCCTTAATGATGGAGCCCTCGGGATCCGCGACGATCACTTGCACGTCGGGCTTTTGCTCTTTCAAAAAACGGCCCACTCCCGAAACGGTGCCGCCGGTTCCCATGCCCGCTACAAAGTAATCGATCTCTCCGCCTGTCTGCTCCCAGATTTCCCTGCCCGTCGTCTGGTAGTGGATTTCCGGATTGATCGGATTGTAAAACTGGTTGGCGTATATGGAATTCGGAGTTTCGTCGGCAATCCGCTTGGCGACGTTGACGTAGTAATCGGGCGAGTCCGGCGGAACGGCTGAAGGCGTGACGATGACTTTAGCTCCAAACGATTTGAGAAATCGCACCTTTTCCTGACTCATCTTGTCCGGCATGGTGAAAATCGCTCGATACCCCTTATAGGCTGCCACCATGGCCAGAGCCAGTCCGGTGTTTCCGCCGGTGCCTTCTACGATCACTCCACCTGGCTTGAGCTTGCCGCTGCGCTCCGCTTCCTCGATGATCGCCAGCCCCAACCGATCCTTGACGCTTCCTGCGGGATTGAGGTGTTCGGCCTTCCCGTAGATTCTGGCCCGGGTGTCGCTGGAGATCCTGGCCAGGTGAATCAAAGGGGTATTGCCAATCTTTTCGATGATGCTTTCGTATACTCTTTCCATCGTTTTCAGTCCGTCTGCGCCAGTGCGGCCGCCAGCAATGGGATCATGATTTCGTGATGACCGGTCAAGGCTAACCCCGTCCCGCAGTCGGCCACAGGCCGGCGGACGACGTTCTGAGTCGGGCGGTAATGTTGAATGAAATCGAGATTCGCCGTCGTAAAGTCCTTGAGCTTCTGGCCTGTGTTGCGCACGATCGAAACCGCTTTCAAGAATACTTCCGGAAGAATCACCGCAGATCCCAGGTTCAAGTAAACTCCTCCGTCGTTCAGTTCGGCGACATTCTGGGTGAAGATTCGGAAATCCATGAGCGTGCCCTTTCCGATGCTCGCCCCGCAGGCCGAAGGATGGCTGTGAATGATATCGGTGCCCAGCGCCACATGGACCGTCAGCGGGATTTCGCTCTGGCCGGCCGCTCTGACGACCGAGTATTCAGGGTACCGAAGCGGAGTTTCCGCCAACATGTCGCACAGGGCTTCCCCGATTCCTCGATCCTGCGCCGCCCCTCTCACGATCGCCTGATTGATCAGCTGCCCCGTCTCCCGGGCCATCCCGAAAGACCCTTCCTTCAGCTCCCGCTCGACGTCCTCGGAGGTGTGCCCCGCAAACGCGATTTCAAAATCGTGGATTACGCCGCTTCCGTTGGTGGCCATCGCCGTGACATATCCCCGGTGAATCAGATCAACCAGCACGGGCCCCAGGCCAACCTTGATGACGTGGCCGCCGAATCCCCAGATGATCGCTTTCCGACGGCGCCGGGCCTCCTGCAGGTTTCGAATCAAGAGTCGGAAATCTCGCGCAGCTAAAATGTTGGGAAGGCTTTCCACAAAGTCGGCGACGCTGCCCGACGACAACGTGCGGGCAAATTCGGAGGCGCTTACTTTGCTGGGTCGATCCAGCAGCGAGTAGTCCCGGAGGGTCCTCGGTTGAAACTGCTTAAACTTCGACATTGGTCGCGTCGATTATAGCAGTCCGTGGTAAAAGTCCTGATGGGTCGTGCAACAGGGATCCGCGGTCCGCCGGCAAGGCCAAAGCGTCCTGAGTCAGAAGTCGGTCGGCGCTGCATCGCCGATGACCAGAAACGCCGTCCGGGGGCCGCAAACCCCTGTTGCCCGGAGGGTTACGGGCGGCGCAGGCCCGCCTCGGTCGTTGCGGCTCCTGGACGATGCTTCTCAATCGCCGGCGGCGCCGCGACCAGCCCGCATTACTTACACGTGTCCATTGCGAGGCGTCTGCCCGGGCAAACAGATCAGCTTTGGTCGACGCGGCGGCCTTCGCCAGAAGTTTCGCCGCCCAAGCGCCTGGCCAATACAACTCGGTCACGACCTTGCGTCTTGGCTTCGTATAGAGCCGCATCCGCCTGCCGGAAAAGGTTTTCCATGGTGGATGCATCGTCCGGGAAAACGCTGATTCCAGCGGACAGCGAAAGTCGCACGTCGTATTCGTCTCGCGGTTTTATCCGGAGATTTTTAACCTCTTGCCGAAGGCGTTCAGCAACCTGAAAGGCCCGCTCCCACCCGCACTGAATGAGGATGACGGCAAATTCTTCTCCGCCCATCCGGCCGATCAAGTCGGGCTCGCGAATCGATTCGCCGAGCGCTCGACCGATCCTCTCCAGCGTTGCATCGCCTACGGAATGTCCAAACCGGTCGTTAATCTCCTTGAAGTGGTCCAAATCGATGAAAACCACGGCCAGTTGTTCCTTGAATCTCCGTGCGCGGGAAAGATTCAATTCCAGTTGCTCCAGCAGATGACGCCGATTCCAGAGCCCGGTCAGGTGGTCGGTGGAGGCCAGACGGCGAGTCTCTTCGTGCAGCCGCGCCGTTCTCAATACCACCGCCGCCTGTTGGGCGATCAGGGACAGAGTAGGAATGTTCGCCTTCGAATAAGCTTTCGGGCGAACCGACTCGGAGTTCAGGACCCCAATGACGCTGCCTTTTACGGTCAGAGGGATGGCGATTTCGCTTCGCGCCCCGGACACGCCCGGAATGTAATCCGCTTCCTGCGAGAGGTCGTCAACCACAACCACCTTGCCCGACTCGGCCGCGCGGCCAGTCACCCCCTCTCCAATTGCGATTTCCAGATCCTGGACTTCCTCTCGATAGCCGATGCTCGCTGCAAGCCTCAGCTTCCCGCTGTCGGAATCGATCAACAGAATGGCGCCCCGCCCCTCGGGCAGAACGGTTTCCGCGATCCTCAGAATTTCAGTCAAAATGTCGTCGAAATTTTCCCGGTTGGTGGCCAACTGGCTGACCTGATACAGGGCGTTTAACTGAACAATCCGCTCCTGAAGCTTCTGGTTGGCGCGGTGGGCGGCTATGGCCAGCGCCGCCTGGGCTCCCAGCACGGTAAGCAGCTTTTCGTGCTCCTCCGTAAAAGCGTTCGGCCGCGGGGATTCAACGTTGATTACGCCGGCGACCTCGTTGCCTACCACCAAAGGCACAGCCATGTTCGACTGGGCTTCCCGCAAACCTTCAATGTAACGGGGATCCCGGGCCACGTTCCCCACTCTGACCGACTGCCTGTGGGTCGCAGCCCAGCCGGAGATTCCCTGACCGAGCGGCAAGGTCATCCCAAGGAACTCCTCGCGCCTGTCACCGTATCCGATGATGCAGGTGACCTCTAAAACGCCTTCCTCCTCATCGTGCAGCATGAGGGCAGCGTGTTCGAACCCGATCAGCTCCTGCCCCTTTCGGAGCACCGTCTGCAGCAGCCCTTCGAAATCGTCGCGCAATCCGATGGCCTGCGTGCAGCGATACAGCTCGGTCAGAATTTCAGGGTTCGGCATGATTCCAACCCTCAGGCCGTGCTATCGACCGCCGTTCCTTCGCTTGACCCGCTCGACAAAGATCGCAGCTCCGCTTCGGAAATTACGGGAACTCCGAGCTGACGCGCGTTGGCAAGTTTTGAACCCGGCTCGTCCCCGATCACGAGATAGTCCGTCTTTGATGAAATAGAGCCGGTGACCTTGCCGCCTCTTTGTTCGATGAATGCCTTGACCTCGGCGCGGGTGAATCCGGCCAAAGCGCCGGTCACGACGAAGGTCTTGCCCTCGAAAACCCGTGAAACGGCCCCCGTTGATTCGCCTTCAAAGCGGAGACCGGCCTGTCGCAACTTTTCCACCAAGGCTCGATTCTCCTGGACTTGAAAAAACGCCTGCACGCTGCGGGCGATTTCGGGCCCCACTCCATTGATCCGCAGGATGGTTTCCTCGTCCGCCTCGGCCAAGTCATCGATATCCCGAAAGTTGGCGGAGAGGAGCCGGGCGATCGTTTCGCCGACGTGTCTGATTCCCAAAGCGAAGAGCACTCTTGAGAATGGCCGGTCCTTGCTGGCTTCAATACTAGCCAGCAGGTTTTGGCCGGATTTCTCCTTGAATCCGGGGAGTTGCAGGACTTGCTCCAACGTCAGGCCGTACAGGTCGGCAGGCGTTTCAATGAGCTTCCCCTCCAGCATTTTCTCGAGCGTCTGAGGGCCCAACCCTCGGATATCCATAGCTCCCTGACTGACGAAGTGCTTCAACCCCTCCAGTTTCTGAGCCGGGCAGCTCCTGTTCGAGCAATAGGCCATCGCTTCGCCTTCATCCCGGAGCACCGGACTATCGCAGGCGGGACAGCTACTCGGGTATTGAAATGGCGTCTCCCGACCGCTCCGTGTTTCACGGACCGGACCGATCACCTGGGGGATCACATCTCCTGCGCGCTTGATGAAAACGATGTCTCCTACACGAATGTCCTTGCGGCGGATATCTTCCGCATTGTGCAGGGTCGCGGTGCGGATGGTGACGCCGCCGACCTGAACCGGCTCCAGAACAGCGTACGGATTGAGCGCGCCGGTCCGTCCCACATTGATTCTGATTTCCAGCAGACGCGTCGTCGCGACCTGAGCCGGAAACTTATAGGCAATCGCCCAACGCGGCTCGCGGCTCACCGTCCCCAGCTCCTCCTGGTACTCGAAGCCGTTCACCTTGACTACCACTCCGTCGATTTCGTAGTTCAGCGAGTCCCGCCGCTCCTGCCAGGACCGGCAATAATCCAGCACACTGCGAAAAGTATCCTGCCTGCGATAATGGGGATTCACCGGAAACCCCCATTCCGTCAGCTGCTTCAGAGCTTCTTCCTGCGTGCGAATCGCAAACCCTTGAATGTGGCCGATCCCGTATGCAAAGAAGGAAAGCGGGCGCGATGCAGTGATACGCGTATCCAGTTGCCGCAGAGCCCCGGCGGCCGCATTTCTCGGATTTGCGAAGGGGGTCTCGCCACTCGATGTTCGTTCCTCATTGATCTCATTGAAAGCGGAAATCGGGAAGTAGACCTCGCCCCGCACCTCCACAAGTTGAGGAATCCGGTCTCCCCTGAATCGAAGCGGCACGCTTCGAATGGTTTTTAAATTGGCCGTCACGTCTTCCCCTATCCAGCCGTTGCCGCGGGTCGCTCCCCTCTGAAACTTTCCCTCGGCGCCGTAGGTCAAGGCCACTGCCAGGCCATCGATCTTCAATTCTGTGACGAAATCGATTTCCTGGGTGCCCAGAAGGCCCTCAATTCGTCGGCGGAAAGCCTCCAATTCCTCTTCGCCAAATGCGTTCGAAAGGCTGAGCATCGGCGCATGGTGCTCCACCTTGGAGAAGCCTTCGCGAACCTTTCCGCCCACTCTCTGAGTCGGCGAATCCGGCGTCACCAGCTCGGGATGCTGGGCCTCCAACTCTGTCAGCTCGCGAAAAAGCCGGTCGTACTCGGCATCGGAAATGACAGGCTCGTCCAGTACGTAGTATTGATAATCGTGGTACTCGATCTCGTTGCGCAATTCGGCGACCCGCGCTTCGGGATTCAATTCCTGTTCACCCACGCAGCGAGAATATAGCACAGGCATAGGGTGAAATTCGGAGGGAAGGAGTCCGGGCGATCCCATCCGGTTACCCGGAATTTCCATCCTCAGCACCGAGGCGCCGGTTATTTGCCTGTCCCTTCGACTTTGCTATCATTGGGTCCAGCCATGAGTACTCCGGTGATCAGAACGTTTACATTCACCGTGACCTTTCCACCGTTCAGGCCAAGTCACGTTCAGGGTCTGAAACTTCATCGACTCGCCTGCAATCAGCTTTCCGACCGCGAGGTCATCGAAACCATCGATCATCTATTCGGCTGCAGCCGCTGTTTTGAGAATTATCGCAGCATACGGAATTATTATCGGTGTCCTTCCCGGGGGAGAGTCGCAACCGGCTGAAACAATCCTTGAGACTGGACCTGAACGCATTTCAATATCTTTCCCGCGGCAGACTTTGGAAAAACCTCTGGCACGAAGTCTACAAGGACGATTGTTTTGGAATGGCGGCTCAGTTGAGCTTTTACTTCCTGCTGGCGTTTTTTCCCTTCCTGCTATTTCTAAGCGCCTTGATCGGATTCATTCCGATCGCTTCCGGATTACTGAATAATCTCCTATACGAAATGCAGCTCTTTCTGCCCACGACTACCTACAACCTGGTTGTGGAAATCGTCCAAGGCCTGGTTGACTCCCAGGATCAAGGGGTTCTGACCATCGGAATCGTTTTGTCGCTGTGGTCCGCTTCGCTGGCGTTCAACGGAATGGTCAGCCTCCTGAACAGCGCCTACGAAGTGGAAGATACGCGTTCTTACCTGAAGACCCGCGCGCTTTCCATTCTAGTGACTCTGATTGTCACCGTTTTCGTCCTGATTTCCGGCATCCTTTTGTTCTTCGGCGACTGGTTGATTGGACAATGGGTTCAAAACCCCTGGCTTCGGTTTTTCTACACTATTCTGCGGTGGGGCGGGATTTTCGTCCTGATCAATATTGGGATTCAGTTCGTCTTCTTCGCACTACCGGCAAAACGCCTTCCCTGGAAGCTGCTGTCGCCGGGCAGCGTGATCGCCTCGGTAGGCTGGATCCTCGGTTCCGCGGGCTTCCGGTACTACGTAAATCACTTCGGGGATTATCAGCAGCTATACGGAAGCCTGGGCGCCCTGATCGTGCTGATGATCTGGTTTTATATCAGCAGTCTTTTCCTGCTGCTGGGCGGCGAAATCGACTCGGAGATCTTCAAGCTGCGTCGCTCGGAAGGCTACGACATCGAGCGGCGTTAGCCCGCCAATCCGATCCGACTGCGAAAATGAGCGATCCGGCTCGCAGTTGCGTCTTATTCATTCGGAATGCAAGGAGAGCGAGTTTGGCAGGGCGCACCGTGAGCTGGGCATTTCTCCTCCTCTGGCACCCTAACCTTGCCCTTCGTCTCAGCCCCCGCCTTCCCAATCTTTCCGTTCTTTGGGGACGCGCCGCGAGATTCGCCTCAATGAATCCAAATACTTATGCCCGGCGGCCGTATTGAACAAAACGACGACGGCGTCGGGCTGAATCCAGCCGGTTTGCAGCAGCTCGCGAAAGGCCGCCCAACAAGCGGCGCCTTCCGGACACATCCAGACACCTTCCCGGGCCGCCGCCTGACGCACGGCCTTCTGAATGGACGCTTCGCTGACTGCAACGGCGACACCTCCGCTTTCCCGAATCGCCCGCAGAATGAGAAAGTCGCCCAGCGCCTGCGGCACTCGAATTCCGGCTGCCGCGGTTTTCGGATCCGGCCATGGCTCAGCGTGGCTTCGCCCCTCTTCGAAGGCTTTGACGATGGGAGCGCACCCTTCCGATTGCACGGCCACCATCCTGGGCAGGCGACCCTCCACCCAGCCCATCGCTTCCATTTCGCGAAACGCCTTCCACATGCCGATCAGACCGGTTCCCCCGCCGGTAGGGTATAAGATGACGTCGGGCAGTCGCCAGCCCAACTGTTCGGCGATTTCGTAACCCAGCGTCTTTTTCCCCTCGATCCGGTATGGCTCCCGCAATGTGGAGACGTCGAACCAGTCGCGATCGCCCCGCCTATGCCGCATCGCGCTGGCAGCGTCAGAGATCGTGCCGTCGACCATCTCGACGCGGGTGGCCGCAAGCCGGCACTCCACAATGTTGGCCGACGGAGTGTCCTTGGGAATAAAAACGTAGCTCTCCAGACCGCAGCGGGCGGCGTAGGCGGCCAACGCGCCTCCGGCGTTTCCCGCCGACGGGACGCACAGTCGCCGAACGCCGAAGGAAGCGGCCATGGTGACCGCCGCCGAAAGCCCCCGCGCCTTAAAGGACCCCGTCGGATTGCAGCTCTCGTCCTTGAGCCAAAGCTGTGCAACGGAGCCTTCGGCAAAGGTCGGCTTCAGCTGCACCAGCGGCGTCATCCCCTCCCCCATGCTCACGATCGAATCAGGATCCCGGACTGGCAGCAATTCCAGGTAGCGCCATAGACTCGGAGGCCGGCGCAGAAACTCTTCGCGCAGCGAGCCGGCCGCAGCCCGCTCCAGATCGTAACGGACCAGCAGCGGCGATTCGCAGCGCGAACACACGCCATGGAGTTCATCAGGCGAAAAAGCCTCCCGGCAGCGAGAGCATTCGAGCGAAGTTGCAAACGACATCGGAATCCCGAGTTTCAGGCCTCGCGCGCCGAGATTCAAGGGCCGGATGCGAATTTTCAGCACTTGCCGTGGGCGGGTGGCCACGATCGCCGGCCGGGAGGATTCGCGTTCCGGGTTCCCGATGTTTTGAGCTTGCGTCTTCGGAAGGAGCTCCGTCACAAAAAAAGCAGTGCGCGCCTTCGGCGCCAGCACGACCTCGGTCGAATCGAAGCGCTCTCCTGCTGTGTACAATGAGATTCCAATTCGCGCCGCTTCATCTGAGAGATTCAGTAACGCGACCCCCAGATCGATCTCCTCCTCGAAGGACAGCTCCACCGGTACGTTCCAGGAGGTCGCCGCCCCCCTGGCGTCGATCCCCGCCTCGACCGTCTCGCCGGTCGCCAACCGCAGACTTCGAATCCTCTTACTTTGGCGCACCGTATTATACTTGTGCGGTGAGTAGGGAATTTCACGGCACCACCGTCATTTTCGTGCGCAGAGCCGGCCAGGCCGCGCTTGCTTCCGACGGTCAAGTGACTTTCGGCGACACAATCATCAAGTCCTCCGCGAGAAAGATCCGCAAGTTGCACAATGGGAAGGTTTTAGCTGGATTCGCCGGTTCGACGGCGGACGCCTTCTCGCTCTTTTCCAGGTTTGAGACCAAAGTGGAGGAATTTCGCGGGAACCTGCGGCGGGCCTCCGTCGAGCTGGCGAAGGAGTGGCGCACTGACCGGGCGCTCAGGCATTTGGAGGCCCTGCTGATCGTCAGCGACGCTAAGGACGCTTTTCTCATTTCCGGCGACGGCGACGTCATCGAGCCGGACGACGGTCTGATTGCCATCGGATCGGGCGGGCCGTACGCGCTGGCGGCGGCTCGAGCCCTGCTTCGATTCACGCGAAAGCCAGCCCGGGCGGTGGCGGAGGAAGCGCTGAGAATCGCGGGCGAAATCTGCGTGTTTACCAATACTTCAATCACTGTGGAAGAGCTGCATGACGAAAAAGGAAAATAAGGCAGCCGTTCTCGATCCAACACTCCGGCTGGATGATATGACTCCCCGTCAGATTCTCGCCGAGTTGGATCAATACATCATCGGCCAGGAAAAGGCGAAGCGGGCGTTGGCGCTTGCGATTCGCAACCGAGTTCGCAGGCAGCGCCTGCCGGCTGACATGGCGCAGGATGTGCAGCCCAAAAACATCATTTTGATCGGCTCCACCGGAGTCGGCAAGACCGAACTAGCCCGCCGGTTGGCCCGCCTCTCCAACTCGCCTTTTATCAAAGTCGAAGCCAGCAAGTTCACCGAGGTCGGCTACGTGGGCAGGGATGTCGAATCGATCGTTCGCGACTTGACCGAAATCGCAGTCGACATGCTGCGGCAAGAAAAGACGGAACTGATTGGAAACAAAGCGGAAAGCAACGCCGAAGAGAGGATTCTGGATATCCTCGTCAGAAAGCGCCGCACCCGCCGGAAGGCGAAGACCTCGTCGAGGAAGGACCAGCCTCGCCAGACGAGCGAACATCGAGAGCGATTGAGGAAGGAACTCAGGGACGGCAAGTTGGACCAGCAAATGGTTGAGTTGGAAGTGCATGAAAAGAGTCTGCCATTTATGGACTTTTCATTTCCTCTGATGGTCGAAGAAGACATGGAATCACACTACAGGGACTTGCTGGCTGGAATGGCCGCTCCAAGGTCGATCAAGAGAAAAATGAAAATCGAGGACGCGATCGATTACCTCACCTTTGAAGAGGAATCGAAGCTCGTCGACATGGAGCAGATCACGCGAGAGGCCCTTGACCGGGTAGAGCAATCCGGAATCGTTTTCGTCGACGAACTGGACAAGGTTGCCGGAAGAGAATCGGGGCACGGACCCGATGTCAGCCGAGAGGGAGTTCAGCGGGATATCCTGCCCATCATCGAAGGGACCTGCGTGAACACCCGATTCGGAATCGTGCAGACCGACCATATCCTGTTTATCGCCGCCGGCGCATTTCACGTCACGCGCCCGTCTGACCTGATTCCGGAACTTCAGGGAAGATTTCCCGTCCGCGTCGAGATGGATTCCTTGACGGAAAATGACTTCATCCGCATCCTTCAAGAACCTCGAAACGCTTTGATCAGACAGTACCAGGCTCTGCTGGCCACCGAAGGCCTTGAACTGGAGTTCTCTCCCAGCGGAGTCCGCGAAATCGCTCGCCTGGCCTGGCTGGTCAACGAAACCACCGAAGACATCGGAGCGCGCCGGCTTCACACAGTGATGGAAGCGCTTCTGGAGGAAATCTCCTTTCAGGGCGCCGAACTGGAAAACAAGAGGGTCAAGATCGACCGAGATTACGTCAATCTGCAACTCGCCGGAATCGTGAAGGATTCGGATCTGTCACGATATATTTTGTGAGCGCCGAAACTTTGCGTTCCGGGATCCTCGTTCCCCGTTCCAGAATTTGGGTCCGGTTGTTTTTGTTTTTGATCTATGTATCTTCTTTATGAGCAACAGTTTACGGAATGTTTAGGATGTGATGCATTTCTCAAACCCCTCCGGAGCGAAGAAGGCAGAACGCATAACCAAGCGTCTGGCGCTCGAAGCGGTCTTTCGCGATGAGATCTTCCTATCAATGGCTGGTTCGGATCCCGGTTGGATGGCAGGCCCTGATCTGTCTGCTGATAGTTTCCTGTGCCAAGATTGCGGATCCCCGGCCTCCCGACCGCCCGATTCCGCCTCGGCCGCAACCTCCGGAGGTGATCCAGATCGGCGACCAAAGGGTTCTCTTGCGTACACAGCTTCCACCAGCCATCATCCAGAAGCTGCTGGTTTTGCGGGCCTGCCCCTCTACCGATCCCTTGCGGGATTACTCGGAAGTGGAGATCGGCGCCGCAGAACTCGCAAGTGGATTCGTCGAGTACGAGGATCCCTCCCGGATCCCGATCGGCGACTGCGCCTACGCCGTTCGATTTGAAAGCCGGGGACGCCGCTCGGAATCCTCTCCACCCGTCTCCACAGCGGAGGAACCGGTCGCGCTCCCTCCCTCCAACCTTCGGTATCAGCAGACTGCTGAAGTCATTCGGCTGGAATGGGATCCCCCTTTGGAAAATATCGACGGCACTCGGCCGGCTCGCATCGAGGGCTATTTGATCAATAGTCAAATTGAGGTGGAACAAACTTCATTCGACGATCGCTCGTTTGAATTCGAACAGCCGAAGTCATATCAAGTTCAAACCATAAGCCGCACCGGCAACCCTCTGATTCTAAGCGAATTGAGCGAAACTCTGACGGTGAGTCCCAGAGACGTTTTCCCGCCTGCGAAGCCTGCGGGCGTTTCGGCTGCATGGGTGGGCCAACGAGTGCAATTGGTGTGGGAGCCGAATGAAGAAAGCGACCTCGCGGGTTACTATCTATATCGTGGAACGGATCCGCTTCGACTCGAAAGGGCGTCGGAACTGATCGCCATCAACAGGCACGCAGACCTTCCGCCTTCCGGAGCGGAGGAGCTGTATTACCAGGTTACTGCGGTCGACATTTATGGAAACGAAAGCGAGGCTTCGGATACGGTTGCCGTCGCCCGAAGCCGTCCGTGACCCGAACCGGACGCATTGCGCCGCCGGCCGGCCGCCGGATTTCTGGAACGTACAGACTTTAAACCAGTAAAATGTCAGCAAGAAGGAGACAACAATCATGAAGTTTTTTCTAGACACCGCAAACCTTGAGGAGATCCGCCAAGGGGTTTCTTTGGGGATCGTTGACGGAATTACAACCAACCCGTCGCTGATCGCAAAGGAGGGGCGGCCTCTTGAGGAAGTCGCCCGGGAGATCTGTTCGATCGTGGACGGGCCCATCAGCCTGGAAGTGGTATCCACAACCGCGGAAGAGATGGTCCGTGAAGGGCGGAAATTGGCGGCCATCCATCCGAACGTCGTGGTCAAGCTCCCCATGATCCGCGAAGGCTTAAAGGCTCTCAAGATCGTTTCCGAAGAAGGCATCCGGGTCAACGTGACCCTGATTTTTTCACCACTCCAGGCCCTGTTGGCGGCAAAGAACGGCGCTGCCTATGTGAGTCCCTTCGTTGGACGTCTGGATGACATTTCGACGGACGGGATGGAGGTGGTGGCCGACATTCTGGACGTCTATGCGCCTTACGAATTCGAAACTGAAGTGTTGGTGGCGTCCGTGCGCCATCCAATGCACGTGCTGCAAGCCGCCAGACTAGGCGCCGACGTCGTCACGCTCCCGTATAAGACGCTGGAGCAGATGCTGAAACACCCGCTGACCGACATCGGCCAGGAAAAGTTTTTGGCGGATTGGAGAAAGAGCCAGGAGCAGCCAGTCGAAGCGGTTTGAACGGATCCCGCCATCTTATGGAATCAGAGGAGCGACTGAAGGAACTGCAGCGACGACGCGTCGAGGCCGAACTCGGCGGCGGCGGCGCAAGGGTGGCCCGCCAGCACGAGGCCGGGAAGATGACCGCTCGCGAGAGAATCCAATTTCTGATCGACGAGGGGACCTTCGAAGAGCTCGACAAGTTCGTCGTGCACCGCTGTTCCGACTTCGGCATGGAGAAAAACCGGATTCCGGGCGACGGGGTCGTGACCGGATACGGAAAGATAGACGGCCGTCTCGTTTATGTTTTCGCTCAAGACTTCACTGTCTTCGGGGGCAGTCTTTCGGAAACTTATGCGGCCAAGATCTGCAAGATCATGGATCTGGCGATGAAAACCGGCGCACCCGTAATTGGTTTAAATGACAGCGGGGGAGCCCGTATCCAGGAGGGCGTGGTCAGCCTGGCCGGGTATGCCGACATCTTCCTGAGAAACACCCTTGCTAGCGGCGTGATTCCGCAGATATCGGCCATTCTCGGACCCTGCGCCGGCGGCGCCGTCTATTCGCCGGCAATCACCGATTTCGTCTTCATGGTTCACAAGACGAGCTACATGTTTATTACCGGTCCCGACGTCATCCGGACCGTCACTCATGAAGAGGTCAGCATGTCGGAGCTGGGCGGAGCGACCACCCACAGCAGCAAGAGCGGAGTAGCCCATTTCGCATCCGCATCGGAAGAGGAATGTCTGACCGAAATTCGGCGTCTGCTTTCGTTCCTCCCCTCCAACAATCTGGAAGACCCTCCGCGAATGGAGACCTCTGATCCGGCGGATCGAACCGATCCGAATCTGGATCGGCTGATTCCGTCCGATCCAAATCAGCCTTACGACATGAAAGAGCTGATTCGCGCGGTCGTCGACGGCCACGAGTTCCTCGAGGTACATGAGCAATTCGCCGAAAACATCGTTGTAGGATTCGCCCGCATTTTGGGCGCGCCCATCGGAATTGTGGCCAATCAACCGGCTGTACTGGCCGGGACCCTGGACATCAATTCATCGATCAAGGGAGCGAGGTTCGTTCGCTTTTGCGACGCTTTCAACATCCCGCTGGTGGTGTTCGAAGACGTTCCCGGATTCCTTCCCGGCGTGGGCCAGGAGCACGGCGGAATCATTCGGCACGGCGCCAAGCTTCTCTACGCCTTTGCAGAGGCCACAGTTCCCAAGATTACGATCATCACCCGAAAGGCCTACGGGGGCGCTTACTGCGTGATGGCTTCCAAACACATACGCGCGGACTTGAACTATGCGTTTCCGACGGCGGAAATAGCAGTGATGGGCCCCCAGGCTGCAGTCGAAATCCTTTACCGTCAGCAGATCGCGGAGAGCGCTGAACCCGAGAAACTGAAGGCTGCGAAGGTGGAGGAGTTCCGCGAGAAGTTTGCAAACCCGTATGTGGCCGCCGAAAGGGGTTATATTGACGAGATCATCGAACCTCAGATGACCCGGCGCAAGCTGGTTCGGGCCCTGGAATTGACCGCTCACAAACGGGATAAGAATCCCCCGCGAAAGCATGGCAATATTCCGCTTTAGGAATGCATGTTTAAGAAGATCCTGATTGCAAATCGCGGGGAAATCGCCGTCCGCATCATCCGCGCCTGTCGAGATATGGGAATCTCCCCGGTCGCAGTTTATTCCGATGCGGATCGAGCCGCTCTCCACGTCCGGCTCGCCGACGAGGCTCACTTCATCGGTCCGGCCCGCGCGACGGAAAGCTACCTCTGCTTTGAACGGCTTCTGGACGCAGGGAAACGCTCCGGGGCGGACGCGATTCATCCCGGATACGGTTTTCTGGCGGAGAACGCCGCCTTCGCGCGAGCTTGCGCCGATGCCGGCCTGGTTTTTATCGGGCCTTCCGCTTCTTCAATTGAGCGGATGGGAAGCAAGCTGGAAAGTCGGCGCATCGTCGCCGCCGCGGGAGTGGCCACGGTTCCGGGAAGCGACAGCGAAGCGGCGGATTGGCAAACCGCTCTGAAAGCCGGACGCCAAATCGGGTTCCCAGTGATGATCAAGGCCAGCGCCGGCGGGGGGGGGAAAGGAATGCGCGTCGCCAGGAATGAGGACGACCTGAAATCCTCGTTCGAGACGGCCCGAGGAGAGGCCGGTTCGGCGTTCGACGACTCCACCATTTATCTTGAAAAATACATTGAGAAGCCGCGACATATTGAGGTGCAGCTCTTGGGCGATCAGCACGGCGGGATGATTTTCCTTGGCGAACGCGAATGCTCGATTCAGCGGCGCCATCAGAAACTGGTCGAGGAATGCCCTTCGCCCGCCGTGACCGCTGAACTGCGGGAGCAGCTCGGTCGGGCCGCCATGGCTGTAGCGCGAGCCGTCGACTACCACAATGCAGGAACTGTCGAGTTTCTGCTTGACGCCGGCAACGCGACAGCTGCCCCTACTTTCTACTTCCTCGAAATGAATACCCGTTTGCAGGTGGAGCATCCGGTCACCGAAATGACCTTCGGAATCGATCTGGTCCGCGAACAGATCCGCATCGCCGCTGGCGAAAAGCTGGAATGGAGTCAGCAGGACGTTCGGATGCAAGGCGCCGCGCTGGAATGCAGAATCTACGCGGAAGATCCCCAGCGGGATTTCGCGCCGTCGCCCGGACTTCTGGAGACCGTCTTCGAGCCGTCCGGTCCCGGAATCCGTAACGATTGCGGCGTGTATGCGGGCTTCGAAATCCCGCTGGAGTACGATCCGCTGATTTCAAAACTGATCGCTCACGGAAAAGATCGCTCCGAAGCAATCCGGCGCATGCGGCGGGCCCTTTTCGAATACAAGATCGGGGGCGTGAAAACCACAATTTCGTTCTTTGAACGCCTGCTCTCCCATCCCGCATTTCAGGCCGGTGAACTTCATACCCATTTTCTCGAGCAGCACCGCATTCTGGACAATGATTCCGAATCCTGCGATGACTGGATCCCCTGCGCGGCGGCGGCCATTTATCGCTTTCTCGAAGATGAATCGGCCAATCCTGCGGTCGCCAAGACGGACGCCGGGCGATGGAAAACCTTCTACCGGAGAGAGTGGGAGTGAAGCTGGAGACGACCCTGGGAGGCGAAAGCCGGCAACTGGAAGTCAAGCGGCAACCGGGTGCGTGCGATTCATTCAATGTCGCAGTCGCAGGACTGGACGGAGCCCCGCAGGAGAGGTCTATGGTCCTTCTCTCCCGCAGCGGAAGTCGGTGGACCTTCCAGCAAGGAAATCAAATTGTCGACGTGTTGATGGAAAGGCGCGGCAAGATCGTGGAGGTGCTGTGGAACCATCGAGCTTTTGAGATCGAGGTCCTGAGCCTCCGCGACAAGATGCTCCGCCAGGCAGTCCGGGCCGAAATGGAAGGGATCTCCTCCGTCAAGGCTCAGATGCCGGGAAGGGTCGTCCGCGTGCTGAAAGGACAAGGAGATGCAGTCGAAACCGGAGAAGGCGTGGTCATCATCGAGGCGATGAAAATGCAAAACGAGATCCGCTCACCCAAATCCGGCAAAGTGATCCGTATTCAGCTTCAAGAAGGCGTCCACGTCCAAAGCGGCGACCTCCTCTTCGAAGTGGAGTGACGCAGGCCTTTTTCGATGCAGACCGCCCCTCCAGGCTATCTCGGGGCGGCCCCGCGAAACCCGTCTCGACTGGCTTCAAGCGACTGAAACCTCAGCGGTCCAGTAGAGAAACACGAGCAGAAACGTCAGCGTTCCCAGCACCTTCGCAATGTCTCTTCGGACGAACTTCCAGGCAGTCGAGTCGGAAGTCAGGGCCAGGGCGCTCTCCAGCAGGATCAGCAAGGGAAGGATGAATGGCGAAAAGACCAAAAGCGGGAGAAGGAATGACGCGGCCTGAGAAGTCGACGCCGGGCTGAAGAGGCTGTCGAAACTGGGAAAGTGCAGCCAACCCAAAAGCGTTACGGTGATCAGATAGATGCAGTAGATTCGAATGATGTACCGCATCGCTTCAAAGGCGGTCCTACCCCCGGAAGTCATCCGGCGCAGTCTATACAAGATCTGCCCGGTTTTCAACGGATGGAACGGTGCAGGAGCTATTTCAGGGGAATCGTCGTGGTTTCTTCGATCCTGGATTCGTGCAGCAGTCCTGACTCGCTTTGGTGGGAAAAATGACCGTCGGCGTCGGGAGCCTGGACTTCCAGCCAGACGGCGCCGTCCTGGTTTCGATGCTGCGAAACGACGCGGACCCAGGTTCCTTTCGTCACATGTACGGAGGTTTCCTTCGGGCGGCCTTCCTCAAAGTAATAGAGGGGAGTGTCGGCTGATACTTTTCCAATCGAATATTCAGCACTCGCTCGTGATCGAAGAACTGTCAGCAATTGACTTGCGACCCCTTCGCCCCCTCCGCGCACTCGGCCCACTCCGCCCGATTCCACGGATTCCTCACTTGCCGAAGCGAGCCCTCCAGAAGCCATCAAGCCGGGACCATATTTGGGCAGACCGACGGAAACGATCGAAATCGAAAGAACGACGCTGCTCAACTTCATGTAAGCCAAAACCGTCGTTTTGCCAAAGGCGGCTACGGCAAGTCCGATCCCTGCGTACAGCAATGAGAACAGCAGGACGAACACCTGGAAAGGCGACAAGGCAAGAAAGCTCGAAAGTACCACTTCGAGAACTCCGCCCCAGATGTCCAGCTCCATCAGAACGCAGATGCTAAGGCCGGTACCCAACCCGACCAGCCCGGGCAACTGATACCGGTTTGCTAATCGAAGGCCCACGAATGAACAGATCACGGCGGCCAGCCAAAATTGAGGACTGGACATTGCACAATAGTGGACCTCTTATCCCGACTTGCGATGTGATCGTAATCACAGAATCGGCAGAATCCGCGGTCGAGCCCGCATTTCTCAAACCCCTCCGTCGCGAGGGGCGTGGATGCAAGGCGCGAGGAGCGCGCATATCGGGGATATGCGTGCGACGAGCAGCGCAGACGGCCGGGATGCAGCGCTGCCCGACTGCGGACGAACTTCTGACTCAGGACACTTGCCCGTTGCGGGCGGATTCAGAGCGGTTCGCGCCGCCATAGAATCAGCAAGGGCGGCAAGGATTTAACAGCATTTCAAATGTCGAATTTGTGACGGCGCCGCTGCTTGTCTGCGAGATTAAAAATTGATAAGCGCTCAGGGGCAAAGCCTTGTCGCGCAGCAGGTCCAGACTTTTACCGCGGCCCGCTAACGGTCGGAAACGGCGTGCAACTGAAAGTCGGGCTGTGGGCGCGATTTGAAGAGTCGACAGCACGGCTTGGCGATGACTCGAGCCCAGGTTGCCGACCGGTTGACTCGTGCGCTGTCTGTTGAGATGCCCGTGTTTGCAAACATCTGCCGATAGAGTTTTGAAATCAGGAGAAAGGCGAGTCTGGATCGCAGGCGGTTCACGCAGCGAGATCTTTTCCAGATGGCTTGCATGCTGTAAAAGCTATCCCATGTCGCCTGAGTCCGGCTTCGGATCTCGTCGGCGGACATGGTGGGATGCTCCATGGAAAGTCCATTTCTGCGATGGCGCGGAGTCAGCCAGTAGCGACTGGCTGGAAACCCTTCGATTCCGGAGTCGTTTTCGTTCAGCTTCTCTTCCCAGCGCTGAAAATCAACCGTGCCGGGGAACACCGAAAGGGTTACGAACTGAGCGAAGGCCAGCTCGGCCCGGTCCGCCAACGAAGCCGTAGCGTCGAACGTTTCCGGACGGTCGGTCGGGAGTCCGAAAATAAATGAGCCGAGCACAAAGATTTCGTGCTCTCGAAAAGTCCGCAACCGATCCACAAGATCTTCTCCAGCAAGGTTGAAGTCCTTGTATACCGCTTGCAGTCCCTCCGGCGTGATCGACTCCACTCCCACCAGCACGCCCCGGATGCGGGCGTCCCGCATAGCCGCCAGGAATTCCGGGTCCTCCGCCGCCTCCATGGTGATCTGTGTAAAGAAGACCGTGTCTTCCGGGAACTCCGCCAATCGCTCCATCAACTCGAATCGCTCCTTGCGAAGCGCGATCAACGTGTCCCGACGCTCCTTGTTTTCTCGTCGGTCGGCCACTTCAATGTCGCGAAGTGTGACTGGGTAAAAGTTGTCGTCAGCCAGCAAAATGAAGCGAAATCCCAGCCTGCGCAACTCGACAACCTCTCTGACAACCTGTTCGAATTGCCTCTGACGCGGACGCTGGCCGTCCGTTCTCCATACGGAGCAGAACGAGCAGTGCTTGGGACAGCCCCTCACAGTCTGGACTGAAGCCCACATGTAACGGTCTGCCGGCATCAAATCCCATCGAGCGGGCAAGAATTCGCCGCCTTCCAAGTGCCCGCCATTGTAGAATTCAAGGGGTTCGCCCTTGCGGCAGTCTTCCAGCACCTGTGCCCAGATCCGGTCGCCGTCGCCCTTGACCACCGAATGAGCGCCGCCCAGCCGATACGCCTCGTCGGGAAACAGACCGGCGTGAATCCCGCCGAAAATCACATACGCTCCACGCTCCCGGGCCATCTTTCCCACCTTGTATCCCCGAAGCGCGTTGGAGGTATGAATCCCGATTCCAACGACGTCTCCCGGTCGCACTTGAGACAGGTCCCCCTTCTCCAGGCTTTCATCAATAACAACAGGAGCGCCGTACTCCGTCGGCGTTGCAGCCGCAATGACGTAAAGCCATCTCGGAGCCACGATTCCGATGCCAAAGGACAGATCGCTAGGATTGATCAGATAAACGCGCAAAGCTGCTCCTCTCGACACGCGGGATGCATCCTCAACCCGGCATGCCCTCATCACTTTTCACCTGCTGAAGCCCCTGCCGGTTAGGTTCACCGCACGCCAAGCTCCCTCAGAAAGCCACGGCGTTTCCGCCGGCAACGGAAAGACTCCTTACACTTCGATTTCTGTACGGAGAATCCGAAATATGGATTATAGAATACGTTTCGTTCCGAAAACAGTCAAGCTTGCCCGCCCACTGCATCCTCAACCCTCAAAGGAAAACCCCTCGAAGCGGTTCGCGATGGAGTCCAAACCGGGTTATGGTTATGGGGAGGCCAGATGGACGAACGGCAGTTGAGGAAATTTCAAAGCGAACTGGAAACCCTTCGTAAGGATCTGAGCGCCCGGGAGGATCAGGCGGACGATTCCACCGCGCCCATCGCTCCCGATAAGGCGATCGGCCGTTTGACCCGTCAGGATGCCATCCAGGCGCAACAAATGTCGCTGGAATTGCGCCGTCGCCAGAAGCTGCAGTTGCAGCAGGTGGAGCAAGCCATCAGAAGGATTGAAAATGGGACATACGGATTGTGTCTTCGCTGCGAAGAGGAAATCGGAGCTGCGCGGTTGAAGGCGCGTCCGGAAGCCGGACTGTGTCTCCGATGCGCTGATCGCCGGTCTTGATCGCTCAAGGGGCCTGCCATGGATTTAGTGCGCGCACCGAGAGGCGGCTTCTCTTCGCTTCAGTGTCCGCGTCGCTGTGATTCGGTGTCTAAAACGATACAATTCAGCGGCTTTTGGAAACTTTTGCCCGTGCGCCGCGTATGATTGGGCGGTCTTCGCAAGATTAAAATACAACCCATCTACCAGCCAAGGAGAGTGCTTATGATCAAACGGAGCTTTTTACAGATTCTCGGACTGATTCTGGCCGGAGCCCCATTGCTGGGCGCCGCGAGAACCTATCAGGTCGACACCGTTCACTCGTCAGTGATCTTTAAAATCAAACGCCTCGACGTCGTCAACTACTATGGCCGTTTCAATGGGCTTCAGGGCAGCCTGACGGTGGATCGCGATAACCCTGCCCTCAGTTCGATCGAGCTGGAAATTCCGGCGCAGGAAGTGGACACGAACAATCAGCGTCGAGACGATCACCTCCGCAGCCCGGATTTCTTCAACGCCACCCAATTCCCCGCGATCCGATACAAAAGCACTGGAATACGGGCGCTGGGATCCGATCGATACGAAGTGACCGGCGATCTTAGTCTGCACGGCGTCACCCGCAGCATCGTCACCGAAGTGCAGATGACCGGTTCCGGACAGGACGGGCGGGGACGTTCGCTGATCGGCTTCGAAACCACCTTTACGATCGAGCGCAGCGACTTCGGAATGAACTTCATGCTCGATGCTCTGAGCGATGAAGTTCAACTGACGATCGCCGTCCACGGAATCTCGGAGTAGCGATTCGGACAATGCTCGCGGCGAAACTCGCCTTTGACACGCTGATTCTTCCCGCACTGGCTTTCGGCGCGACTTTCTGGATCCTCCGAAAGTTGGCGGGAAACTCGCCGTGGCTTGTTTCGCTTGCGCCGGCCGCAGCTTTAGCGGCCGGCTATCTGGTCGGCCACTACCGCATTGCAGGGCTTCTCCCGTTCCCTCCCGTCCACACCACCGGCTGGCTCTTTTATCTGGTCGGCCTGGCTGCCGTGACGGCGGCTGCGCGAATGTGGAAGCCGGCGCGAATCGGCGGCTTGATCTTCCTCCTGCTGGTCGCGACGCTGAAACCGATGTGGACCTACCACTGGGAATTCGGCCAGTCGGCGCTCTGGCTTGCAGGCCTGTGGGTCGCGCTGTTTCTGGTCTGGCGCGCGGCGGACCGCCTCGGCGCAGTCGAAGAAGGCTCGCTGCTCCCCTGGGCCTTCTGCTGGACGGCGCTGGCGTCCGGGATCGTACTGGCGCTTTCGGCGACCGCTCTGCTCGGCCAGCTCTCCGTCATTCTGGCGATTTGCCTGGGTTTGTTGAGCCTGATTTCAGCGTTTCTCAAGACTCCTTCGGAGGGCTGGATCGTCGTCGGAATCACGGCGCTGGCCGGATTGCTGCTGAATGGATTGTTCTACGCGCAACTGAGCGGATGGCACGCCGCCTTTCTCGCGCTGGCGGTTCCCGCCGCATGGGCGGCCCGGCTGCCATTTGCGCAACGGCGCGGTCCGCGCCAAAGCTTCGCCGTCGGCATGCTGGCCGTGATCCTGGCGACCGCTCCCCCGATCGCGGACGCCGGCCTGAGCTTTCTGAACGAGCCCGATTACGATTACGATTACGATTAAGATTACGATTATGATGACTACGGCGAATGAGTTTCCGAGTCAGAAGTTTGTCGCAACGCCTGGGGCGGCGCGACCCGCGGCCAGCGAGGCCCAATCCTGACGCCGCTGCGACGCGCGGGAGGGCAGGAAATCGATTTTGAATAGCGAGACGATCCAACCACACGCCGAAAGCGAAAGCGCCCTCAGAATCTGTTCGCTTCTGCCCAGCGCAACCGAGATCGCCTTCGCTCTGGGATTGCAAAACCGCCTGAAGGCGGTCACGCATGAATGCGACTTTCCGCCCGAGGCGCGCAGCCTGCCGGCCATCACCTCCAGCCAGTTTGAGGAAGAGGACGAGATTTTCATCCCCCCTCAAAATGGAACTCGGAACTCGAAGCCCCGACCCAACAAACTCGCTAAACTGAATTAGAGATAAATGCCGCATCAAATCTGGAGGATGATTCATGATTGTTGTGCAGAATCGCGTGCCTGTGAATGAAGGTTTTGAGGAGGAGTTTTTGGAGAGATTTCGGACTCGCAGAGGCCTGGTTGACGGGCATCCCGGATTCATTCGAAATCTGGTGCTCAGACCGATCCGCGGGGACCGTTTCATCGTGCTGACGTTTTGGGAGACGGAGGAGGACTTTCGAGCGTGGACCGAAAGCGAGGCCTTCAAGGAAGCTCACAGTCGCGTCCCCCCCAAGGACATGTTCAAGGGGCACGGCGAACTGGAGATTCATGAAATTGCCCTGGACACGCTGGCAACGGAATGAAGTCCGCGCGGGATCCAAACCTGCAACGGCGGGAATCCGGCATTGAGTCCGAGCCGTACCTTTAGCATTGAGATCGTCGGCCCTCGCTTCAGACCCGTCCCCTTATGTCGTCTCAGGTTTCAGCAGCGCCGTCACGGGCGCTGGACTTCGAAGGAGACGGCGTCGGTGCGTCCCGACTCGTCGACGACCGCGACGCGATGGCTTCCCGGCTGAAGCGGGACGAAAAGATCGCGGCCGCTCTGAACCTTTCCCAACAGCACGCCGTTCTGAAACCAGTACAGCTGCTGAGAGAACGCGCCTGCAACCGCGGAAAGGCGCAGCTGCTGGTGTTCGGTCGGGGCTTCGCTCCGAAAGACGAACACTGCGCTGGGCGCCGGCGACACAATGCGGGGCGGCTCGCCCCAGCCGACGTTCCGACAGTGCGGACTCGCCTCGGGAATCGGGTCCGTCGCCATTCCCTGGGACTGCATCCACATTTTCAACTCGGGAGGCGGTACCAGCAGCGTTCGCGCCAGACGCTGAGAGTCTCCGGCGCAGGCTCCCGCCAGCATCAGGCCGCTCTCCCGCTCGACATGAATCCTCCGATGCCAGTCGCAGGCCAAAACCCTGCTTCTTCCCGGCAAATAAACGGCCCGCACCGTCCGTTCGCAATGCGGTCCCGGAAGCAGCCGGCTTTCGGCGCACAGGCTCAGACTCTCCAGCCGGAGGCCGACCGGCGGTTCGCCGGCCGTCTGCGCGCCGCCTTTTGCATAGACCCGAAAGAGATCGAACAGCAGCGGAGCGGCGTGCTCGGCGCCGGAGAGGCCTTTTCTGGGCTCTCCGCTGAAGTTTCCCACCCAGACGCCGATCGAGACGTCGTCGTCGTAGCCCACCGCCCAGCCGTCCCGGTGTCGGAAGGAGGTGCCCGTCTTCCAGGCGATCGCCGGCGCGTCGCGCGACTGTCTCCAAGAAGAAGGGAGATCGGGCCGCCGCAGTTGGGTCAGATGCCGCCCCGTCAGCCACGCCGCTTCCGGAGAGAACAGCCGGTCCTCCGGGGGCTCGGATTCCGCCAGGACGCTCCACGGGCGGTGCAGGCCTCCCTGCGCCAGCGTCGCATATAGATTGGTCAGCTCCAGCAGATTCACTTCTCCCGAACCGAGGATCAGGGAAAGGCCGTAATGAGAGGGCGTCTGCGTCAGCGAGTTGATGCCCGCGCGATTGAGAAAATAGTGGAAATCGGCGACGCCATATTGATGAAGAAGGCGAACAAAAGGAACGTTCAAGGATTGAACGAGAGCGGCGCCGGCGGAGGTCTTTCCGCGAAACGTCCCGTCGTAATTCTCGGGCGCATACCCTGAAAAGTCGATGGGAACGTCCAGCAGAACGCTGTCCGGGATGATGAGCCCTCGCTCCAGCGCCAGCGCGAACAGCAGCGGCTTCAGCGCGGAGCCGGGGGAACGGGCCGCCAGCGCCCCGTTGACCTGCCCCTGAAAGCGCTCCTCATGAAAGCCGGCAGACCCCACCAGAGCCCGCACCGTGCGGGTTCGATTATCCAGCGCCACGACCGCAACGTTTTCGATCCCCTGGGATCGCAGCTCCTGAATCCGCTGGCCAACGAGCTTCTCCGCGCTCCGCTGGAGATTCAAGTCCAGCGAGGTCCGCAGCCGACGCTCGGTTGGACGCCAGCTTCGCGCGAGCAGAGAGAAATGAGGCGCTGAAAAGGGCGCCGCCCTTCGCGTCTGCGGGAGCGGATGCCTGCGGGCGGCGGCCACCTGCTCGGGCGAAAAGTCGCCTCGCATCTCCAGCGCGTCCAGCAGGCGGTCTCGCACCCGAAGCGCGCCCTGCGGCCGTCGAATCGGGTCGAAGTCGTTCGGCGAGCGAGGCAGGACGGCCAGCAGAGCCGCCTCGCCCAGAACGATCTGAGAGGGATGCTTTCCGAAATAAAAATGCGCTGCGGCCCCGACGCCTTCCAGATTGCCCCCCATCGGAATCAGATTCAGGTACAGCTCCAGCAGCTCCTCCTTGGAGAAACGCCACTCCAACTGCATGGCCCGCAGGCCTTCCCAGATCTTGCCCGAAACCGTTCGGTCCTTTGGCTCGATCATCCGTGCGATCTGCATGGGAATGGTCGAGCTTCCGGAAACGATGCGTCCGGCTCTCAGATTGCTCCATGCCGCCCGCAGAACCGACAGGGGATTGACGCCGGGGTGGCGGTGAAACCAGCGATCCTCCGAGGCGACGATGGTTTCCACCAGCACCGGGGAAGCCTCATCGAACGCGAGCGGCAGCCGCCACCTGTCGTCAGCAGCCAGAAAGATCCGGATGGGTCGGCCGTCGCGGTCCTCGACAATCTGCGACTGCGGCCGGTGAAGCTTCTCCAGCGGCAGCGGATAGATCCAATCGAAGATCATTGCCGCCAGCGGGCCCGCCGCGAAAACAGCCGCAACGACAAAAACGGTCGAAAGACGAGCGAATCGGCGCGTCGTCGCCTTCATCTGCGCGCCTCGATCTCCATGACCCGCTGCGGGCCGGAGCCGATCCGCGACGGGTCGTACATCGCCTCGGCAAATGCGGGAGGGACACGGAAGCGACCCGGCGAAACGGCGCGCAGCACGGCGTAAATGGTCTGCCACCGCTGATCGGGCAGGTCGATGAAGTAGACTACCCGATCGTCTCTCAATTCCAGATGGTCCGGGGAAATCCGGCTTTGCTGCACCCATGGCAGCGTTTCGGCCGATTCCAGCCGCGGATTCTCCACTTCCAGACCGGCGGGAAGCAATTGCTGCACTGCGATGTTCTGAAAGGGCCCGGCCGTGCTGCGAATCCGGATGCGGGCCACCACCAGGTCGCCCTGAACGACCCGGTTCAATGCCAGCGTGCGGCCTTGCCGATCGAGGTAGGCCGTTTCGATCTCCAGGCCGCTGCTCTGAGGTCGGAAATGTCGATCGCTCGGCACGCCGCGGGTGTGGAGCGCGAAAAACGCCGAACCGGGCTCGTATCCGGCATCCATCACGACCCGAAGCGGACCGTCAGGCAGATCGACAAAGGTGCCGCCTCCGCTGTCAAAGCTGGCCAGTTGGCGATCTCCTGCAAAAAGGCGTCCGGCGAACGGGGGCCTTTCCGCCTGTCGCCGGAAAAACCTCCCCAACGCCATCAATGCGAATCCGCTCTCCTGCGTGGTCCAGGAAAACTGAGCGCTGTCCCGGGATAGCCGGTCGACCAGAGCGACGACCCTGCGATCCCCGGGCCGGGAGTCCAGAAACGCCATCAGCATGATGGCCCGATTTCGAATCGGCGAATTCAAGTTGGCGCCCCCCTGCCGTTCGATCTGCTCGGCGTCCTCCAGCCCCCGGTGCATCTGCTCGAGCGCATCCGCGTTTCCGACGGCCGCATAGGCCGCCCCCAACAGGGCTCGACTGTGCGGACGCAGCTGGCCGAACTGCGTCTCGCGGATCAGATCCATGCTGCCCAGATCGGGGCGACCGGCCCGCGCCAGCACGTACAGCGCGTATACCGTCTGCTCAAGCGTCTCAACGTCGGCGCGGCGCGACCCCGCCACTTCGTTCTCCAGGAATGAGAGCGCGCCCTGATAGAGGGATTCGTGCACCAGATGGCCGGCCTGTTGGGCTTCAACGAGAAAATGCGAGGCGTAAATGCTGGCCCACGGCTGCAGCTGGTCCGAGGACGGCCAGAATGAAAAGCCTCCGTTGGACAACTGCATCGTCGCAAGTCGCCGCTGGGCGGCTTCAATCCACTCGGCCGGCTGCACGTCCTGGAAGTGCTCCGGCGCCGCGGCTCGCACGACGTCCTCCAGGTAGATCAGCGGAAAGGCCCGCGACACCGTCTGCTCGAGACAGCCGTAAGGGAAACCGATCAGCCTGTTGAGATGTTCCGAGAACTGAAGCAGGGGAAGCGACGAGATCTGAAGCCGGCGACTGACGGTTCCGGACCGAAAGCGCTCGGCTGAAATCGCCGAAAAGACGGTTTCAGAGTCCTGCAGCGGGCCGGATTCGGCCTCCGTGTGCAACGGCAGATCGGCGCGAATCGGAAAGCGACCGCCGGCCTGCGTCCGCTCGCCGTTGCCCGCGGCCGTCAACTCAATCGCGGCATCTCCCTGAACGCCACCCGTCTGCAATTCGAAATAAAGAAGACGTTCGGAGCCGTTCGGGACCGAGAGCTTCCGCTCGCTTTCGCCGATGGCTTTCAGCGGCCCCTGCGCCGACATCCGCACGGTCACTTCGGCGTCTCTGCCAGTGTCGTTCCGAACCGAAACGGGAAGCTGCAATCGCTCCTCAAAGGAAAGAAAGCGAGGAAAAGTGGGAAGAAGCAACAGCGGATCCCGCACCCGAACGACGGCTTCCAGAGATGCGAAACGGTCGACCCCGTGAGCGAGAACCATGATCCGCAGCGCTCCCTGAAAATCCGGGATGTCGAAGGAAACCTCGACCTGGCCGTCTCGGCCCGAATCGACGACCCCGGACCAGAAGGAGACCGCGTCCTCCCTGCGAATCGCACCGGTCTGCAAAACGTCCGCCTCCGTCAGTCCCAGCCCGCCGCCGGCGTCCGCCTGGTCCTGCAGCGGGCCCAGTTCGGGAAGCAGCAGAGAGAAGATGTCGGAGGTGCGAACTCCCAGCGCCAGGTTCCGATAGAAATGGTCGAAGGCGCTGGGAGTCGCCTGCCGGATCAGCTGCAAAATCCCTTCGTCGACAGCCGCCACGGTGACCCGGGAACCCGGAGCGGTCGCGGCGCGAATGACCAGGCTCGTTCGAGGCCGGATCTCCTCGGCCGCCGACACCGTCAGCGGCAGGCGTCGGGCCTCTCGATTCACCCGCAGCCGGGCCGCCCCGTAAGCCCTCCCTCCGCCGCCGGCGCTCAAATCGGAAGCGCTGCGCACCAGAGTGGCCGTTACGTACACGTTCGGAAGGTAATTCTCCCGGATCGGAACTCGTACGCGAGCGGAGTTGTCCGTCAATGTGACGACCCTGGAGTCCAATACCCCTTCCCGCTCGACGGTCAGCCAGAGTCTCCCGGGAAACGGCGCCTTGATCTCGACGACTGCCTCCTCGCCCGACTCGTATTCCTCTTTGTCCGTTTCGATCTCCAAGCGGCCCGGATTCTGAAGGTTCCATGGGGAGTGCCCCCAGCCCCCCACATAGAATGAAACCTGGGCGGAAGCCCCGCCTGCAGGGTCCTCCACGACAGCCCGGTAGCTGCCATAGTCCCGAGGCGCGAAGCGAACCGATCCCGAAGAGGCCCCTCCGGAAACGGCCAGGCTTTCGACCAGCACGGCCTCACGGTTGGATTCATATCGATATCCGCCCTCCGGAGTCCGTTGCAGCACCGTGTGCCACCGGTCCCGGTACAACTCGGCTCTCAGGGGGCCGGATTCGATCCGCCGGCCCTGAGGGTCGACCGTCACATACTGGAATTCGACCGATCCGCCGGGATCGACGGGACGATCGTCGCTGCGCCGCAATCCAATGTAGAAGGGATATGGATGAATCGGCACCCGCTTCGCAGTCGCAACCCCTCGGCCTCCCGCCTCCTGAACCCGCCCGGTCAATACCGCTGACAATCCCGAGGGGCTCAATACTTTCTCGGGAAGCCGCACACTGAACGCGCGCTCGCCAGCGTCGTCCAGCCGCTCTTCGGAAGCCAGCAGCTCGATAGAATCCAGATTGCGGTCCGGATTCTGGAACGTATACTCGGCGAAACCGGCCGGCCGAAACGGCGTCGTTTCCAGCCGCACGCGGCCCTCCACCTCCAGTCCGGCAGCCGGGGGCCCGAAAAGATAGCGGCCCGTGACTCGAAACGACAGATCCTCTCCGGCTCTGAACTCCTCTTGAGACGGCTGCAGATCCACGCTGATCCGGTCCGGAACGAAGTCCTCGACTTGAATCCGCCGGCGGCCGATGGCTTCGTCGGCGACCATCAGCTCCAGAACGTGCGTTCCCGTCCGAGAGGACAGCGGCAGCTCGAACGAATACTCCGCCAGCCCCAATTCAGCCGTCTCGACCCGTACGCTCCGCTGCTCGATTCCACGCGGATCCCGGTGGCGTAGGATCAGCGGCATCGAAGGGGGGAGCTGCAAGTTGCGATTTCGAACGACCGCAACTCCGTTGACCGTCTCTCCCGGCCGGTACAGATCCCGCTCCCCATACAGATACGCTTGAAATTCGTTGGCGGCCGGCTGGGCCCCGGACACGTCCAGACCGGCCAGATTGACTGCGTGGCGATCCAGGATCAGAAAGCTGAAGTCCGCGCCCCGCCGCACCGACACCAGGTGCGGTCCCGGGTCCCGCTCTCCCGAAGGGAGATCCCGCGCCGTCCAAAACCCCTGGCCATCGGTCCGCCCGCGCGCCAGGGTCTGGTTCTGATCGCTGATGACCGTAACTTCCGCGCCGGACGAGGCGGCGAGCGTGCCAAAAGACGACACCCATACCGTCAGCTCCCGGCTGCCTCTCTTGGCGACGATCCCCAGATCGGTGATCAGCAGCCACTTCTGCGTCCCGAGATGTCCGGCCCCGTGAAAAAGCCCGACTCGATACAGACCGGGTTCACTGCCGTCGACGTAGCGCCCCAGATCCAGTCGCGTCAAAGTCGGACGGTTCGGCTGCCCTGAGACGCGAATCGTGTCCGAGGCGATCTGATCCCCCAGCGCCCCGGAAATTGACGAATGGCGCCAGTACTCCGGAGAGTCGTACTGCCATCGGTTGAATTGCAGCAATGCGAACAGGTTGTTCTGATAGACGCGCTCGATCGTCAGTTCGAACTGGCGGACGTTGACGCTCTCGACGCCGACGCTGCGATATCCGCTGGCGGAAAGGAACTCCCCAGGATCCTGAAACTCCACCGAAGGCTGCAGGTTGGGCAGACTGACCCGGGCCTGATGGGTTTCGCGCAAAGTGGACAAATCCCGCCCCGGCAGCCCTTCCCGCAGCGCGATCTGATAGCTCGATCCGGGCGCGAAGCCTCCGGTCAGCTGCAGCTCATTGGCGGCCGCTGAAAGAACGAAGCTCGCTTCCGGCCTCACTGTGAGGAATTCCCTGGCCCGGTCGGGGCTCACGGGAGAGGAGAAGCGTATCGTGATGCGGGATTCCGGATAGGCGGCCTGCCCGGAGACGGAGCGGACCTTGAGAACCTCGCTCGAACCGATGACGAACGTCTCCTCGAAGCGGGACCGCAGCGGCACGTTCCCTCCGGCCGGCGTCAGACCCTCGTTGACCCCGAAAACGATATCCCGCTCCTCTCGGGTCTTCCTCAGCGGAGGGGTGCGGAACCCGATCACCTGGCTCGTATAGGAGGTTTCCAGCTGAATGGGGGCGTCGGTCCCGGTCGCCGGGTCCCGATAATGAAAAAACTGGATCAGCGTAGCCGGATCGACCGGGTAATTGAAGCGGACCTGACCCCTCAGAATAACCCGGTCCAACTCCTGTGAAGCGGGCTCCTCCTGCAGATCGATCCGATCCACGCGGAACTGGTCGGTGCGCACCGAAACCTCGGGGCGGCCCCAGAACCGCTGGCCGGGTTCGAGCAAATGCGCCGGATCGAACCGAATGGTGTAATCGGTCGCGATCGCCAGCCCCCCGCTGGGCCGGAAGCGCAGGATGCTGGCCGCCTCCCATTGCCAGTTTCCGCCCGTGAGCGGCTCCACTTCCACGGCCTCTTCGGGAAGCACCTCGCCGACCCGATCTCGCCCGATCGGATGATCGAATAATATATCGATGTGGGTCAGCCGCTCCCGGTCGACCACCGTATCCAGAATGGACACGACCTCTTCGCCGGGCCTGGCTTCGGGAGCGATGGCGCCGACGCCGGTCTTTTCGGCTATCAGCAGGCCCGCCAGCACAACGACCGCCGTCGAAAGAATCAGAATCGAAAGATTGCGCCAATCCTTCAGCCAGGCGGATCCCACAGGGGAAGTGGACACGAAAAGCCTCTCGATCTCGTCCGGCGGCCAAGCGCCAGACCGTTGCCATTCGGAAGACTAATGAATGCGACAAGCACAGTCAAGAGCGCGGGGGCGCGCTGAGTCGGCTCCGCGCACCCGCTTTTGGCGCCCTCGCCGGCCCGGAATGCACCGCTTGATTCATTCGGACTTGTTGTGGAGGCCCCGCCACCTGAACCAGAATGAGGTCCCAAATCGGTGCCAGCCCGTATATCCCAGCTCCAAAATCAAGGGCTCAATGATGGCGTGCAATTCTTTGTCCCCCCAAACGAATGCGTTTGCTAAAAGCGGCTCTATGGAATCGCTGCCTGAAAGCAAATAGGAGGCCAGCAGATACTGTTCCGAATAAAAACGGCCCCTCCATTCAGGCGGATAATCGTAGGGTAGGTAAATATCGTGAAGCTGGACGAGCACGCCCTCTGGAAGGTTTGGGAGTATTTCGAGAAAGAAAACCGTCACGTCAGTGTTGGTGAAGCAGACATGCGAGCCGTCCACAAAGACAATATCTCCTGCACGAAGGGATTCGAAAACACTTTGATCCGCCTCCTCCAGCCGCTCTCTGACGACAACGTCGCAAACGTCGCTGACCTCGACTCTTGGCGAGGGATCGATCGAGACCACTCTGGTCCTGGCCTGAGAATCTGAAACGGCCCGACGCGCAAAAAGCGTGCTATAGCCGGAGCCTATTTCGACGAACACTCCAGGTTTGTGACTTGATAGGAAATAATAGAGCGCAATAGCGTCTACGCCGTAAAAGTAGCTATTCTCCCAACTCGGCTGGCTGGGATCCGGCGATTCCCGGGCAATTTCCTTCAAAAGCGATCGATACGCCGAGGCTCCTCGCAAGACTCTCTCATAGTCAGCCCTACGCCTATTCAGGATGCTCCATAGCCGGCGGTGCGGCGGCCGGCCGTATCCGTATCGAGGCGAAGGATTCAGAGGATATTCGATGGAGATTTGGCTTTGTCCGCTTGAGTTTTCCTCCCCCCGTTTCGGTCCTGTGAACAAAGCCCGGAAAAAATCGAAAACTCGAGTCATTTCAACAAGCTGCTTGGAGCCCTCGTCGACCTTCACCCACGCCCCTCTCCGACGACTCGAAACGGACCCTCGTGTAAAATTCGGGCTGGCCCGCTATGCCATCCTATCATTCCGCCTTTCCCGGTGCCGGCAGCCCGTGCAGTCTCAGAAATGTCAGTTTGTCCCAGTAGCCGCGCTGAAACAAGATCCTGTCGTCGACTACGTGGAAAAAACCGCAGCCTCTCAAGCCGAGCGGGTCGCGCCACTCGAGAATGGCCCATTCTCCATCCTGAAAGATATTTTCAATAATGCACTCCATCTCTGCACTGGAAAACTCTCTGGAAAACATCTCCCGAATGGCGCCGCGACCAACGACGGGCGCCTCGGCCACCTGATGGTTGGTCGCTTCCTCGCTGTAAAGCTCGGCGAGTGCATCCGCGTCGCCGCGATTGAAGAATTCGACCCATGACCGGACAATTTGGCGGGGTTCCATTTGACCTCCTGAGTTCCACTTGGCCGGCTCCTTCAGGGCGCCGGCTTCACTCTTCCAACCCGATGCCAGGCGAGGCGTCGTAATAGTCCGTGTTCATCGATGGCCCGGCGCAGCAGGAGCCCAGCAGGGCGGGTCGATAGGGAGCGCCCCGGCTGT
>CAZAEY010000007.1:0-33044 GCA_964484155.1 uncultured Acidobacteriota bacterium
TACGCCGTCCCCGTCATTACTGACGGGGCTCCGTGTTGGACGCTTGGCGTTGACGCTGGTTCGGACCGGAATGGGCGGCGACTTTGCTCCGGAATACGAAATCAAGGCAGGATGATCCTCCAGGCGTTGTTTTCCTGCCTGAGTTGGTATGTGACATCCTCGGTACTTCCATTGGCGAAGTGGAATCTGGCGGAAACCGTCGCGGAATCGCCGTTGATTTCTTCCGAAACGATTTCGACCCTGACGAGCCCGCCCTCGTCGGCCCAACCGGAGGAGTAAACGCCGAAGAACATGCCTACTCCCGATCGGTCATCACTGACGACAAAGTTCTCCAACTCGGTCGGTTTGCCGTCGCGAATCAGCTCCATCGCCGCGACGAGACGTTCTCCCGGCGTTTGCGGTTCACTCGAACCCGCGCCGCCACAGGCGGCAGTGACGGTCAACAGGGCGGCCACAATAATCCTGCACAGGCTCATGTTCAATACTCCTTTCGTTCTTCCAAGAATCTCTCGGCGTGCCTGAGTCCGATTGCGCAGGCGGCGACGCTTCTGACTCCTTGCGGATAATTGTCCTCGAACTCATACCATGCTGGCCCTCGCGACCGCAAACCAGCAAAGACGCGCTTCATCACTCTACTCTAGCTGCCCGGAGGGGGAGTCGTCGGCTGAATCGCCTGGTTCTCCGACCGAACAAGGGGTTGACTCCGGATTCTTCACAACGCGCCTGCTCCGACTCCACTACACTTCGGCCACCTGACTCCTGACAATTTGCCTCCCCGATTCAGCACATGCGTACGAACCCCGGGGCATTCACTGCGCCGGTACTCAGCGCGTGCGAACTTGACGACTGCGGCAGCCTTCGCGTGCGCGCTTCGATCCGGCCTGCCTGACGCCAGGGACGGGGTTAATGCGACCCAGCCCTCCAAAGCTTCGCGCCTTTAGCACGATCGGACATCTCGCTACCACACTAGCACGCTCTTCTCCGGTCAACTATCCCACCGGCTCCTAAACTTTGCAGCTACCCGCATCTTTCGCTGGATGAACTTCTCGGGTTCCTTGCGAAAGGGTAGGCGGGCCGTGCGATCGTCTGGTGGTTCAGCGCCCGGCCGACCTCGCGAGGATCGGCTTCCGCGGCCGCTTTCCTTTCATTTCTGGACCGGGTAGACTGTTTTGATCTGAACGAGACCGGTAATTGGGGGGAATGCAATGAAGAAGCGTTTGACGCGTCGTGATTTTCTGGCTTTCAGCGCCGCTGCCGGGATGGCAGCGCCTTTTCTCAGCGCGGGCTGCTCCGAGGGCGGAACCAACGGGTTCAAGATCGGCGTGACCGACTGGAATCTGAGGCTTCGAGCTCAAATGGAGGCGGTCGAGACGGCGGCTCGGATCGGATTTGACGGAGTGGAGGTAAGCTTCGGCAACGAAGTGGTGGACGGCAAACTGCCGCTGGCCTTCGAAGATCTCCAGCGACAGTATCTGGCGGCATTCCAAGAGCACGGCATCGAAATTGCCGGCACTCATCTGGAAATTCTGCACCAGAACCTCTTAAAGAATGATCCGCTCGGCCAGAAATGGGTCGCGGACGCCATCCCGGCGACTCGCAATCTGCATGCGAAAGTCATCTTGGTGCCCTTCTTCGGCCAAGGCGCTCTGGAAACCCGACAGGAGATGGACTACGTCGCCGATATCATGAAGGAGCTCGGGCCGGAAGCCGAAAGGAACGGCGTCGTCCTGGGCCTGGAAAACACCCTTTCGGCCGAGGACAACGCCCGCATCCTGGATCGCGCCGGCTCGTCCGCAGTTCAGGTCTACTACGATGTCGGAAACTCTCACGGCAACGGATTTGACATCTACTCAGAGATCCGGTGGCTGGGCAGCGATCGCATCTGCCAGTTTCACCTCAAGGACAACCCGCACTATCTGGGTGAGGGCGAGATCGATTTTCCGAAAGTCCTCGAGGTGATTTCCGAGATCCGGTTCGCCGGCTTTGGAAACCTGGAAACTTCTGCGCCTTCCAGCGACGTTGAAGCCGACATGCGTCGCAACCTGGGTTTCATTCGCTCGATCGCCAGTTGAGCCGGGTTCCCCCAAAAGCTTATCCCGCAGATTCCAGACTGCGAAACGGGCGCCTTCGCTAGAAACTGAAGTTCGGACAGCGGATTCAAATCCTGTGTTAGTCTCTTTTACCGGAGCGGCGGATGCGGGTGATCGATCGAATTGAAAAGCAAGTGGAGCTCCTCGGGCCGGCCTTCGATCTGGCGGGGAAATTCGCGTCTGCACGCCCCTTTGGATGCGGCCACATCCACGATACCTTTCAATCCGTTTACCTTGAAGGCGGCGAGATTCGAAAGTACGTCCATCAGCGAATCAATACAAAGGTTTTTCCAGATCCCGGTTCTTTGATGGAGAATATAGTCAGAGTCACGCGACATCAGCAAAGCAAGCTGCTGGAACGAGGGGTTCCGGACGCCGGGCGTCGCGCGCTGCAGGTGATATTTACGCGCCTCGGGTCGCCGCTGTTTCAGGACGAAGAGGGCAGATTCTGGAGGACTTATCACAACGTCTCCGAAGCTGACTCCTGCCAGATCGTCGAGACCGCCGGACAGGCTTATGAAGTGGGCCGCGCCTTCGGACGTTTTCTGGAGCAGATGCGCGATCTTCCGGGCCCGCCCCTCCATGAAACGATTCCAGCTTTTCACGATCTGGAGCGTCGATTGGACGCTTTCGACGAAGCGGTGCGGCAAGACGCGTTTGGGCGTGCGGCTGAATCGCATCGAGAAATCGAGTTCGTACAGAGCGTCAGGAAGCTCTCCGCAGTCCTTCCGCCTCTGATCGATTCCGGAGAGGTGCCGATTCGCATTACGCATAACGACACCAAGGCGAACAACGTCCTGCTCGACTTCCAGACAGGCGAAGCGGTATGCGTGGTGGATCTGGACACGGTCATGTCCGGCGTAGCGATGTACGATTTCGGAGACATGGTGCGCACTGCGACGTGCCGCGCCGCTGAAGACGAACGCGACTTGTCGCTGGTCGAAATCGATCTGAACCTCTTTGATGCATTAGCGCGGGGCTTTTGGCGGGAAGCGGGCAAGTTTCTGACCGATCAGGAGAAACAACTGCTTCCCTTCTCCGCGAAGTTGATGCCGCTGACCATCGGCGTTCGTTTCCTGACCGACCATTTATCGGGTGACGTTTACTTCAAGGTGAATCGGCCCGGCCAGAACCTGGACCGCTGCCGCGTCCAGTTTCGCCTGATCGAATCGATCGCCCGTAACGAGGACCGTCTCGAACAACTCATCCAGGATTTATGAATATTGGCGTCGCTGCCGTCCTTAGAATTTCTGAGTCTCCTGTCCCCGCATGATGGATGAATCGTGGGAGCCGGAAGTGCTGCTTTTTACCGACGGCGCCTGCGGCGGCAACCCTGGCCCGGGCGGATGGGCGTTTATTCTCAAGCACCCGAAGTCCGGCCGCGAGTTGGAGTCCTCCGGCGCCGAGTGGGCGACGACAAACAACCGGATGGAGCTGCAGGCGGTGATCGAGGGGCTCTCGCTCCTGAAACGGGGAACCCGGGTTCAGATCGTCACTGACAGCGCTTACGTAATGAACGGCGTGACGCAGTGGATGCCGGGCTGGAAGTTGCGCGGCTGGATGCGAAAAACTTCCAGCGGCAGGAAGCCGGTCAAAAACGTCGATCTGTGGAAGAGGCTGGACGCTCTCTTGTCCGGCCACACCTACCGCTTCCAGCATGTGCGCGGGCATCGGGGCCATCCGGAAAACGAACGCTGCGACGAGCTCGCGGTAGAAGCCTACCGGAAGCTTAGACAGTCGAAATAGAAACATCGTAAGATAATGCCAGCATGGCGGAATCATCTGGCTTTGAGCTGACGCATCGCCCCCGGCGAAATCGGAAAAGCGTCTCCATTCGGGCCTTGGTTCGAGAAACCTGCTTGTCGCCGCAGAGTCTGATTCTTCCCCTGTTCGTCATGGAAGGGCGCGACCGAAGCGACGAGATCGCTTCGATGCCGGACTGTCGGCGCTGGAGCCGCGATCGATTGATTCCGGTGGCTCGCCAAGCGTTCGCCCTCGGGATCCCGGCCGTGGCCCTGTTTCCGGCACTCTCGGAAGAGATAAAGGATCAACATGCGACCGAATCGGTCAACCCGGACGGATTGCTGCAGAACGCCATCCGCGATCTGAAAAACGCCGTGCCGGAGATGACCGTCATTTCCGACGTTGCCATGGACCCATACTCGAGCGACGGTCACGACGGGCTGGTGGAAAACGGTCGCATTCTGAACGATCCGACATTGGAGATCCTGGCCGCCATGGCGGTTTCGCAGGCTGAGGCGGGCGCCGATATCGTGGCGCCTTCCGACATGATGGACGGCAGAGTTGGCGTCATCCGCCAGGCCCTCGACGCGGCCGGCCATAGCGAAGTGAGCATTCTTTCCTACGCAGCCAAGTACGCATCCGCCTTCTACGGCCCATTCAGGGAAGCCCTGGACTCGGCCCCCAAAGCAGGGGACAAGAAGACATATCAGATGGATCCGGCCAACGCCCGCGAGGCTCTCCGGGAAGTTTTCCTCGACATCGACGAAGGCGCCGACATCGTGATGGTCAAACCCGCCCTGCCGTACCTGGACGTGATCGCTCGCGTTCGCGAGGCCGTCGACATCCCGGTCGCGGCCTACAACGTCAGCGGCGAGTACGCGATGGTCAAAGCGGCCGCCGGCAACGGATGGCTCGACGAAGCGAGCGTCGTCGATGAGATACTGCTGTCGATCAAACGGGCGGGCGCCGATATCATCCTGACTTATTCCGCTCTGGATGCGGCCAGGAGAATGCAATAACAGCGCCGGCTTCCAGGCGGCCTCTGTTTTTACTGCCTTGATTCCGGAACTAATTCGAATTCGAGCGTTTCGCCGTCTCGCATCACAACGATCCGGACCGCTTCACCGATCTTGAGGCCCTCGATCCCAAACGTGTAGTCGTAGATGTTTTCGATCTTCCTGCCGGCCAGCTCCACAATGACGTCGCCGGCGCGAATCCCAGCCTTCTGAGCCGGTCCGTTCTGCATCACTCCGCTCAGCCGGAGTCCCAGCACGTCGCCCTGCGCGTAATCCGGAATGGTGCCCAGAAAGGCGCGCAGCATCGCTCGCTGACCCAATCGTTCCGGACGCTGCATCTCCTGGTAGTCCAGTTCATCTGTTCGGGTAGCCAGCGAACGCGACAGGAGAGCCGCCAGGCGCGCGATCCTTTCCAGGCCTTCGTAATTCAGGGTGTCGGCGGTATCCTCCGGAGTGTGGTATTCCTCGTGAGCCCCCGTAAAAAAACTGAGGACGGGGACTTTCTGAAGGTAAAAGGAAGTCGCGTCGGTCGGCAGATAAGCTTCTTGTTGCAGGGTCAAGGGCAAACCGACGGGGACGTTTCTCCGTTCGATTTCGCCAGGCCAGACGGAGCTGGACCCGATCCCTTGAACGACCAGGGAATCGCGCAACCGTCCGACCATGTCTAGATTCAAATACGCCAGCGCCTGACCGCTGAGGTCCCGCGCATTGCCGCCGGCTAAGTTGTCCGAAGCGAAGTGACTGGAGCCAAGCAGGCCGATCTCCTCGCCGGACCAGAAGCCGAAGACCACGTCCCGCAGCAGGACTTCGCCCTGCCGGCTTCCGGCCGCCAGAAACCGCGCGATTTCCAGAACTGCAGCGACGCCGGAGGCGTTGTCGTCGGCGCCGTAGTGCACCGATTGCCCTTCCCGGTCCCGCGCCAGCGAGGTTCCAGCCTCCCCGCGACCCAGATGATCGTAGTGGGCGCCAATAAAAACGGCCGGCAGGTCGCTGTGGGAGCCCGCCAGCCTGGCCGCTACGTTGTAGGCGACGCCCTTTTGGCGGACCACATCGATCGTCGTCTCCACCCGTACGCCTCCGAGTTCAAACCCCATTTGAGGACGCCCTGAGTCCAATTCCTCCTGCAGCTCTTCGAGGTCTTTGGCAGAATCTGCCAGCAATCGCTGGGCGACCGAATCCGAAATGGAAATGGCGCCGAGACTTGTTCCTCCCAGAGAGGAATCCAGAGCCAGTTCGATCAGTTCGTTTCTCACTCCGGAACGGGGGCCGCTGACGACGATGATTCCAGTAGCGCCCCGTTCCCTCGCCGCCAAGGCCTTGTATCGGAGGGACGCAAACCGGGCCAGATGCTGCCTTTTCTCGGGCGCGACGTCTTCGGGAAGAAACCGCAGGATGAGCGCCCACTTGCCCTCCACGTCGAGATGCGCGTAGGAATCGTACTCCTCCTGCCCGTCCACTGCGGGCGCCGCTATTCCGTAGCCGGCGAAAACGACGCTCGCCGGCTCCCGCCGTCCAGTTTCCGAAAACGCCAGCGGCCGCCAGTCCCGGTCCACCTCGGCTTCCCAGATGGCATCGCCCGCATGCAGAACCAGGCGATTCGCATTTCCCAATGCGACCCCGGACGTAAACTCAAACGGCAGACGGTAGCCCTGTTCGGGATCGAACGGCTCAAGCCCGCTTTCAGCAAGCACCCGCTCTATGTATTCAGCGGCCCGCCGTTCGCCCTGAGACCCGGTCAATCGTCCCTCCATTTCCTCGGAGGCCAGCAGGCGAACATGGCGCTCCAACTCCGTGCTTGTGATTTGCGTCGACCGGCCGGAAACCGGCTCCAGCCCCAGCGCCTTCAGGGCGGCCTGGTGATTCCAGTCGGCCAAAAAGATCTGCGAATTGCCTCCGGCCGTTCGATTGCTGGTCCAAGCCAGCTTTCGCCCATCCGGCGAAAACGACGGAAGTCCATCGAAGTTCTCTGAAAATGTGATGCGAACCGGTTCGCTGCTTCCCTGCCGGTCGACCAGATATAGCTCGAAATTGGACATTCCGTGCAGATTCGTAGAAAAAATGATGTATCGACCGGACGGATGGTAGAACGGGGCCCAGGAAAGAGCGTCCAACCGGGTCAGACGTCGCTCCTTTCCATCCTTCAGTTTGAGTGTGAAGATCTCGGCCTGGGTCCCGTCTTCGGAGAATCGGCGCCAGACGATCTCGTTTCCGTCCGGACTGAAAAACGGTCCGCCGTCGTACCCGGGCGCGGAGGTGAGCCGTCGTAGTTCGGTCCCATCCGACCGCATCAGATAGAGATCCGCGAAATAAGCCTTGTCTACTTCGAATCGTTCCCGCTCTTCCGGGGTCAGAGGCTTCTCGTACGCCTCGCGATTGGACGAGAACACGATCCACTCCCCATCCGGCGAATAGGCGCCTTCGGCGTTATATCCCAATGCATCGGTCAGCCTTTCCAGCGTTCCATCGGACAGATCTTTGACAAATAGATCGAAATGCTCGTCGTAGTCCCACGAGTATCGCCGCTGGCGGCCTGCTTCACGGGCTTCCAGCTCCGCGCGCTGCTTATCCTCCGCTTCCGGATCCAAGTGAGTTGAAGCGAAGAGCACTCGTCGCCCGTCCGGATGGATCCATGCGCAGGTGGTCTTGCCGACACCGGGCGAAATCCGTTCAACGTCTCCCGTCTCGAGATCCAGCCGATAAATTTGAAAGAACGGATTGCCCGGCTCCCGCTCGCTCTGAAACACGAAATGCCGGCCGTCTGCGCTGAAATACCCCTCTCCTGAACGTCTCCCCTCATATGTGAGTTGACGAACGTTCTCCAGGAAGGGGGCTTCTCCGTCGGCAACGACTGCAATTGCTGCGATTTGGGGAGCGAACAACAGCCATGCGGCCAAGATTGTCGCCTGTTTCAGAATTCTCATCTCCATCCTATTCTTGCATGAACCGAGCAGAGCCGGAATCGTCGTCCCGTCCGAATTTCCGTCGAGGTGCTGACAAGTTGTCGAGACTGTTTGGTAGACTCCCGCTGACGTCCGCTACTTTGAATCCGGGTTCCCGGAACTCCGCCTTGGCCGGAACCGCCAGGCGGCCTGGCGGCAGAGGCGCCGCAAAATGCAGCTATTCATCGAACGCCGCGCCGCTGAACAAAGGCCGACCAGCAAGCGAGATCCGAAACCCGTACAGCGCGATCGCCAGGATCACCGCCCAGCTGAACCAACCTGCGCCTGAGTACCAGGCTGAGAAATCGAGAGTCGCCGGGGCGTTCGACGTGACGCCTACCGCGACTAACGTTGCGAAGAGCGCCAACAATCCATATCGCGTCACCACGAAAAACAGCAGTGAATACGCGGTCAGAGCGATCGGAAGAGCCAGCCAGGGCTCTGGATTCTGAAGCGCGGCGACCGCCGACAATAGGGCCACCGCCGATCCAGTCGCCAACCAGGGACGCCGCAGCAGAACACGCACGAGCACCAGCAGAAAAAGAAAGCCCAGTCCCACAAACAGACTCGACGCAACCGCGCTCGGCAGTCCGGCCAGCATCGGGCCCGTCCCATACAGATTGAATAGATCAAAGAGCGCCGGAAAGGGCAATGGTTCGCTGCGCCACAGCGGAATCAAGAACGAAACGGCGGTCAGGAAATTGAGTCCCGCGCCCGCCGCCGTACCGATCAGAATGTCGCGACCCACCAAGGGGTCGCGAATTCGTCCGCTCAGCAGCCGCGTCCAGGAAATCAGGGAGGCAGGCCACCGGCGACGCATGTAGGGCTCGATGGCCATGTACAGAATCCAGAGGAAGCCGGAAGCGAACAGCGCCCAGGAGAGCCCTTGTATGACCAACGCCACTTCCCAGAGGTTGGGGACGTGATGGGATCCGAACGTCCATACCGCCCCCCACAAGACCATAGAAGTCATCGCCAGGCGCCATGCGCCCCGAGGGTCTCCTCGACCCAGCTTCATGTTGCGCCGGGCCAGTAAGGCTCCCCCGACCATCAATGTCATAAAAATCGCCAATAGGATGATGTGACCCGTGCGCTGAGCCAGCGACGTAGTCGTCTGCTCCATTCGCGGGGCGGTGGACCAGGGGCCCAGCAGGCTCATGTGAACGATTCGTCCACGGTAGGCCGCGGCCTCGATGCGAAGCGCCCATTCCGGCACGATCGAGGAATGCCCGGTCCAAGCGGCCCGTATGTCAGCATAATCGGGCGGAACTCGAGTTGAAGGCGCCGGCGTCCAATCCTCCGGATCGAGTCCAGCCAATCGGAAAACTTCGTGCCAATCCGGCTCGGTTGCCGGCTCTTCCGAATCCTCCACCTGCTCCGGCACGACGCGAAGAGCCAACAGCCGCCCGTCCAGACCGAGCTGTACCAGGGCCATTCCGGACACGTTCATCGGCGGATCGTTGAAGCCGATGCGAGGCGCCCCGAACGCCGCCCCGATAAAGCGAGTCGGCTCGAGGACCCGTGGGCTTGAACGAAACCAGAACTGCACCAGCTGATCACCGTGCCGATGCCAACGGTCGGGCGTAGGATCGTTGTCAGCGACATGCCTCATATAGGTCAGGGCGTAGGAGAATCCCTGCGCCGAGTCGGCGATCGGCAGCGTGTGACCGAGTTCGGAAAGAACTTCGCGGGCTCTGTCGGCCAGAGCGGCCGGAGGTCGATCCATAGGAGCGAAAGCGTCGATGCGTATGACGGGAGCCAGTAGAAGGACAAATCCAAGTCCCAAAATCAGAAGGGCCATCCAACTCCAGGCCGCCCTTGGCGCCAGCCCCTCCGTCCGCCCGGCGGCGGCCACTAACTCCGGCGAAGGCGTTTCGCCCGCCGCCAGCGCCGCCGCCAACGGATCTGCCCCCGGCAAGACCGCGGCCACCTGTAAAGCCGATGCGGGGCGTTGGCTCTGATCCGGTTCGAGGCATCGCAGAACGGCTTGTTCGATCGCCGGATTCAGCTCCTTGACCAGCGAAACGGGCGACACCGGAGAGCTTTCATGATGCATCCGCATCAGCTCGGCCTGACTCTTTGCCTCAAACGCCTTCCTTCCGGTAAAGAGCTCGTAAAGAACCAGCCCCAGGGAAAAGACGTCGCTTCGCACGCTGACCTCCTTGCCCGCAAGCTGTTCCGGTGACATGTAGGCGGGCGTGCCGCTGCGCACGTCCTGTCCGGCGATTTCCCCAGCCACCGCTGCCAGCCCGAAGTCCATCAGACGTGCCCGTCCGCGGCCGTCGATCATGACGTTTGCGGGCTTAAGATCCCGGTGCAGAACGCCCGCGTCGTGAGCTGCCGCCAGTCCGGCGCAGATCTGCCGGGCGATCTCGACCGCCTTGTCCTCAGGCAGCCGTCCGATGCGTCGCAGCAGGGTCGCCAGGTCCTCGCCGTCGATGTACTCCATTGTCAGGAAGTGAAGGCCATCGGCCTCGCCGATGTCGAATACTCGGCAAACGTTGGGGTGAGAGACTTGACGAGACAACCGAACCTCGCTATGGAGCCGCTCCGAGGCCGCAGCATCGCCGGTCAGCGCCTCCGGCAAGATCTTGAGCGCGACAGATTGGCCGAGTCGAACGTCGTCCGCACGATACACTTCACCCATCCCGCCGCGCCCCAGCAGGCCTACGATGCGATACCTCCCCGCAACCAGATCGCCAGGGACGAGTCGTTCGCCGCCGCCGCCGGATTCCGATCGGAACAATCCCTTACCGGAGGGTTTATCGGAATCGGTTCCCGGAGGATTGGCGGCCGGGGGAGGGCTCCCCGTCAGGGTCGGCGCAAACGGATCCATTCGCAGCACGCCACCGCAGTGCGGGCAAAAAGCATGCTTTTCATCCGTCTCTCTGCCGCATACGGGACAGTTCATCGATTGCGAATTCTACCACCGTTTCCAGGGGCAGTCAGACTGGGGTTCCGGGACGACTTTGGAAGGCTCCGCAACAACTCTTCAAAGCGCTTCCTCCCTCCGGGACGATCTCGGTCAGCGCCTTGAATAGGGCGCAGCTTGACCTCCCGTTCGGAAGTTGCGACGCCGGCTGGCTAACGCGTCACGTCGATAAAGATCTTTCCCGGGATTCTGCGGGTTTGAACCCTGACGTCTCGCCGGCGTGAATCATCGACTCCGTCAGAGCGATACAACATCACATACTGGCTCTTCATGTCTCGGATGATGCGCTCGTAAATTGGTCCAAGATCGTCGAAGCCATGTGAAAAAATAGTTCGCCCGCCGTAGCGCATAGTCTGGTCCACGAACTCGTTCTGAAGCAATATGAAATTGTGGAAATTTTGGCTGACCTTCGAATTGGGCCGCAACCGCCGCAAGCTCAGCGTTCGACGATAGTTTTCGATCACGCTGTTCGTGTACAGGATTGGATATAGGGTCACTCCGCTGTCCCGTACGATCCGCATCATTTGCCTGAAGGACGAATCGCTGATCGTATCCAGGCCATCCGTCAGAACAATGATCAACTTCTTGCCCGAACGATCCTGAAAGATATCCTGGCACACCCAGATGATGGAATCGTGAAGGGCCGTTTTTCCATCGGGCTGGACATCTGTCAATTGAAAGCTTAAGTCGGTCGGGGAATCGTCCCAGCCTACAGCCAATGTCGGCTCTTCCGAGAAAAGGACGATTGCGGAACTTTCATTGGACAGGCCCTGGAAAAACGAGACAGCCGCGTCGACGGCCCGATGGATGAACATTCCCGTGCTCCAACTCGTGTCCACCATTAAGACGACGCTGATTGGAACCTCTTGTTCGCGAAGTGCGACGATGGTTTGGGGACGGTTGTTCTCTACGAGAACGAAATCCTCGGAAGTCAAGTTCGGTATGAAATTTCCCGCGGAGTCCCTGACGAGAAATGAAAGTTGGACGTGCTCCAACTGCATCTGGACTTCCATGCTCTCCACCTGAAGCCCCTGGCGACTGTCCTGGCTTTCCGCCTGCACGGCGTGGAGCAAACTTCCAAAGGTGACGAACACCCAAGCCAGCGCGATTTTACGGAGCATGATCTTCCTCCCGCCGTATGGCATCGATCAGGAAAAGGCTCCTCATGCTAATCCGCTTTACGGGAAAAGGCAAGCCGAGAATGGCCGAAATCAATCTCTGCTTTAGGGGATGGAACTTGCCCGGGCTCAAATGCCGAATCCATTGGATCACCCGCTCTCCGGCATCCGGACCGGTCTTCAGCGTGCTTCGATGGCGGGCGGTGCGCTCAATCCACGACAAATGGCCGGCGATCAAGGCGCCGGCCATTTGCAATCGACTCCATGGCGGGGAGCAGTCGCCCCCGAACCTTGGCACGCTGACTGAAGTTCGTCGGCGGTTGCAGCCTAAAAGATCTGTCCTCGGACTTCTCCGCCCGGGAACTGGTTCGTGTGCACGTTCACATACGCGTTGCCGCTTTCAAATTCTTCGATCAACGCGTCCAACGACTGCCCGGCCAACAGACCGATCAGATTTGCTGCCGTGATCGTGCCCTCAGCCAGAACACCCTGAAATCTGCCTTCGATCAGGACCGGAGGCGGGCCCGAGGGATACAGCCAGACCACAACCGGCCCGTTCACTCCGGCAGGAGCCAGGTGAATGTGAGCTTGAGTGACGTTTTCAATATTTGCCACGATCAGCTTGTAGCGCAGGCCGTTGCCGTCCTTGCTGAGCTGAAAAGTTGCCTGTCCCTGCGCACGGGTTTCTGCTGGAGGCACTTCCTCAGTTCCTGACAGATGAGCCCGGTAATTGCGGCCTTGGGCGGGAGCCAGCGCGCCCATGGCGAAAAATGCCCCTGCGACCAATAGTACCAGCGAGAAACGAAGTCTACTCATTGCGAACCTCCTTACAGATGTGAAAAATGACTACGTCCCCCCTTTGACACTGTATTCGATTCTAAATCCGCGACACGGAAGTATCAAGCGCTCCTTCCAGACTTGGCTTCCCCGGCTGACAAAGTAGCGCCAGGCGCCGTCCCAAGTACGGCTCGCGAAAAAAATCTACGGTTTCGGTGAAATTTTCATTGCATTCCAGAATTTTCCATGCGATACTTGAATCTGAGCCCCAAGCGGTTTACGAAACGTCGAAAGCAAAGTTAAGCGAAAGCTTGATCTAGGTTAGAAAAGCGGCGTTCTCTAACGGTCACTTGGGGCTTCTTTCTTGTCGATAGCATCCCACCCGAGTCGATTCGTCGCCGGTCATTCCGAAATTCAGCTCAGAACGCCGAACGAAGAACGCTTTCACACCTCTCTTTTCTTCCACCGACCCCTGCGGAAGAGGATCACCGCCACGAAGCAGACCATCGATTCGGCGACCAGAATGGAAAGAAACACCCCTATTTCCGCCATTCCAAATGTCAACGCAAGCAAATATGCGAGCGGAATCTCCAGCAGCCAGAAGCAGAAAAAATTGATGACCGTAGGCGTCACCGTATCTCCCGCCCCGTTGAAGGCCTGGACCATGACCATTCCGACCGCGTAAAACAGGTATCCGTAGCTAACGATTCTGAGGCAGGAAGCGCCTACCGATACAACCGCCGGATCGCTGGAAAACAGGCCCACCAGCGATTCCGCCCACGCTACGAAAACCACGGCCACGCTCACCATAAAGGCCGCGTTCGCCAAGGCGGATCGCCAGACCGATTTTTCGGCCCTTTCCGGCTTCCCCGCCCCCAGGTTCTGGCCGACCAGGGTCGCGGCGGCGTTGCTCATTCCCCATGCCGGCAGAATGGAAAATATGATAATGCGCACGGCAATCGTATACCCGGCCAGCGCCTGACTCCCGAACACAGCGATGATCCTTACCAGTCCGATCCAACTGGAGGTAGCGATAATGAACTGGCCGATACCTCCCAATGAAAGTCGCAGCAGTTTCCGGATGACCGGAAAATCGAGTCGACAGTCAGGCCGGCCGATCCCGATTCTACCCTTGTTTTTCAACAACAGAGTTGTTTGATAGAAGACTCCCGACCCGCGGCCGATCAGAGTGGCCACGGCAGCCCCGGTCACCCCCAATGCAGGGATAGGACCCAGCCCGAAGATCAGAAGCGGGTCCAGGACGATATTCAGAATATTGGCCAACCAGAGGACCCGCATCGCTACGACGGCGTCGCCCGCTCCGCGAAAGATCGCATTGATGACGAACAAGAGCATGATGACGACGTTGCCGCCGATCATCAGGCGCGTAAACGATTGTCCGCCAGCGATCACCTCGCTGGAGCCGCCCATCAAGCTCAATAGCTGTGGAGCCATCGCAATTCCGACGAGCCCAACCGGAATCGAGATTGCGACCGCCACCACAATGGCCTGAAAGGCGGCCGCCGACGCCGCCTTCCGGTTGCCTTCTCCGATGCGGCGGGCCACGATCGCCGTCGTGGCCATGCTGAAACCGATTGCGACTGCGTAAATCAGCGTCAGCATCGCTTCGGTCAACCCGACCGTAGCGACGGCTTCTGAACCCAGGCGGGAAACGAAAAAGATGTCGACGACCGCAAAGATCGACTCCATCATCATCTCCAGCACCATGGGGACGGAAAGCAGGAGAATGGCCCGGCCGATGCTTCCTTCCGTAAAAGACTGCTCGGCGCCACCGGCCACAGCCTGCCTCAAATCCCTGCGGAGGCCCCGCAGACGATTGCTGGCCGAACGAAGAAATGAAGAATCGGGATGTTGTGTCGGCTCGCTCATCGGCTTTGAAAGACCATCCCGTTCTTAGTTCCGCGTTCGTATCCTATAATTCCGGGTTTTTCCCATTTGTGAAGACCTGATGGCGAGTCACCAGGAGGCCTTGGATTTCAGCTTCACATTGGCGCCAAAGCCCAAGCGCCCCTTGAAATCAAGGACTTAGAAAGAAGAGCGCGGAACGAAGAACGTCGGCCGCGGAACGCGAAACGCCGTTTACTGATTCGGCCAGGAACCCCAGATGGTGCAGTGGCCGGCCCGATCGGTCCCGGTCAGAGATTGCTGGACGCCGGTGTAGCCGGCATTCATCACGGAACGGGGAGCGAAGTGGAACAGCCCGTTGGCGTCCGTTTGAAAGAGCTTCCCGAAATGCGCCTGACTCAGGCCGTGACCCGCCTCGTGTAGCGCCACCGATTCCACGTCGACGTTTCCGCCGATCTGCCAGAAGAAATTATTGTTGTAATAAATCTCTCTAAAGGCTGCATCCAGTTTTCCGTCCTGGTTGACGTCGGTTGGGATGCCGGTAGCAGGGTCGACGAAGACGAAGGTGAACGTAATCCCGAGAATAGAATTTCCCCCACCAGGCGCCAGGAGGTTGAAGAAGGCGGCCGGAAGCCAACCGGCGTGGGTGATGTCGGCGAAAACGTTTGCGTTGCCGCCGAAACCCAGCAGAAACTGAACCAGGCCGAAATCCAGATTGAAGCTTCCCAGGTGAAACAGCGGGATGTCCGAGCAATTCGCCTGCTGCCAGGTTTCCATGGCACGTCCGATGGCCGCGTTGGTCTGGGCTGCGGTTAGGCCGCTGGCGGTTGCGCCGTCCGCCAAATCCACCAGCCAGGAAATGTCCATGAAGCCTCCGCGTCGCGGGTCGCCGGGCACGAAGTGCTGATCCAGTTGAAATCCGCGGTCCTCAAAAATTACGGTCCTGCCAACCGCGTCGCCGCCCGGCGCGGCCAGGTACTCCAGAACCGCCAAGCGCAGCGGCTCTCCTTGCGCCGCCAGACTCTGGTTGATGGCGCGGATGACGCTTTGAGCCGGATCCCCTCCCTGCGAGCGGGCGAGAACCAAGCCGGAAGAGAGCACCAACATGAAGACAAGCGCCGCCGCGGATACGCGGCCAAAAACTGAAATCCGTTTCATTCCTGTATCCTCCAAATCAGCCGAAGATGACAAACGCACTGCGATTTCGCCCTCGGTTGTGCGGCAAAAGCCCGCCCCCGGCGGGACCCGCCTGAGCACTAAAACGGCCATCAGACGGCCCTTCTGTGACCCATGTTGCGGCCCTCGCAAAGTACCTGAATTGCGCCCGTCTCTCCGCCTTCGCCTACCTCGACGGACGCGTTTCAATCTTACCCTCATTTTGACATCGCCGTACGACGATTCTCCGTACAACCGGGAAAAGACTGGCCCGGCTCTCGCCCTGCCGGGTCCTGGCGGACCCTGGCAATTCATTGGGTTCCGCAAACCCCGCCCTCGTCGCCTGCGGCTCCTCGGACGGGGCTAAAGCCAGGCGGCCCTGATGGGGCCTGCACGAATCGTTTTCCGGGAGGACCGTCGACCGGACGTCTCAACGCTTACTTCAATCGACTCGTTCCCATGTATCGACGAATTCGGGGCTTTCCGCGGTAAGCCGACGGCCTTCGAAGGTCGCTGTGACAGGGTCGAAAGGCAGGTCGATCCGGATTTTTTCCGCTTCGCGTACCACCGGGACTGCAGCTTCATCCCCGTAAATCTGATAGACGATTTCCGCGTCTGCAGCTTCGTCGTGAAGAGCGCTATAGAGGATCTTTTCCGAGTACTCCGCTTCGGACAGTTCATAAACGGAAATCACCGAATAAGAAAAAACTTTTCCGTCACGATCTCTCCAGTAAACATTGAAGTTGCGGTGACCGTTTGCAAACGTGGCCAGCCCTAGCACGTCCGGCTCGGTCAGGCGGGTTCCATCGGCAAGAACGCGATGCATCAGCCGATAGGTCCCATCGATACCTGCCGGATCGACCACCGGTTCTTCGAGTGCGGGGGCTTCCGCTTCCCCACAGGCGACTGCAAACATGGAAAGCATCAACAGCGAAGCCATCGCTCCGATCTTCATGAAATCCCTCCCTCGCCGCCCGCCGGCAACCGGAAGCTGAAATTCTCCGATTCCATTCTGGTTCCGACAGACGGATGCGTTCAGGCCTGCGAGGCGAATCGGAATCGAGACATCTCAGGATTCGGCCTCTCGGCCTCAATGGATTACGGTTTCAACGGTGTTCCTTTATCTTACTCTCCGTAATTCCGACTCAGCAACGACGCCGAAAAACAGCCTGAAGCGGCCCCGGCGACTCGCCGCCTCAGTCAATCTGGTCTGATGAGGGCCAACGCGCGAGTTTCTCTAATTTCACATCGATCGGGACCCGGCCACTCCTGGGGAAAGGTCAGCCGCATTTCCGACCCAACGAATCAATTGATCGTGCTCTGGCCCGGCGGAGGCAGATCCTCCGGAATGATGTTCTTATTGATGTAGTTGTCCAAGTTGATGACGTAAGTTGTGTTGGCTTCCAGCAGAACGGGGGAATGGGTGGCGGCGATGATTCTGAAATTCTTCTGATCGACCAACTCCAACAGCATCTTCAGGACGCGCCGCTGATTGGACTGCGACAGCGCCATTTCCGGCTCATCCAGCAGAAGCACGGTCCCATCGGGCAAGTTGGGGAAAGTGTCCTTGAACAGAGACAGCATGATCTGGCCGTGGCTGGCCATTTCGAGAAACTCCTGCATGCGGGGCTCATTTTGAAATAATTCCCTTTGATTGCGAGGATTATGCTGCTCGGCGTCGAACAGAACGACTCGCGCCGGCTTCAGGTCCTTCAATTCGATCCGGTAGACGTAATTTTCCACTTGCTCACCCCGAAACGCATAGTACAGGGAGTGCAGCAGCGTGGACTTGCCGGTCCCGTTCTCGCCGGCCAGCAGGATCAGCGGGTGGGAAAGGTCGACGACCATGGGCATGATGAAATTCAGGTTGATGAAAACGGGATGGGTCAAAATCTTAAGGTGCATGGCTTCGTTATCTCCTGAACGGCTCCGGAGCTTCCGCGGCCCGGCTGGAGCCGCATGGAATCGACTGCAGGAGACCGGTTCCGATTCCGGAAAGGGTTCGGAATTCGCTCAAGGCGAAATGGTTTCTATTGAGGGATTCATCTCATTGACTGAGAGCTTGGGCGATTCTCGTCTCATTCGAATGAACTACGGCCCGAAGCCGCTATCTTAATCCATCGGCCGGTCATCTGTCCAACCGCGGCTGGACTTCCGGATCCGATAGGATTCCGGAGAGCGCCTGGTTTCGACAAAGCACAACTTTCCGTGTTAGATTCCCTTGCGGAGAGACCCAAAGAATGACCAACAAGATCACCGCACCCGTCAGCGGCATGCGAGATTTTCTTCCCATCGATGCCTTGCGTCGCCGCTATGCGGTCGCCATCGTCGAAGACGTGTACCAGAGCTACGGATTCGAGCCTTTGGAGACGCCGGTGATGGAGCGCCTGGAAACATTGCTGGGAAAGTACGGGGAGGAAGGCGACCAACTCATCTTCAGGGTCATGAAACGGGGGCGCAAACTCCAAAAGAGTCTGCAAGAAGAAGGCGGGGAAAACGATCTCGCGGACGCCGGGCTGCGATACGACTTGACGGTTCCGCTTGCGCGCGTGGCGGCGGAGTATCAGGGCCGGCTTCCCCGATATCTGAAACGCTATCAGATTCAGCAGGTGTACAGAGCCGATCGCCCCGCCCGGGGTCGTTTCCGGGAATTTTATCAGTGCGATCTGGACATCACCGGGTCGAGGAGCCTTCTTGTGGAAACGGAGATCCTTTCGGCCGCCGCCTCCGTGTTGGCGCGACTGGGGTTTCCCATCGGAGATTTCCAGATACGCTTGAACGATCGCCGCGTGCTGTCGGCGCTGCTTGAGTCGGCGGGAGTCGCCCCCGCCCTGGAGGAATCGGCGCTGGTGGCGATCGACAAGATGGACAAGGTCGGTCGGGCCGGCGTTGGCCGGGAGTTGAGGGAGCGCGGTGTTTCGGATCGAAGCTCTGAAACGCTGCTGCGCTGGATGGACGAGACTCCCCAGGAAATCGAACCTGCGCTGGATTGGCTCCTCAGCCTGTTCGAATCCAATCCGGAAGCGGTCGGCGCCGTTCAGGATCTTCGCCAGATCGTGACGCTTTGCGCCGACGGGCCGGCCCATGGCGCGCTGAAGATCGATCCCTATCTGGCCCGGGGATTGGGTTATTACACGGGCGCGATCTTTGAAGTCGCGTTTACGGACCTTTCCGGCTCGGCTGGAGGGGGAGGCCGCTACGACAATCTGATCGGGATGTTTTCAGGCCGGGAAGTCCCGGCCTGCGGATTCAGCCTAGGCCTGGAGAGGATTCTGATCCTTCTGGAGGAGCGCGACCTTTTTCCGCAGACGCTGGCGGGGCGGCCGGAATTGCTGGTGACGCTTTTTGACGAAGCCGCGATGAAGCATTCCCTGGCTCTTTGTCGCAAGCTTCGGGCCGAAGGATTTCGGGTGGATCTCTATCCGGGAAACGACCGTTACGGAAAGCAGTTCAAATACGCTGAAGAGAGAGACATCCGGTACGCCTTGCTGGTGGGACCGGAGGAACTGGAGCGAAACGTGGTGACTGTGAAGGATCTTCAAACCGGTCAACAACTTGCGGTAGATTCCAGGGAGCTGGCCGAAGTGCTTCGAACCCGACTCCGGTAGTTTGTTGCCGGCAATAGGGCGCACCTCCCGCCACGGCGTCCATCATTTATGAAAGTTGTTCAGATTCAAGAAACTTTCGGTCTGGATCGGCTGGCGGTCACCGAGCGCCCCGATCCCGCCGCGCCTGGCCCCGGCCAGGTCCTGCTTCGCATGGAAGCCGCCTCACTGAATTATCGAGACCTGCTGATGGTTCAGGGCAAGTACAATCCCGGTCAACCGTTGCCCTTGATTCCGGGATCCGACGGCTGCGGCGCCGTCGTAGAGATCGGAGAAGGCGTCGGCCGAGTCCGTGTCGGCGACCGCGTATGTCCGATTTTCTGTCCGGAATGGATTTCCGGAGGGCCGACACGCGACAGGATCCGAACCACTCTCGGAGGGCCGCTGGATGGAACGTTGTGCGAGCACATGGTTCTTTCGCAGGAATCGGTCGTGGCCGCTCCGGCGCACCTTTCATCCGTGGAGGCTGCCACTCTTCCCTGCGCTGCCGTGACGGCCTGGAATGCGCTGCATACGCACGGTGGGCTTCGCGCCGGCGAAACGGTCCTGGTGCAGGGCAGCGGAGGAGTGTCCATTTTCGCGATGCAGTTCGCCTCCATGCTGGGCGCGCAGGTGATCGCCACCTCCAGTCGCGACGATCGCCTGGAGCGCCTACTGGAGATGGGCGCCGCTTCCGTGATCAACTACCGGAAGGAGCCTGCCTGGGGGAAGCTGATTCGAGACATGACCGGCGGCCGCGGAGTGGATCTGGTTGTGGAAGTAGCGGGCGCGGACTCGCTGCAACAGTCTCTGCAGGCGGTTCGAATCGGTGGAAGGATCATTCTGCTGGGGGTCTTGTCCTCCGCTGAGGCTGAACTCAACATCATCCCGGCGTTTATGAAGCAGGTGCGCATTCAGGGCATGCTGGTCGGAAGTCGCGACGATTTTGAAGCCATGAACCGGGCGGTCTCTTTGCACCGTCTGCGACCCGCCGTTAGCCAGGTGTTCGAGCTGGAGGAAGCGCCTCAGGCGCTGCATTCCATGCAGCGCGGAGACCATTTCGGAAAGATCTGCATCCGCATCGCTTCGGACAGCTGACCGGGCTGACAACGCGGATTCGCGGTTTCGCAGTCCTCGTTCGACTCAGATCGGCCCGCAGGGAGCCCAGCCGGCTGGGAGGAGGATTCCAATGCAGCAGCTATGGGAACTGCTTGACGCCTCCGGGATCTGGGCGATGCTGCTATGGACGGCCACGCTGCTGGCTGCCTGGGCGACCGGGGCGAGAGCCTTGCGGGCGCTGCGCATCGACCGCGGCCTGGATGCAATGGAGCGGCTCGTGTTGGCCGTCACCCTCGGCCTTGGCGCTCTCGGCTACGCCGTCCTGCTGCTGGGAGCGGCCGGCCTTCTCAGCCCTGCCCTGGGTTGGCTCCTCGTTCCCTGGTTGCTGGCGTCTGTTCGAACGACCGGCGGCGTCCGAGAAATTGTCTCCTCTGCGAGGACCCGAGAGTGGATCCAGCCATTCTCAGTCTTAACCTGCGGATTTCTCATCGTCTATCTGCTGGCGGCCCTCGCCCCCGAAACCGGGTTTGACGCGCTGAACTACCACCTGGGAGTCCCGCGGCTCTACCTGGAGGCGGGCGGGCTGGTCCCCGCTCCGCACATCGTTTACTCCAGCTTTCCCTTTTTCGTTGAAATGCTGTTTACGTGGGGGCTCCTCCTTCAGGGGGAAACCCTGGCCAAACTGTTTCACTTTTTCTTCGCGGCCGCCCTGACATTGGCCGTATTCGCTTACGCCCGGCGCCGCCTTGGCGGCTCCGCGGCCGCGCCTGCGGCGCTGGCATTGATAGCCTCCCCGCTGGTCGGATACCTGAGTCAAACGGCCTACGTCGATCTGGCCCTGGCGCACTTTATTTTCCTGTCCTACGTCTGTTTCGAGCGGGCGATCGAACGACGCGACTCCCGATGGTTCCTCCTGGCTGGAACGTTTTGCGGCCTGGCCTGCGCCACCAAGTACTCCGGAATCCTGGCGCCGCTGCTGCTGGCAGGTTGGCTGGCGCGCACTTACGCCAAATCCTGGAAGTCAGCCCTCGGTCCGGCCTTGGCGGTAGCCGTTCCCTGCGTCTTTTTAACCTTGCCGTGGCTTGTGAAAAACTGGCTCTGGATTGGAAACCCCGTCGCTCCCATTTTCTCCGACTGGATCCCCAACCCTTGGTTCGGAACGGAAGAGTACCGATCCTGGCTGAAAGCGACCAATAATTGGGCCGGTTTCCCAGGCGACTGGCGAGACTTTCTGCTGGCGCCCTGGCGACTCGCCACCCAGAGCGTCTTGTTCGTCGGTTCGCCCGGGCCGCTGTTTTTCCTGCTGCCGATCGCATTGCCCGCTCTGCTGCGGCACAGGGAATTGAGGAGGCTGGGCCTGTTCGCCGCCGCCCTGTTTTATCTGCAACTCCTCACTTCGAAGCTTCTGCGTTACCACGTCACGGTGTTTCCATTTCTGGCGCTGCTGATCGCCGCTCCGCTGGCGGCGCCTTCGCGATCTCCTCGAGCCCAGTCCATCTGGCGAACGGCCATACTGGGATTGGCCGTGCTCCAGCTCCCATTCGTCTGGCCGCGATGGAGCGACGACCGCCTCTTGACCGTCTCCCCCTCCGCCGTTCGAATCTTTTCCAGCTACGAGCAGCGGAGCGCATTTCAGTCGCAGCGGCTGGGTTCCATCGATTTGATTCGGACGCACCAGCGTCTCGACCGGATGATGCAGCCCAGCGATACTTTACTGGCGCTGACTCCCGGCTACCAGGCTTTTCTCAGCCATCCGGTCCTGATGACTCCGAACTCGACTCCGGCGGTCCAACTCACCCGATCAGTCATCGATTCGGCCCTCCAGCGCTCTGGACTTTCGGAATTCCGCCTCGAATTGGAAGATCCGTCCGTGTGGAAACGCCGCTGGCGAGTCAAACTTCGCACCGATCGCCTCGAAATGGGACCCGCCTTCTACCGCCCACGTTTTTTCTTTCGCGAAGACGGAATTCCGCTGGAAGCCAGCGTATTTCGGCTGGAACGCAAGGAAGAAGGCGGGTTTCTGGTAATTGAGTGCGATCTGAGGGCGCCCAGGCGGATTGATTTCGTCCAGCTCTGGGCGGAAGACCCCGGCTCGGCATGGAGCGTTCAGGCGCCGGCCTCCAAACGGAGGGAAGAAGGGCGCTCGGAACTCGCCAAGGACGACTCGGAGTGGCGCTCCCTACCCTTCGGAGTCGAAATCAGATCGCTGAACGGCGCCGAGCCGGCGGCACTCATCGAGCGGATGATCGAGAATTCGGCTTCCCATGTACTGATTCAGCGAGTTCCGACCCTGGCTTTTCTGGAAAAGCTCTTCGCAGAGCTGGAAGAATCGGGCCTGCTGGACCTTCTATTTCAGGAGGGCGATTTTAAAACGTATCGAGTCATCAAAAAAAACTAATTCTGAGCCAGAATCCGCTTCATCGATTCTTCGGCTTCCCGCAAGCGTTCTTCCGCCTCGTATCCGTTCAGGATGTCGTACACTGCGTCCCAGTACTGCTGAGAAATGGGCATGTAGCCAGCCCCGGTCTGAGCGCTTGGCCTCAGAACCAGATTCGCGAACACACGTTCAAATCCCCGAAAGATCGGCGCCGCTTCCAGAACCTCCGGATCCCGATAAAGGGCTTGAATCGTTGGATTATAGGATCCTTCCATCGCTCTGATCTTCTGTTCGGAAGCGCTGCTCAAAAAGCGCACCAGATCCGCTGCATGTTGCGGTTGCTTGGAGTACTTGGAAACCATCAAATGCCACCCGCCCAAAGTGGACGCAGTGCCCTTGGGCCCGCCCGGAAGCGAAGCCACGGAGAATTTATCGGAGATGTCCGGATCGGCACTGGCAAGAGAGTAGACATACGCCCAGTTCCTAAGAAACGCCGCGTTCCCTCGTTGCCACATCAGGCGCGCTTCATCCTCAGCGAAGGTGAGAACCTCCGGGGGGGAAATTTTTCCAATCCAGCCGGCGGCCCGCCGAAAACCTGCGAGCGCCTCCGAGTTGGTCAGATTCGGTCGGCCGTCAGCCGTTACGAAGTTCCCGCCCCCGTGGGAATATTGCCACTCCAACGCATTGCAGGTGAGCCCTTCGTAAGCTCTTCCCTGCCAGACGAACCCCCAGAATCCGAGATTTCCCTCCTGACGCTCGCCGTCCATGATTCGAGAAGCCATTTCCTCCAATTCGTCCCAAGTCTGCGGAGGTTCCGCGTATTCATACTTCTCCAGCAGATCGCTGCGGTAGAAAAGACTGGGTGCATCAGCGAACCACGGCATGGCGACAAGCCGTCCGTTGACCGTCAGGCTTTCGATGATCCCCGGAAAATGCCCCTCCAAGTCGGCTTCGGACAAGAAGTCTCTTAAATCGACGGCATGCTTTGCGATGATTCCCGGCCAGATCACATCAATCTGCAATACGTCAAGCCTGTCCAACTCCCCATCGAACACCTGCTGGTAGTATTCAAATCGGTCCGTCGTGGTAGCCGGAGTCGGTAGGACATTGACGCGAACGTGAGGGTGCAGCCGCATGAACCGATTGGATGCGGCCACCGTCATGTCCAGTTCGTGGCCTTCAGCCCCTCCAGCGATGTTCAAGGTAACCTGCTCACGGGCGCAGGCAAATGCAAACAGGACGATCAAAAAAAGCGCAAAGAGCCGGATCTTCGGTGCCATGGCCATCCCTCCAGTCCACCAGGCGTCAAAATGGTTTACTGAGAATCGAAACCATTCCCCTTGACTGAAAGATTAGCCGAGCCGACGCGAAGGGTCAAGGAGCCGCCGATCGGGGCGCCGGGATTCTCCCCTCCTTGACCCTCGTCGCCGCGTCTTCCAAATCCCGGTGGGCGATTTCCTCGCGTCGACCGCGCGCCGCTCTGAGCGCAGCATCGATGACGGCGTTCTTGATGTCCCGGCCGCAGAGGTCTTCGATTTCTGCAAGCCGGCCGATCGAGACGTCCTCGGTCAAAGGCAGTTGAGCCGGAAGATGGCGCCGCCAAATTTCCCTTCTTTCCTCCACGCCCGGCATCGGGAAGAATACATGCCGCATGCGGGTGTCGAACGCCCGGTCGTAGTTCTCCACCAGATTGGTCGAGAAAATGACGATTCCGGAAAACCCTTCCAAGCTGATGAGCAGTTGGCTGCGCATCGAGTTGATCGCCTGCTCCGCGCCCTGGTTGACCTCCGTCAGCCGCCGGGACAGAAGCGAATCCGACTCGTCGATAAACAGGACGGCGCCGTCTCTCTCGGCGGCGTGAAATACAGCTTCCACGTTCTTGGCGCCATCCCCTACGTACTTGCTTTCAATCTGGGCGTAACTGGCAAGTAGAATGGGCTTATTCAAATAATTTGCCAACGCGTGCGCCGCCAGCGTCTTGCCTGTTCCCGGCGCCCCGTGGAGATTCAGCGCCGCACGGGGAAACGGCTCGATGGATCTAAGATTCCACCGGTCGAACACAAGCTCCTCCACCGAAATCAAATCGACCGCCGACAGCAAACTCTCTCTCACATGGTCCGGCACGACCAGAAAGTCGAAGTCGAAAAAAGGGCGGCGACTGGAATACTGCTGCGCCCTTTCCTCGACCGAAATCTCCTCCCGCCTGGAGGCGGGCTCCCGTACTGGAGGAGCAGCCGAATCGCCATGACTGCCGGCGGCCTTGGCAGATATCGGTTCCGTTCCGGCCGAGAACTGAATGCCCCTCATTCCAGAACGATAAAGGAAATCATGCACAGCCTCGGACAACCGATTCCGAAATTCCTCCGCAACTTCTTCGGGGACATACCCGGGCACGCCTTCAACGTGTATTTCCGGTCTCCGCATGATGACTCCTCGCAGCCGAAAAGGCCAGTATAGCAGGGAGGGTTTGGTTTCAGGTTTGAAGTTTCAGAAGCGCCGCCGTTACGAAAGCGTCCCCCATGCCTCCAGTCGAACTGCGCAGCGCAATTGGCGGAGCGCACGCCCGCCGCGGGCGCGTTGAATGGGGCGAACCGCATTCCGAACCCACCAAAGCGATCGCCGATTCGCTTGTAAATAAGCAATTCCCGGCAATTCCAACTGAAGAACCACCCTGCCTGCCGAAGCTCAAAATCCTGAAACCAGGAACCAGAACCCTGCCACCCTCCTGTACTATACTGAGTATCTGAGAGCGGCAATTCGAACGGGGGCCTCCGGTCGATTCTAAGATTCGTCCGTGCGAAGAAGAGTCGTCTGCGGAAGGCGCCTTTTCTGGAGGACGGTCATCATGAAAAAGCGGGCTCTGTCCGAAAAGATTTTCCCCTCGGAAACGGATTGGGAGGGGTCGGGCGAAGAGGTCTTTCGCCGCGCGATGAAGGATGTCGTGCCTCTCGAACGCAGCAAACCCGTCGTCTCGAGAAGAACGCCTCGGGTCAGACAACCTCCCGGCACCAGACCTGCGGAGTCGGAGTTTCCGGAAATGCTTCGGATGGAGAATCTGGAAGACTCCCGCTTTCATCCGGATTATCGGGAAGGCGGGGAGCAGATATGGAACCGTCCGCTGATGAGGAAGCTTCGCCGCGGAGGGTTTTCAGTTCAGGCGGAATTGGACCTGCATGGAATGGGTCAGAAAGAAGCGCTTGCCGAGCTCGAACGATTCCTGGAGTTTGCCGGCAGGCGCGGACTTCGGTGCGTCCGCGTCATTCACGGCAAAGGGAACAATTCTCAGAATCAGGAAGGCGTCTTGAAGAAGAAGGTGCCCGAATGGCTCCAACTGCGCAGGCTGGCCCGCCGCATCGTCGCATTCGCTTCGGCCTCGCTGCGAGACGGCGGAGTCGGGGCCACCTGCGTGCTGCTTCGCCGGAGAAGACCCGGGGGGTGAGCGTTCCGCGTTCTTCGTTCCGCGTTACGCGTTCTACTTGATTGCTCGGTCTGAGGCGAAATCTTCAAAAAGGCTTGATGCAGTTCATTGCATAGAAGCGCCGGAGAGTAGCGTCAGGGAGAGCCAAGTATCATGGCAAGGGGAAGCGCAGGTCCGGGCTTCGTTCGACAAGGCCACACTCTTCGAGCAACTGATCTAAGAATGCAGAACGCGGAACGAATCGCTACCATCCGCGTACCGGGATCCATCGATCCACGATCCTGTCTTCCCGTCGCACGGCGTAAGCCGGGAAGAGGGCCGCGGCGAGACAGGAGTGGTTGGGAAGAACTTCCAGCAAGTCTCCGATCCTGATCCGATCGACTCGGGCTTTTTCCTCGCATCGAATCAGCCCGTGTTCTTGCGACAGTCCCGCCACCCGCATTTCAGGACGACCAGTGACAGAGCCGAATCCAGGCGGCGCTTCCTGCACGTGCGTTGCGCCCGGATCCTTGGAGAGAGCCAGCGCCCCGGCATCGACGATGATTTCGCTTCGATCTGGATAAACGCCGGCGACTCGGGTCAGAACAGTTGCCGCGCAGTCCTCGGTCTTGCAGTTTCCGATATCCACCTGAAATTTGTCGAAAAAGACGTAATTTCCGGGGCGCATCTCATCTACTCCGGAAAGGTTTTCGACCTGGCAGGCCGTCGGAGTCGATCCCACGCTGACGACGACCTCGATGCCGCAATCCCTCAGTCTTTCGCCGAACTCGGCCATTACCCGCCTTTCCTGTTCAGCAGCCGCAGCCGCTTCAGCCGCCGTATGCGAACCGTAGGCTTGACCGGCATGCGTCAGGATACCGGCCAGGCGCACCCACCTGGATTCGGCCAGACGGCCTGCCAGTTGAACGGCTGATTCGGAGCGCGGATCGACGCCGGCCCGACGGTATCCGGAGTCGACTTTCAGATAGCAAGAGATCGTCTCTTCATGGCGGCGGGCGAAATGTTCTACATGATCCGCCGCTTCAGGGTGATCGATCAGGACGTGGAACTCCCGGCAGCGTCGCGTGAGCTGCAGCGCCTCCGGCAATTTGTCGGGCGTCAGAGGGAATGCGTACAGAATGTCTTCGAATCCCGCTTCGCTGAAATGGCGGGCTTCCGCCAATGTGGACACGGTGATCCCGTCCAGATCAGGCCCCAGTTGAAGCCGGCCTCCCTCGATCGTCTTATGCGTCTTGACGTGAGGTCGCAACCGGACCTTGAGCTCTCGCGCCTTTTCGATCATCCGCCGGCAGTTTCTTTTAAACTTCTTCAAATCAATCAGGAATGCGGGGGTGCGCAGATCTGAAATCTTCATTTTTCGCGACTTTCCGACGGTTCGAATCGAAGGCCCTGAACCAGCCCCAACCCGCCGTCCACAACCAGGTTCTGTCCGGTAACATAAGCCGCCGCGGGAGAAAGCAGATATAGAACGGCGGCCGCCACATCCTCCTTATTTCCCAACCGATTCAGCGGGATGGCGTTCAGGAGTCGCCGTCGACTCCGGTCGCTTCCGATCAATCTCCGAACGCCTTCGGTGTCTTCGATGGGCCCAGGCGAGACCGTATTGACGCGGATCCCGAAGCGGGCCCATTCGACGGCCAGCGTTCTGGTCAGGCTCAGGATTCCGGCCTTTGCGGCGCCCGAGTGGGACACCAGCGGCGCCGCCGATTCCGCATAGGGAGCGCCGATGTTGACGATCGACCCCCGGCTTTCCTTCAGGAAGCGAAAGGCCTCCCTGCTGACCAGAAACGTGCCATTTAAAACGATGTCGACAACGGTGCGCCACCCATTTGGTGACAGTTCTTCGGCTCGACAAAGAAAGTTTCCGGCGGCGTTGTTTACAACGATGTCGAGCCTCTGATAGCGATCGGCAACGGCGGCGATCATAGCGGACACGGCTTCCGGGTCGCGAATGTCGCACTCGAACGCACTCCCTCTGCTGCCTTGCCTGCTCAGCGCGTCCAGGACGGCGACGTGGTGGTCGCGGTTTCGACTCGCCACAGCGACATCCGCGCCGTGCCGAGCAAGCTCCAGTGAAATCGATTCTCCGATGCCGGTTCCGCCGCCGGTCACCAGCGCAACCTGACCTTTCAAGAGACCCGGCTGAAACGTCATGGCTGACACGATAAACCAAAACGACGGCGCGAGAAACTGCGCACCGCACATTGTCAGACAGGCTGGTCGGCGCCGTCGCACACTCGACAGTTGAAAAGCCGACAAATCCTTGCCGCCCTTCGGCTTGCGACAGCGCGTCCCGTCCGCAGCTGTGCTCTTCTTCGACGGCGAGCAACGCAGTTCCGGAAACCGCAAACCCTTCTGGGAGCGCGAGCATCTTGCCCGCCACCTCATCGCGCGAAAGCGCGATCTGTCCAACCGGGAGCGTTGGCGCGGATTCGCTATCTGCTGCAAAACAATCGCGCTCATGCGCGATTGGGGGCGGGCAGGATGCCCGCGCTCCCGGGAAAGCGCATGGCTGGAGGATGCCACGGCATCGCCTGGGCGGGACCGCCCTGCATCCCAGCCCGCGGCACTCGCAGCGCGGCCCGTCCAGACTTTCACCAACGGCTGCTAGGCAAACCGATAAATTGATGCATAATACGGAACTGTCCGACTGCGGAACTGTTCGAAAAGCGAGATGAAATTTCTGACGTATTTTGGAAACGACCTGCTGCACGCAAAGCTTCCCGAGGGCTCCGACATCTACTACCCGCCTCTTCCCATCTCCGGCATCCATCGATCGGGGATCGCGGAATCTGTGAGGAAAGCCTTGGAGAATCCTCTGGGAATGGACCCCCTTCGGGACCTGGTCAACAGCCATTCGAGAATCTTGATCGCCTTTGACGACAATTGCCAGCCTTTCCCCCTGATGAAGCGGCCGGACTTCCGTCAAACGGCCATCGAGACTCTCCTGGAAATGCTGTATTCGTACGGCGTTCAAAAGGAAAACATCCTCCTGATGTGCGCGGTCGCGCTGCATCGGAAGATGAAGGTCCATGAACTGGAGTACATGCTGGGCAAACGGATCATGTCGGAGTTTTTTCCGAGTCAGTTGAAAAACTTTGATGCCGAAGACCCGGATGACATCGTCTCGCTGGGTCAAACCGAGCAGGGCGAAGAAGTGGAGACGACCCGCGCCGTTACCGAGTCGGATCTTGTCGTGTACATCGACACCGTTCAGATCCCCCTCAATGGAGGCCACAAGTCGGTGGCCGTCGGATTTGGCACGTACAACAGCCTGTCTCCGCATCACGCGCCCCAGATGACCGAGAAGGATCCGCACGTCATGCAGCCGGAAGGCTCGCATATGCACGCCTCCATCGAACGGATCAGCCGCGTTATTTTGAAGCGCTGCCGCATTCTGGTGTTGGAAGCGGCCATGAACAGCGCCACCTATCCGCCCCATATGAGATTTCTTTCCAAGTCTCGGGGCGACTGCAACGGGCTGGAGAGCGCTCTGCGCGCCATAAGTCCTCCGGCGATGAAGCTCTTTCCGGAACCTGTCCGCCGGAGAATCTTCCGATCGATCCGCAGCGACTACAGTCCGATTGAGATCAACGCCGGCTCCATCGACGCAGTACATCCCAAAACCCTGCAGGCGCTCAGGAAGCAGCTCGAAGTCCGGGTTCCAAGACAGTACGACACGCTGGTGTTCGGATTGGCCGATCTGAGCCCGTATTCAGTCGGGGCCCGCGTCAATCCGATCCTGGTTGTCAGCGATGTGCTGGGGTACGTCTTCAACTGGTTTTACAACCGGCCGTATGTAAAGGAGGGCGGCGTCGTCATCATCCTGAACCCGGTGCTGGAGGTATTTCACGAACAGTATCACGCTGCCTATCGTAAATTCTGGGATGAAGTCCTGCCGGTGACCGCGGATCCTTTTCAGATGCAGGAGCTGTTCCAGGATCGCTTCGCCAAAGACCCGGAACTGATTGAACGATATCGGAATGACTACGCGCACCACGGATTTCATCCCTTCACCGTGTGGTATTGGGCGACGTATCCGCTCCGATACCTTTCCAAGGTCATTCTGGTGGGCCCCAAGGATCCGGCCATAGCGCGACGCCTGGGCGTCGAGTGGGCCCCTGGCCTGAGCAACGCGTTGGACATGGCGCGCGAAGCGTCCGGAGGCGACGACGTGCTGGCCCTGACGATTCCTCCATTCATGTATCTCCGCGTCGCTGGTGAATAGATGTCGCTATTGAGGTTTCTGGGATTAACGGGCTCCTCCCAACAGAACGAGGAGCAGGCCGGCGTCGAAAGCCTCCGCCGCATCTCCAAGGAACTGGACCAACTGGATCCGGAAAAAGCCCGCTATCTGGCCGCCTTCGCGTATCTGCTCGGTCGCGTGGCGCATGCAGACATGAAAGTCACTCCGGAGCAGACTGACGCCATGGAGAAGATCGTCATGAAGAAAGGCGATCTGCCGCGAAAGCAGGCAGCGCTGGTCGTCGAGATTGCGAAACGACAGAATCAGCTCTTCGGCCACGTGGAGAATTTTCTGGTCACCCGTGAATTCCGCAGGATCGCGAACCGAGATCAGAAACTGCTGCTTCTGGACTGCCTCTTCGCCGTTTCTTCTTCCGATAAGCTGATTTCAGCGCTGGAAAATCGCGAGATTCGCCAGATCGCCAGCGAACTCAAGCTGGAGCACCGGGACTTCATCGCCGTTCGCTCCCGCTATCGAGACCACCTGGCTGTCCTGAAACGAAAGTGATCGGGTCGCCCCTTCATCCTGACCCGGATCTCCAAAACCGAGCGCGGCAAGCAAACTGCCGAACGCAGAACGAAATGCTTAGGAATGTTCCGGACAAAGGAATCGACCCATCACAAGGGCGTCTTCGCGAGGCAGCGCGTAGTAATCCTTCCTCCTGTCGACCGGCTTGAATCCGAAGGACTTATACAGGGCGATCGCCTCGCGGTTTGATTGGCGCACATCGAGTACGGCAAACGTGGCGCCTGAGAGCTCTCCCTTTTCCATCGCTTTGCGCAGCAAGATTCGGGCTATTCCGCGGCGCCGGAACTCCGGCGCGACGGCCAGATTCGCAATCAGGAAGGCTTCCGCTCGCCTGAATGTGACCACATAACCGGCCAACCTCTGATCCCAGAACAGCACGTAGTTGCAGGCGGCCGGGTCGGCCACCGCCAACGCAAAGCTACGGCGGCTCCAAGGGGTCGAAAAGCAAACCCTTTCTAATGCGGCAATCGCATCAATTTCCCGATCCGTCATCTTCTGCAGATGAATTCTCGGCTCGGGCGCCATTTCAGTCGCCATCTGACATCTCCAGCCTCGTCTTCGGAGCCGCGCAGCCACGGAGGCAGGTCCGTTGTCTCCGCCCCCCTTCTTCGATTCAGCTTCGCGGGCAGCAGTTGGGCGCACACGCATCCGGAGCGGGTCCCATCAACCCTAGGGCCAGCCTTGGCGAGGAAGGATCCAGCCGCTCCTCGATCAGCTCCCGAATCATTCTAACAAAGCGCGGATGGGTCCCGGCGGTTGCAGCCCGAATCAAGCGGATTCCGCAGCGGGCTGCAGTCTCGGCGGCCTCGTCGTCCAAATCGTACAAGATCTCCATGTGATCAGATGTAAACCCGATCGGACTCACCACCGCATGCGTCGTGCCGGCGGAGCCCAATTCCTCCAGCGCATCCCCGATGTCGGGTTCAAGCCAGGGTTGCTCCGGAGATCCGCTCCGACTCTGAAAGACCAAGGCCCAGTTCTCCCGATGCGCGCCAGCGGCCACCAGCTTGCAGACTTCCCGCAGTTGCAGCTCGTAACGACATCCCTGCGCCATCGCAACGGGCAGACTGTGGGCGGTGAACAGGAGGGGCGCGGAATCCCGCTGGTCCTCTGGGATCCGTCGATAGGCCGCCTCCACCGCCTCGATATTTGGTTCGAGGAAGCCGGGGTGGTTGAAGAAGACCCTTAATTTGTCGATCTGCGGCGCAGGCGGTCCGACCTTGCTTATGGCCCGTTCGATGTCTTCGCGGTACTGACGACACCCCGAGTAGGAACTGTAAGCGGAGGTAACGAAAGCAAGCGCCTTCTTGATGCCGTCCTCCTTCATGCTACAAACGGTATCGGACAGGAAAGGGTGCCAGTTGCGGTTGCCGAAATAGATCGGCATTGGCAGATCGAAGTCGTCCAACTCCTTCCTTAAGGACGCAATCAGACGACGATTCTGCTCGTTCAGCGGGCTGACTCCGCCGAAGCTTTCGTAATGGCGCGCTACCTCCAGCAGGCGAGCGCGCGGAACGTTCCTCCCGCGAAGGACGTTCTCGAGAAATGGCACGACCTGGTCCATCCCCTCAGGGCCCCCGAAGGAAACCACCACCACGGCTTCGTAGGCGTCCACGCAATTCAGTATACGACACCCCTCCTCAAGGCGGTTCGATGATGAAACCCGGGCCACGCCACATTGAAACCCACTTCTACGCCCCGCTCCCAGCCCGCCCGATCATGCAGGCAGTTCCGAAGTGCAATGCGGGCACTTCGACGCCTTGATCGGAATCGAACTGGCGCAGAAGGGGCAGTCCTTGGTCGTGGGCGCCGCCGGGGCCTCTTCCTCCCGGCGCTTGAGCTGATTCATCCCTTTGACCAGAAAGAAGACAGCCATGGCCACTATGAGAAAGCTCAACAGCGCGTTGGAAAATCTCCCGTAGTTGAGCGTGACTGCTCCGGCCTCCTGCGCCGCCGCCAGCGTCGCATAGGGGCCGGCTGTCTCAACTCCGTCGCGAAGCACGACAAACAGATCCGCGAAATCCACATTGCCCACCAGCAACCCCACCGGCGGCATCAACACATCGGAAACCATCGAGGTGACGATGGCTCCAAAGGCGGTTCCGATAATGATTCCGACTGCCATATCCGCTACATTGCCGCGTAATGCGAACTCCCTGAATTCCTTCACCATCGTCATCCTCCTGTTTGGTGCTT
>CAZAEY010000007.1:33144-48688 GCA_964484155.1 uncultured Acidobacteriota bacterium
CGTAATGCGAACTCCCTGAATTCCTTCACCATCGTCATCCTCCTGTTTGGTGCTTAGTGCTTAGTGCTTCGTGCAAAGTGCTTCGTGCTTCGTGCTTCGTGCTGGGTGCTGGGTGCTGAAATCTTGAATTCCTGACTCCTGACTCCTGACTCCTCACTCCTGACTCCTGACTCCCGCCTCCTGCCTCCCGCCTCCCGCCTCCCGCCTCCCGCCTCTACTCACCTCCTGATGAAATCTAGCAATATCCGCTCGTGATCGAAGACCAGCTGCGAGAACGGGATTGCCTCCAAGGGAAACACCCTCGTTTCGGCTGCGTCCGAGGCCGCCTTCGGATCCCCTTCGGCGTCTCCGATAAAGACCACCGACGCGGTATGAAAGCGCGGATCCCGATCCGGTGAAGAGTAGACTCCCAAAAGTCGCGCCAGTCGCACTGGCAGCGATATTTCCTCGGCCATCTCTCGAATCGCCGCTTCTTCGACCGATTCGCCCACTTCGACGAATCCCCCCGGCAGCGCCCAGCCCTTGGGTGCGTTCTTCCGCTCGATCAAAACGACTCCTGAAAAGACGCCGTCCCTCCAGATCCGGACTACGACGTCGACCGTCAGCAATGGCGTCTTGACCATTTTTGAGATTGTATCCCGAGCCGAATCAAGATGCCGCCGAATCTAAATGGCATTTCCAGCTCGACGGTCGCGGCAAACGCCGCTTGGGCATTTGGGCGACAGGTTCCGAACGCTTGCGTTTCCAGCTTCAATTTCGCAGGGTCGCTAACTCTGGCGGCGCAGGTAGGACGTCAGCGGCTGCTGCAACGTGAAAACAGGACGCCTGCGATACGGCTTGTCACGGTTCGTTGGTCCGTTGTACCATCCCCGGGGGATGCCAGATTATGACGTAGAGAAGCTCCAGGCGGCGAAAGCGAGCCTGGAATTCGTCCGGGACGGCATGACGGTGGGTTTGGGTTCGGGGAGCACGGCAGCGTGTATGATCGGACTGTTGGCCGAACGGGTTCGGGCCGGCCTCAGGATCCAAGCCGTGCCCACCTCGAATGGAACCCTTCACCTTGCTCGAAAAGGCGAGATCCCCTTGACCGATTTCGATCGGGTCCGTAGCCTCGATGTCGCCATCGACGGGACCGATGAGTTCGATCCCGAGCTGAATCTCACCAAAGGCGGAGGAGGCGCGCTTCTGCGTGAAAAGATCGTCGCATCCGCGGCCGATCTTTTCGTAGTCATCGCCGATTCGCGCAAACAGGTCCCACGATTGGGAGCGTTTCCGCTTCCGGTCGAAGTGATTCCATTCGGCTGGCAGTTGACGGCGACGCGTGTGAGCGAACTCGGCGCCGAAGCGACACTGCGCCACGACGCCGTCAACCGCCCGTTTCGAACGGCCGGAGGCAATTACATTCTCGACTGCGGATTCACGTCGATTTCAGATCCGGCTAAACTTGCGGAGCAACTGGACCGGCTCGTGGGGGTCGTCGAACACGGGCTTTTTGTAGGCTATGCTGATATCGTATTGATGGGACGAGGAGCCGAAGTCGCGACTTTTCAGAAGAATGCGCCGTCCCTGAGATAAAAACAGATGTTTAAGCGGCAAACCTCAGGATCGACCGTCTGCCGCGCCTGCGCCAGGCTGGTGGGCGTCAACGACGACACCTGCTTCAACTGCGGCGCGAAGAATCCGGCGCTCTGGGGATACGCGCCCATCCTGCGCCGCCTCGGATACAACCTCGGATTTGTCCCGATCGTCATCTACGGGTGCGTCTCCCTGTATCTGCTGACCCTGCTGTACGATCCGGGCGGGATTCGCATGGGAGGCCTCTTTTCGCTCTTCGCTCCCAGCATCGAAAGCCTGTACGTCTTCGGCGCCAGCGGCGCCTACCCGGTCTTCGTCGAAGGCCGCTGGTGGACGATTCTGAGCGCGGCCTGGCTGCACGGAGGCTTCCTGCACATCCTCTTCAACCTGATGTGGATCCGCCACATGGCGCCTGCTACCGCCGAAATGTACGGCGCCTCGCGTCTGGTGATCATCTACACCGCGTCGTCGGCCGCTGGCTTTTTTCTCAGCTCCATCGGAGGAAACCTGCTCACCATCGGCGCCTCGGCGCCCATTTTCGGACTGTTCGCCGCTCTGATCTGGGCCGGACGCCGAACCGGCAATACTGCCCTCGGTCAGCAGGCGTTTATTTTCGCTGCCGTGCTGTTTATGTTTGGTTTCGCCATGCCCGGAATAGACAACCTCGCTCACCTCGGCGGATTCATTGGCGGATTCGCAACTTGCATCTGGCTGGACCCCCTCAAGGAAGAGACGTTCGTTGACCTGGTTCTGGCGCTTCTCTGCGTCGTCTTGATTGCAGCTTCGCTGCTGGCTTCCGTCGCTCTGGCGCTGCTGTAGCGCCGGCTTCCAGCCGCCGATGCGAGAAATAACCGGCAGGATGCCGGGTCCTACGGTGCCGGCGGCCCCGGTTTGTCGAAAAAACAACCATCTGTCGGATCGTTTTACAATAGAGCGGCCTTGCAAAAAAAGCGGTTCTTCCAGTACACAATCGCCGTCCTCATCTGGACCCTTCTGGTCATTCTGTGGGGCGCATGGGTCCGGATCACCGGTTCGGGCGCCGGCTGCGGAAGCCACTGGCCGCTGTGCGACGGCCAGGTGATCCCTCGGGCGCCGGAAGTCGATACGATCATCGAATTGACCCACCGCCTGACCAGCGGACTCGCCATGGTCGCAGTCGTCGTGCTGGTGGTGTGGGCGTTCCGCCTCTTCCCTCCCGGCCACCGCGTGCGCAAGGCCGCCGTCTGGGTTTTGCTGTTTATTGTCGTGGAAGCCCTGATCGGAGCGGGCCTCGTTCTTTTCGGACTGGTGGGCGACGACGACTCTCTGGCCCGAGCCTGGGTGATGGGAGTCCACCTGGTCAACACCTTCCTGTTGCTGGCCAGCCTGCAGCTGACCGCTCTGTTCAGTCGCGGCTGGCAAGCTCCGGTCTGGACCCGGGCCTCCGTCGGGCCGGCCCTTTGGCTCGGCGGCGCTCTGCTCGGAATGCTGCTGCTGGGCGCCTCGGGCGCCGTCACCGCCCTGGGCGATACGCTTTTTCCCGCCGGAGCCGTTCACGAGGGGGCGCCGACCGCCGACGCGGCGGCGCACTTCCTGGTCGCCCTGAGGATCTATCACCCCATTCTGGCGATCATCGCGGGGCTCTACTTGCTGATCGCCTCCTATCGTGTGGCTTTGCGATCCGACAGCCCTCTGGTGGAAAGAGCGGGTCGGCTGACGGTCTCTCTATATATGATTCAGCTGGGCGTCGGGGCTCTAAACGTTCTCCTTAAAGCGCCTGGCTGGCTTCAGCTCGTTCACCTGCTGATGGCCGATCTGATCTGGCTCTCGCTGGTGTCATACGCCGTGTTCGCCCTTCACACGGCCGCCGCAACTCGAACGATTCCGGCCGGACTGACCCAGCCCGTACAAACGTGACGCCTGGCCTGAGCTGATACTTCACCCGCATTTTTCGCACACAACATACTGCGGCGCCGGCTTCCTGCCGGCCCGCCCGCGTTGCGGGCTGGTAGCCCGCGCTCCCAGCTGTTGACGCCAATTGAGCTCCGGCGTTTCGAATCCCGCGGTCGAATCAAAAGACGGACGTCCGATGCATTTCGCCGGAAAGTTACAACTTTCGGCGCATTTCGAGGTGCGAGTGTCGAAATAACTTACAATTTCGTCCATCTCCTTCGCTCCTTAATAGGCTGCGGACGTTTTTAAAGGTTCCTCGAAAATCGGTAAAACCCAATTCGTCAAGGTTTTAAGGCGAGCGGTGGAGGTGTCCCATCGATTGTGGCACGTGGATTGCTAGAATATCAGCGACTGAAAACGTGAACCTGAGGTAAACAGCTATGAAAGCATCCATCATAAAGAAATTCCTGATTGCAGCGACCATTCTGATTTTCGGCGCTACGGCGCCGGCGCTTGCGGATCACATCGATCTCTCAAGCTGGCTGGTGGATTCGGCAGTCGGTTCTCAAATCGGAGAAACGCCGAATTGGGCGCTGGCCGATGCATCCCCCTACATTTATCTAGGAGTGTGGAATCCGCCTCCTCCGAATCCGGGCGGCCAGGACAACCTGGATAACGTTCTGTCGATTCTGCACTGGATCGCTGACGAGTTTTCCGGCGAAGCTTTCGTCAGCCTTTTCCCGAGCGCTGACGACTTGTTTTTGATCGGCAAGCATGACACCGCCGGAGGCAGCTTCGCAGGGTTCATGCTAGGAGACACCCCGGACAACACTTTCGGAATCTGGAGTTACACCGGGCTGGAGGGGGACGTCATCCTGATGGCCATCAAAGCCGGAGATCACTTTGCCCTTTACTTGCTGAAGGATCCGTTCGTTCCCAATTTTGAATACGGCTGGAGTACGGAAGATCTGTCGGTCGGCGCGGGCGAACAGCCCGAGCTCTCCCACATGTCTCTTTTCGGCACCGAATCCACTCCGGTGCCCGAACCGGCCAGTCTGCTGCTTCTTGGCATCGGATTGCTGGCGGGAGTTCTCCTGCTGCCGCGATTTCAATCCTAAGACAATCCGCCAACCTGTCTGGAAAGCCCGGGTCGCATCGGCCCGGGCTTTTTTTATGACAGCGGCGATGGCTGCTTCCCTGTCGGCCGATTCGCTTCTGAAAGCTCCATCCGTCCGCTGACCTTCCCTCCGCCAAGCGAATTCCTCACGCTTCCGATTTGACAACCGCGCCGCGCCGTTCAATATTGAATCGGGCAAATGAGATCGACCTCGCACCAAACATGGAGATTCAGCATGGCACGCAGCTCCGGCTCCTTCTGGACGCTGGCCCTGATTCATCTATTATTTTGGCAGGGCGCGGGAAGCGGTCCGGCGGCCCAGTCGCTCGACATTTACCCGACGGCCCGCCATGGCGGCAACTACATGAGGAACTACTTCCTCCCGCCTCCGACCGCGTCGACTCCCTGGGCGCCGAGTTGGTCTCCGGATGGAAAGGCGATCGCTGTCGCATTCAGCGGCTCCGTCTGGAAGGTCGACGCGGAAACCGGCCAGGCCGTGGAATTGACCTACGGAGACTCCTATCACTCGTCCCCTTCCTGGTCGCCTGACGGGAGATGGATCGTTTACACGGCTGATGAGCATGGGACGCGCATTCAGCTGGAGATCCTCGATCTGCACTCGGGCGTGAGCCGTCGGCTGACGGACGACGAATTCGTCTACGCGGATCCCGTTTTTTCCCCGCAGGGCGACCGACTGGCTTATGTTTCGTCCCGTCCAGACGGCTTTTTCAACATCTACATCCGTTCGTTTGAAAACGGCGACTGGACGGGTCAGGAGGAGGCCGTCACCTACGATCACAGCTATCCCCGTGACCGCTTGTACTTCGGCCCGCAGGACATGCACCTGAGTCCGGCCTGGCTTCCCGACGGGAGAGAGCTTCTGATTCTGACCAATCGCGGCGTGCCCCTCGGGTCGGGCAACGTCGTGCGGATTCCCGCCCGGGAAAATGGGATCGAGCAGGCCAAGACAGTGCTCGAAGAGCAGACGCTTTACCGGACGCGGCCGGACGTCAGCCTTGACGGCCGGCGATTCGTCTACTCCTCGACGGCCGGGTCTGCCGATTCCTTCAACAACCTGTACGTGCAGCCGACTGAAGGGGGAACGCCCTACAAGCTCACGTTCTTCTCCCACGACGCTTTCCACCCGCGCTGGTCGCCGGATGGAGAACGGATTGCGTTCGTCTCGAACGAAGGCGGGCTGCCGCAACTGGCGTTGATCGAAACCTATGGCGGGCGTATAACGCCGCTGCCGATTCGAGAAAGGCGTTGGAAGCGTCCGATGGGAACCTTGGCGGTGGAGGTTCGAGACGGCGGCTCCGGAGCCTCGACTCCCGCTCGCATTCACTTGACGGCTTCAGATGGAAAGTTTTACGCGCCTCACGATTCATACGCCCGCACCAGTCACGTCGGATACAACGTCTTCCACACTGCCGGAGAGTTTCAGCTGCAGCTGCCCCCCGGGGAAACGCAGCTGACCGCGGTCAAGGGCTTTCAGTATTCTCCGCAGACGGCTTCCGTGCAGATCCGCGAGGAGGAGGAGACCCGGCTTACGCTGGTTCTGGAGAAAATGGCCGATCTGAAGTCGAAGGGCTGGTATTCGGGCTCCACGCACGTGCACATGAATTACGGCGGCAATCTGCAAAATTCTTTGCAGAATCTGATTTTCATGTCCGAGGCCGAAGACCAGGACGTGATCAACGAACAGGTGGCCAACAAGGACAATCGTATACTGGATTATCAGTTTTTCGTTCCCGGAGGCGGTCCCCATCCGCTCTCCACTGAGGATCGCCTGCTGGTTGTCGGCCAGGAGTATCGTCCTCCCTTTTACGGACACGTCTTCATGCTGGGGCTTCGAGACCACCTGATTTCGCCGTTTACGACCGGTTATGAGGGGACTGCCATTGAGAGCCTGTATCCAAGCAACACCGACATGCTTCGAAAGGCCAAGGCCCAAGGAGCGACGGTCGGCTACGTTCACCCCTTCTCGGGCGAGGAGGATCCGCTGGAAAGGGATCTGGGCGGAGGCAAGGGGTTTATTGTGGACGCTGCGCTCGGATCGACTGACGCGTTGGAGTGGTCTCAGGCCGGCCGAGCCGGGTTCTTTCCGCTCTATGCTGTCTGGAACAACGGTTTGCGAGTGGCGGCAGTGGGCGGGGAGGACTCTATCAGCGACCTTCATAGGAGCAAGCTGGTGGGCTCGGTGCGCACTTTCGTGCATTCGGCGGATGCCGGTCTAGATATGAACGCCTGGTTTGAAGGATTGCGAGCCGGAAGATCTTTCGTCACCACAGGGCCTTTGATGGAAATGACCGTCCAGGGGCGCATGCCCGGAGAAACCATCGAGCTACCGGCGAATGGAGGCGAAGTGATTCTGCGCGTCAGCGTTCGTTCCATCTCTCCGCTGCAGTCTCTTGAGGTGGTTGCGAACGGGAAAGTATTGGACGCGGTTCCCTTTCAGGGAGATCGAACGAACCTGGAATACGAAGGCGCATTCTCCTTTGAGGAATCGGGCTGGATCCACGTGCGGGCCGAAGGATCCCCGGACGAGAGCTTTCCTCTGGACGCGGCATACGCCCAGGCATTTTCGAATCCGGTCTGGATTCACGTGGGCGGGGCGCCTCCGCGGGATCCCGATGCTGCGCGCTACTGCCTGCGCTGGGTGGACCGCCTGCAGGAACTGGCCGAAGAATGGCCCTTCTGGCGCTCGGATCGGGAGAAGGAACGCGTCTATTCCCAGTTTGAAGAAGCCAGGGAGGTCTATCGGAAATTCACTGAGGACGCTTATTGAGCTGCTTAGCTCCACCGTAAGACCGGCATCCTGCCGGTCATTTCAAAAATCGCCGGCTGGAAGCCAGCGCCACGGGTCAGTTTTCAGCCCGCTCGCCAAAAGCCGCCAACGGGTCCCGAATCTGCACTTGTTCGACCCTTGTGATTGATTCGTTTCGTATGCGGTCCCGGAAATAAACCTCAATCTCATAGGCGCCTGGATCAAGCGCCTGCAGCGAAAGCCTCTTGACCAGCACCATGCGCTGCGGAGAGAAAAACTGCACCGATTCGCCGACTTCGTCGCGGCCCTCGTAGTAGACCCGCTCGCCCCTTCGAATACGATAAGTGACTTCGAATGAGGGCATCAGGCTGCTCTGATCTACGTCGACGCTGTATAACTGCAGGTAGACTGCGCAGTAATCGGAAGGCTGAAACACGCGCTCAAAGCTCGGTCGGACCTGGACATCTCCCAAAACGAACATTTGACCCTCCCGAATCAGCGGATCGTCCAGCGGTTGAATGAAGTCGGACACGATCAAGTTGCTCGCGGCCAGTCCATCGGCCCCGAAATTCGGCGTCAATACCAGTTGCTGTCGTACTCCCACCCTGTTCCCGACCATATCCTTGGCGACTAGATCGAGACGATATCTCTTTCCGGCATCCAGCACCAGCACCCGCTGGTAGACTCTCTTTCCATCCGTCCGGGGGCTCTCGTCCAGTCCGTGAGTCGCAATCAACTCATCCTCAAATTCCGCCTCAATGCTTCTATTCAGCGCTGTCACCACGCCGTAAACGGCGACGCGGGACACCAACCGATCCCCCTCCCGGGCATAGCTCAACTGGCTCTGCGGGAGCAACAGGTTGACTGGCACCAGCACCTTCTCGTCGCTGAGCTTGAAGTAATCGACGCGCGTCTCGATGTCCAGGGAATCGAACGCCACGCTGACATCGACCAACTCCTTCAATTCCGGAAACTTCAGAATCGGCGGGCGCTGAACGTTGACGAAGCTCTCGTATCGGGCGAACGCGCCGTCTTGTTCGCGGTAGTTCATCAGGGGATAGGAGCCGTGACGGGAAGGTGAAAAGAAGGGCCGCTCCCGGCGAGTGGCCAGGCCCAGATGCTCGGCCATGGTGAGGCCGGCATTGGGAACCATCATCAGCGCGTCCTTTTCGTCCGTATTGAGAGCCAGGTAATATTCGCCGCTCATGCCCCGATCGATGAATTGCAGTTCGACGCCGGTCCCAATGCCATCCAGATGCCGGTATCTCCAAATCTCAAACGGGTAGACGGATGTCGTCCCGCCTCCTTCGTGCAGCGGCCTTTCATATGTCCCGCCTGATGGATACGCTTCAATTTCGTCGGGCGGTCCGTGGATGATGTAAATCTTGCCGCGATCGGTTCGCCAACCCGGCCAGCCCGCGGCAAAATGCTCGTTTACGTAAGCGATTCGTCGGTAGTGCTCCTCCTTGAACTCATTGATCGAAGTCCGCGGGTTCGGGTCGCGATTGCTCCAGAACTGTTCGATGAAATGCTCTTTCTCTTCGAGGGTCGCGAGCCGCTCAAAGACCGCCTTTTCTTCGGGGGAAATGATGTATACGACGTCTTCCTTCAGCCATTTGGCGAAGTAGTCTCGTTCCTCCTCCTGCCGGACATCTCCCGACCCCTGCGCCAGCGCAGGGGTCAGCAGTTCGGGAGGTCCCGTCAGAATCAAGAAGATGAAGCCGGAAAGCGCCGCGCAGGCGATTCTTTCGAAGCTCTTATTTTCCCAACGAAAGGAAATTGGCATACCAGCGGTAGGCCCCTTCCACTCCATACGGAAGTTGTCGGTGAAAAGCATAGGCGCAATATGAATAGTAGCCTTCGCCGTATTCAGCAGTCAAACAGCCTCCATGTTGGGGAGGCTGGCCTTGATCGTAGGTTTCCAAAAGGGGAACGTATTCGTCGCTCCACTCGCTGAAGAATTTCGACCCTCTTTGCTCCACCCAATGGTCGAAGTCGGCAAGCGTAATCCGGTTCGGCTGCGTGAAGACCGGGTGGTCGGGCGCCAGAATTCGCACCGGCGAGTCTTCCTCCGACACCTCTTCAGAACGTTGAGGCAGCTCCGCCGGATACGCCGCCCAGCGATTGGGATCGAATTCCGGCGTCTGATAGAGAACGATCAGATTTCCTCCGTTGCGGGCGTACTCGAGCAGTCGACTGTTGTAGGTGATTAGGTCCTCGCGCACCGCATAGGCGCGGGTCCCGATCACGATCGTGTCGAACCGGCTCAGGTCTCCGCTGGCCAGATCGGCTTGTCCCAGCAGTGCAACCTCTGCCCCCAGTTGCTCGGTACCGGCCGGAACCTGGTCGCCCACGCCCATCACATAGCCCACGCTCAAGTGGGGGGCGATCTGGGCGTCGATCCCTCGGATATCCATAGTCGCGCTGCGAAACAGGTACCGCGTTTCGTAGTCGCGATGCCGGATGACCTGATAGCCTTCGCGAAACTCCCGGCCTCCTGCGGTCGCGACCGCCTCAATCCGATAGGGACGTTGTTCCAGCGCCGGCAGCGTCAACGAGAACGTATGACTGTTTCGTTCTCCTGCTTGCGCGAAGGAAAAGCGGATGACCTCCGGACTCGACCTCCAGCCTGTCGGAAGCTGCAGCCTCAACTCTCCCTGGCTCCCTGCGATGTCGTTGTTGATCAACTCGACCTGAACCTGAACCGGCTGGGAAGCCCGGTGTAAAGGAACGACCTGAATTTCGGGCGTCACATTCACGGCCACGTTGGGCAGGACAGCCAACTCTCTCCATTCGTGTCCGTAAGGCAGATTCGGCTCCACGGTGCGCACCGTTTCCCTGATTGAGACGGCCTGCCCCAAGACGTCGTAATCCACTACAGCCACGGCGGCCGGAGATCGGTACGGCATGTGGTTGTATTTTTCGTCCTTCAACTGATAAACGCTTTCCTGAATCGAATCGCGGTAAAAGTAAGGTCGAGAATAAACCGGATCTTCCGGAACGGTGACGGTCAATTGATGCGACAATACGTCGTTTTCTCCCAAAATCGTTGGATTGGCGTCCCGGTTTTCCACCCTCCACCCGTCCGCTGCTTCGATCCGGATCGCACGCGGATGGATGGGGAGGGTTCCCCTATTGGCGAAATCAACCTTTACGGCAAACTGCTGGCCCGGAACGACCGGCCCCATCGTCGGAGGAGGCGCCCACGGACTGGGAGAATCGACCGCGTCTTTGGCTCTGCCTGCCGCTCGCAGGTGGAGCCCTAGAGCGGCATTGATGGCGTCCATAAACTGCCGTTCCTTGATCGCGAGCAGAAAGGCGGCTTCCGGGGTGCCTGAAACTAATGCCAAAGCTTCCCTGGTCAGCCTCAGTCCGTTTACCAGCGCCGGCACCACGGCCGACGGGTCGGTGACGTTGTAGGCCCCGACGGCCTGCTCAACGCTTCTTTCCAACCGCTCCAGCAGCAGGTTCGCGCCCTCGGGCGGCGTCTCGCCCGTCAGGTTGTAGATCCCCGACAGCGAAGTGTCGATTCCGTCGAAGAATCCCGCCTCCTTGTCGAGCCCGCCCACGCGGCTGTGCATCCGTTCGTAATACTGATAAAACGGCCCTACGATCTCACGCATTCTTCCGCTTGTCTGAGAGCGCTGAAAGCTCAGCCCCAGGGAAGCGAACCATCGATAGGACTGCCCAATGTGAGGGGCGTATTGCCCAGCGTCCACTCGAACGTGCCAGTCTTCCCCTTCGGCGGCTCGAATTCCGCCCCGATACATCTTCAACGGCTGCCATGGGCGCAAGCCTTCCTTCTCGATCTGTTCGGGAAAAACAGAGGGATCGCCTGCAGCCTCAAAAACCTCAAAGGATACGAGTCCTGAAGTCTGATGATTGCCGTGGCCGTCTCGGGGAGAATTGTGAAAGCGAGACACAATCACCAACGGTCGATTGACCCGCAACACGCGCACGGCATCGCGAAGCACGTTCTCCCTGCCCCATTTCTGCAGAGCTTCGTCCAGCGTCTTCGAGTACCCATAATCTGCCACCGTCGAGAAATACTGGTCGTCGAGGCCGTAGTACCGGTCGGACAACAGCAGCTCCTCGGTTCGAATCAGCCCCAGTCCGTCAAACAGCTCCGACCCAATCGCATTGGCTCCGCCTTCGCCGCGGTTGAGGGTCAGCATGGACGTCCTGGCGCCCAACCCCCGGCTCAGATACGTCAGAACTCCGCCGTGCTCGTCGTCTGGGTGAGCCGTGGTGTGGATGGCGCTGGCGGTCGTACGCAGCTTCAGCAGACTTTGCCATACGCCCGACGCCCCCTGGTCCTGCGGGAGCTGGTGAGGCCCCTGGTACCCGGACAGAGTCAGGACTTTGTCTCCGGCTCCTCCGGCCACGCCAACCGCCGCAAGCAGCAGCGCGGCTAGAATTGAAAAAAGCGGTGCTCGAAGACCGTTTTGGCTCCCATTGATCATCGCGAAACCTCCAATTAAGAATGCACATTCATCAAAAAACGATTCCCCCTCCACGCCGGAAGCGCGGCGACTGTCAAGAGTATAGCGCTCAAATGGCCAAAAGACAATTGGTTTTCTAAGCGCTTCGACGCACACGCCTACCAGTTGCTGCAAAAAGGAGCCCCGGCTACCGATCTGTCTTCCTTCAACGAAAGGCACGCCTTAGCAGAGTTTTCCTAACTTACTTATTTTACATCTATTTAATGGTTTCTCTGAAACACTGCCCTTCACCTGGAACCGTCGTCGCGCAGAACTGCCTTCCGGCTCCTCGGATCCGCCCCGTGGGTTGCACTCTTGCCAGCCCGTGCGTAGACTTGGCGAAAGGCTTCGCCGGTTCGATCTGCGGCGCGGCCCGGAAAGGAGAGGACATGAGCGGCGTAAATTCGTTGAGCAACTACAGTGGTGGGAAGTGGACCCCGTCCAGAAGCGACCGCCTCTGCGACGTCCGGAATCCAGCGACTGGAGCCACGCTTTCCAGGGTTCCTCTTTCCACGGCTGAAGAAGTTGTGGAGACGATCGAAGCCGCGTCCCGAGCTTTCGCCGAGTGGAGGCGGGTTCCTCCCACCGAACGCATTCAGTACCTGTTTCGCCTCAAGAATCTCTTGGAAGAGCATTTTGACGAAATTGCGCGGCTGACCACCGACGAGTGCGGCAAAACGTTGGACGAGGCCCGAGGAGAACTTCGCCGGGGAATCGAAAACGTCGAGGTCGCCGCGGGAGTCCCATCGCTGATGATGGGAGTCAATCTGGAGGACGTGGCGCCGGGAATCGACGAGATGATGATCCGTCAGCCGGTAGGGGTGGTCGCCGCCATCACGCCATTCAACTTTCCCGCCATGATTCCGCTGTGGTTTCTGCCCTACGCCATCGCCTGCGGTAACACCTTTATCTTAAAGCCGTCCGAACAGGTTCCAAACACTATGTCCAGGGTGTTTGAGCTTTTGGACCGGTTGGATCTTCCGCCCGGCGTGGTCAACCTGGTTCATGGGGACAAGGCGGCCGTCGACGCGCTTTTGGAGCACCCGGCGGTACGAGCGGTGTCCTTTGTCGGATCGACCCCCGTAGCCCGCTACGTCTACAAGACCGCCGCAGCCCATGGCAAGAGGGCGCAGTGTCAGGGAGGCGCAAAAAATGCGGTTGTAGTCCTCCCGGACGCCGATCCGGAGACTGCGAGCCGCATCATCGTCGATTCCGCCTTCGGCTGCGCCGGTCAAAGGTGTCTGGCAACTTCGCTGGCCGTGACCGTCGGCGAAGCGAACGATTCCTTTCTGGAGCGGCTCCTGGACAGTGCACGAAACAGAAAAGTCGGCTGCGGCGCCGACGACGGCATTGAAATGGGCCCAGTGATCTCGGCCCAAAGCCGGGATCGCATTCTTCAGGTGATCGATCGCGGACTCGGCCAGGGCGCCGAACTGCTGGTGGACGGTCGAGAAGCCCGCATTCCTGGATACGACAATGGCCATTTTCTGAAGCCCACGATCATGAAAGGGATCCCCGTTCAAGGGGATTTGATCCGCACCGAAATCTTCGGCCCCGTGCTAGGGGTCATTGAAGCGGACGATCTGGATCAAGCGATTCGGATCATTAATGAGAGTTCCGAGTACGGGAATATGGCCTGCCTGTTCACGTCTAGCGGGTCGGCGGCTCGAAAGTTTCGCTATGAAGCCCAGGCCGGGAACATCGGCATCAATATCGGGGTGGCGGCGCCCATGGCCTTCTTCCCGTTTTCAGGGTGGAGGCAGAGCTTTTTCGGAGACCTCCACGGGCAGGGCGCAGACGCCATTGATTTCTACACCCAGAAGAAAGTTGTGGTCGAACGGTGGCCCAAGGAGTGGAGTCGGAAGTTCTGACTCGGCCCCTCGGTTCATATCGGAAAGGAGCTTTGAGCATGCTGGCTGCGGTGTTTGCAGGTCCGGGAAAATTGGAGCTTCAAGAGAGGCGGAAGCCCGTCGTGCAATCGGACGACGACGTATTGGTCAAAGTGGAGGCGTGCGGCATCTGCGGGACCGATCTTCACATTCTCGACGTCCCCCCCAGACACCCGGCCGCTGAAGGCGTGATCCTGGGGCATGAATATATCGGAACGGTCGTCGAGGCTGGAAACGCTGTAGCATCCCTCGGCCTCGGAGACCGCGTGGCCATCGCGCCCAACATCGCATGCGACCGCTGCCAATACTGCCGGGCGGGCCTGGTCAATCACTGCGAGAACTTCACAACTCTGGGCATTTTCCGAGACGGAGGGCTGACCAGTTACAACCTGGTCCCGGAGAGAGCCTGCTTTCCGATCCGGAAGAGCCTCCCTTGGGAGGAAGCCGTCTGGACGGAGGTGCTTTCCTGCGTCGTGAACAGCGTCGAAAACGTCCGGGCTCAACCGGGCGAAACCGCTGTGGTCATCGGCGGGGGGCCCGTAGGAGCCCTGCACGCTCTGCTGTTTCAGGCCGCCGGCGCCCGCACCGCCGTGTGCGACATCCAGCAGCCTAGATTGGATTACCTGAGGCGCATCGGATTTGAGCGAACCTTTCATTCAGGCGCTGAAAGCTTTGCAGGCGAATTCCGCGAAGTCTTTCCCCACGGCGCCGACATCGTCGTCGATGCGGTCGGCACCCAACTTCCGACGTGCGTCGAGCTGGCCCGGGTCGGAGGCCGCATCTCCCTTTTCGGGATGAACAGCCAGGCCCTGCCGCCGACGCCTCAAAATTCCATTACGCGAAAGGAATTGACGATTTACGGGTCCTACATCGGAGTCCACACCTTCCCCAAAGCGATCCGCATCCTGGAAAACGACGTCATCCGGCCTTCGGCGCTGATCTCGACATCGGTTCCGCTTCAGGAGACCGCAACCGCTTTCGCCGCTCTCCGCGGCGGAGAAATCATGAAGGCGGTCATTCAGCCGGGGATCTGAGGGCGAACCCATGAGTTGGAATCGAGGCGCCCAAGATTCTGACGCATTCGGGAGGTCGCTTGCGCAGGCGCGCCGGCTGACGACTCTCCGCTTTTCCTGCCGATCCCGGCATATTCCCCGCGGTCCGGTTTTCCCAGCTCGCAAGCTCGCGGCAGCCGACGCATCTGTAGGGGTTTTCCCGTTTCATTGATCCCGCGCAGGGAGCATCTCCACAATCAGGCTTCTAGTGCGGGCCATCCTTTCACCGATTTCCTTGTCTTCGGCTTCCTTCAGCTCCCGGTAGCGCTGCATGATCTGAGCGGCTCTCTCGCGGCTCCCGCCCCGCTGCTCGGCCAGCGCAAGTCGATAATGAGCTTGGACGTGGTCGGGTCTCATGGATACCGCCTCCCGAAGCTCCGCGATCGCCTCCGGCCAGTGCCGCAGCTCGAAGTGTATCTCTGCCAGCAACAGGCGCCCTTCATAAAACTCGGGAAAACGTTGGACCACTTGTCGCGCCGTCTCCAGCGCCCCTGAGTCGATCAACTCCTCCCCCCTGCCTTGGCCAGTCAAGAACAGGGTTCGCGCAAAAAGATAAGAAGACCAGGGGAGTCCGGCGCCGGTACGGTGCATGCGCTCAATCCGCTCCAAAAGTTCCTCCTTCATTTCCGGCTGAGCGCTCAAGGTCTGGTCCAGCAGATGAAGCAGCGTCGGATCCGCCCCGTCATTGCGCAAGGCGCCTAAAATGGCCGACTGGGCGGCGGGATAGTCGGCGCCTCCGAATCGCGCGACGCTCAAACCGGTCCAGAGCGGAGCTGATTCGGGAAACCTCT
>CAZAEY010000008.1:0-25023 GCA_964484155.1 uncultured Acidobacteriota bacterium
GTTCCACCCAGCCGCTCATTTCGACGCTTTACTCACCATTTCCGCTCAGATATACTCGTCCGCGAACAAGGAAATCCCTACAGATCAACCACAAGGAGTGGGAGGAGTCGATGAAGCTGAGAACGAGCCTTCTCGCCGTTTGCCTGGCGATGTCGAGTATCGGAGCAACCGCCCATGCGGGGGCGGTGTTACGCACGACGGTCGAGAATTTCGCAAAAGGCAATATGTTCTTCGATGCGCAGGAATCTTACGTGACGGTGACCAAGATCGAAGGCAACCGCATGCGGATGGACACCCAGGGGATGGACGGGACGCTCGCAACGACCGTGATCTTCCTCGGGGAGACGGACGAAATGTACATGATCGACCACGAGAAAAAGTCTTACATGGTCTTCGATCGGGAGCGGATCGAGGCTCTCGCTCAGCAGATGAGTGAAGCCATGCGGCCAATGCAAGAAATGCTGGCGCAGGTTCCTCCCGAGCAGCGAGAGATGATGGAGCGCATGATGAAGGGCAAGATGCCGGGCGGGGACTACAAGCCGCCGTCGCCTCCGGTCGTGACGGACCTGGGCGAGGGCGGAAGCGTCAACGGCGTCGCTTGTCAGTGGAAGCAGGTGAAGCGGGATGACCGCCTCGAGAGGAAAGCCTGCGTCTGCGACGAAGGAGCGATCGCAGGTGGAAAGGAAATGGTCGCAATCGCCCACGAGATGCGAGACTTCGCGGAATCGCTTACGCAGATGGCGAGCAGCGTCTCGAACATGGAGATGCTGGGGGGCGGCACGCTCGGAGCTTTCGCGACGGAAATGACGGCCGACCTAGAAGGGTTCGCCCTCATTTCTGAAGAATACGACAGCGAGGAGAAGCTCATCATGCGATCGACGTTCGAGTCGGCGGACGAAGTCTCCATCCCAGATGAGGAGTTCGATCCCCCGAGTGGGTACAAGAGACAAACGCTGGAAGAGCTACGCCGCTGACGCGGCACCGATTGATGAATCGCGCCAGGATGGAGCTGTCCCTCGATCGCTTCTCGGAGCGCGGCGAGAATTTCCGCGTCTTGGCCGACGGCGGCTCCTAGCCGATCTGGCGGCACGCCGGCCGGGAGCTTTTCGGAGGCGAAAGCGGAGCTGGTCTGCCGGGTCCTGACGGACCCTTGTCGCTGTGAGGGGACGCCTCGCCCAACTTTCTTTTGCAATCTCCGGGCAAGTGGAAAATGTCTTAGCTCTTCCGAGTTGAAGTGGACAGCGACGCGCTACTGGTTCGGTGCAATGCCTTGGGAGGATCCGGAGGCGTACCTCCGCCGCTCGCCGATATCCTTGGTTGGAAATGTCACCACCCCGACTATGGTTCTAACGGGCGAGGAAGACTGGCGCACCCCGATTTCCGAATCCGAGCACAACTATCAGGCGCTGAAGTTGCGCGGCGTGGAGGCTGCTCTGGTGCGCATTCCCGGCGCGCCGCATTCGATCGGGCACCGCCCCAGCAACATGATCGATCAGATCCTGCACATCATCGGTTGGTTCGAGCGCTATCGAGAGTGATCCCAGCAAAGGCGGTCTGCGTGACCGGGCCATTGGCCGGGAACGCCGGACTCCTTCAATCGGCCAGCGCGATCACATCGATTTCCACATCGACGTCCTTGGGGAGTCGGCTGACTTCAATGGTTGTGCGTGCCGGAGCGGGATCCCGGAAATACTTGCCATAAGTCTGGTTCATCGCCTCGAAGTCGTCCATGTCCGCCAGAAAAACGGAGGCCTTCACCACTCGATCCAGCGAACTGCCGGCGGCTTCCAGAATCAGGCTGAGATTCTGCATGATTCGGTCAACCTGCTCTTGGATCGTTCCCCGCTCAATTTCCTGTGAATCCGGGTTGATCGCCACCTGACCCGATACGAAAATGAGGCCGTCGGCCAGGATTGCGGGCGAATAGGGTCCGACGGCCTTCGGCCCTCGTGAAGGAGCTATTTTCTCTTTTTCCGGCATCTTGGTTCCTTTTCTATCGAACGTGTACAATCTGAACGGTTTAGCGGAGCCTTTCGGCATCCGCCCGAAAGGTTTGACGGGAGCCCATGGGCGGTCGAAGATCTTCATCACGACCAGCCTCCAGCGTTGTGGTCTCGTTGAGGCGGCGAGACAGTGTCTCCGCTCTGCTCACGTCAATCGCGTCTGGGGCTCGTCGGTCCGTGCGAACCGGAGAGCGGACCTTACATGTTAACCGCCCTTCAGGAGCAGAGTCCAGAGGAATGAATGTCGAAATTGAAAATCTTTTGAGGGAACTGGGGGTGTTCCCGATTTTTGCTTTGGAGTCGCACGACCAGGCTCCTTTTATAGGTCAGGCCCTGTTGAAGGGCGGGCTTCCCTGTGCCGAAGTGACTTTTCGCACCGCCGCCGCCGCCGAATCGATCAGTCGGTTGACGTCTGAATTCCCGGATCTGCTAGTGGGCGCGGGAACCGTCCTGTCTACCGATCAAGCCCGCGCGGCCCGCCAGGCCGGCGCGAGCTTCATCGTTTCGCCTGGATTGAATCCGGCGGTCGTTGACGATTGTCTGGTCAACGATTTCCCCATCTTTCCCGGGGTTTGCACTCCAACGGAAATCGAAGCGGCGCTTCGAAAGGGACTGTCCATTCTGAAATTCTTCCCAGCCGAAGCCATTGGCGGAACGAATTATTTGCAGGCCGTCTCCGCCCCGTTCCCCGGAGTTCGCTTTCTGCCGACGGGGGGAATCAACCAGTCCAACCTGGCTGACTATCTGAAGTTGGACTGCGTTTTGGCCTGCGGGGGGACCTGGCTGATCCGCTCCGAGTGGATTCGGGATGGAAATCTTGAGGCGGCCGCCGCATCGGTAGCGGCCGCGGTTCGCCTGGTCCGTTCACTGCGTCAAAATGGGAGGGCGTGACATGGATAGAAAAAGGGTGGTGACATTCGGCGAAATCATGTTGCGCCTGAAGCCTCCTGGCGTGGAGCGCTTCTTCCAGTCTCCGACCTTTGAAGCGACATTTGGCGGGGGAGAAGCGAATGTCGCCGTTTCCCTCGCCCAGTTCGGTCTGGAAGCGGTTTTCGTATCGGCCCTGCCCTCCAATCCAATTGCGGACGCCTGTCTTTGCGAACTCCAACGATTCGGAGTCGACACCGGATTTGTCTCGCGCCAGGGGGTTCGGATGGGAATCTACTACCTGGAAAGCGGGTCTAATCAACGCCCGTCGCAGGTCATTTACGACCGGGCCGGGTCTTCGCTGGCGGAGGCGGGAGAGGACGCCTTCGACTGGGATCGCATCCTACGCGGCGCCGATTGGTTTCATTTTACGGGCATCACCCCGGCAATCAGCGCTTCAGCGGCGGCGCACTGTCGGAAGGCGCTGGAGTCGGCCAGAAGGTTGGGCGTTACTGTTTCGTGCGACTACAACTACCGGAAAAAGCTTTGGAATTACGGCAAGACGGCCCCCCAAGTCATGCGCGAGCTAGTGCGGTCCGTCGATGTTGGAATTGCCAATGAAGAGGACTGCGAGAAGGCCCTGGGCATCCCCATCGGGCAAGATGTGGAAGAAGGTCGATTGGATCCCGCTCGATACAGGACGACAGCCGAGCGGGTTCTGGAGGAGTTTCCGAATCTTCGCAAGCAGGCCATTACGTTAAGAGAAAGTCAAAGCGCGGACACAAACGGTTGGTCGGCGGTGCTGCACAATCGCGAAGACTTCCTTCACAGCCGCCGTTATCTGATCACCGATATCGTGGACCGCGTGGGCGGGGGGGACTCTTTTGCCGCCGGGCTGATCTTTGGCCTGCTGTCTTCCAGCGACTCCGCGGCTCTGGAGTTCGCCGCGGCGGCTTCCTGTTTGAAGCACTCGATCCCGGGCGATTTCAATCGAGTGAAGGTCCATGAAGTGGAGGCTCTGATTCAAGGAGGAGGGAGCGGGCGTGTCCTTCGTTGAGGGGAGTGTGGCGCAGTTGGGTCGGGTCGCTCGCACCCTGCATCCAGGGGCTTGAAATCCTCTCGCGCAGCCGATTGATGCCGCCCCGAAATTTGGTAGAATACACCTTCTCGAAAAGATGCCGGGGTAGCTCAGTCGGTAGAGCAGTGGACTGAAAATCCGCGTGTCGGCGGTTCAATTCCGTCCCCCGGCATTCCCCAAAACCAGCCGTGAACGAAGCGGCGACTCCCGAGTTTCCATCATCACGCCTGCCTTGTTTCTTTGCGCCCGACTTGTAGAACTTTACAGAAGAAATCCACGCTCAACGCGAGGCCTCGACAGATCGAACGGCTGCGACCAGCGCCCGGCAAGGGGCTCCATCACGAAACGTTCTCGGAATGCGGCAAGGGAATTTTGGAAGGTGGTGATTCAAATTACCTGCAGTTTTGCAAGACGCCTCTAAAATGGACCCAAATGACGAGAACGAGAGGCGAAGTTTGATGGGATTCGGAACTGAAAAAAAGCGAATGAAGGGAAAAATCGTCAAAGAGGTGTTGCTGGATGCGGCCCTTAAATACGGTGATCGGCCCGAAGACGTCGTATGCGAATACGTCGTTTGCGCCCCAGGCGAATCTCAGTATCCGCGACATTTCAGCTGTCCTCTGGAGCGCCTGCCTTTGAGTGTGTACCTGTACCCCTGCCATGCCGTCAGCTCACGTTTCACTTACTCATTGATCTGGAACGGCGAAGGAGAGTTTGAGGTGGAAGTCCAATCGAACGCGCCGGAAAGCAACGGAACTGCACAGATGATCTCCTAGTTCGCTATCGACGTTTAAGAATTCTCAGCCACTCCATTTTCGCCGAACCGCTTTCTTCCAACACGGGCGGCAGTGGATCCCGCACCTGGCGGAGGTCTTCCAGGGAATAAAACGCATTGGGATTGAACTCCTGGATGATTCGAATCACATCGGGGGCTTTCGATCGACGGACCACCGTAAAAATGATCTGAACCTGACCAGTCGCTCCTTCCGCGTTCAGAAAGGTCAGCCCGTATTTTTGCTTCTTCAGCGCATCGATCAGTCGGGACCCGTCCATGCGCGTAATGATACGGACGAGCACCATTCCGATGGCGAGTCGGTTTTCAATCCAGAGTCCGACAAATGTTCCGGCCGAAAAACCGCCGGCATAAGCGATGTAATACAAAGGGTTGGTGAGACTGGTTAGAATCTGCGTGATGGCCAGCAACCAAACCAGTACTTCGAAGAATCCGATCAGGGGCGCCAGCGCCCGGTGGCCTCGACTGATAAAGACGAATCGCAGCGTGGCCAGACTCACATCGGTCATCCGGGCCAAAAATATCAGCGCCGGCAAAACGACGTAGGCATAAGCGTAATGGCCGGTAAAGTCCTGCCAAAGGCTTTCCATCGTGATTTCCGCTCACATCCTGGGCGCGCTGGGCCGACCTGAAAAAAGCGTATTCCCAGATAGATCGATCCGACAGCTCCGGCGACGCAGCCCCGGTCAACGGTGAGCTGCGTGGGTCACCGCCCTGTTCGCCAACGCGCGGAACCGCCGAACCAGATCCTCCTGCTGTTCATCGGTCAACTTGCGTCCCTCTCGCGTCAGAAAAAAATCGTCTCGCGCAAGTCCGTTTTCGGTGTAGACATCGGCCATTTCAATGTCGAACCCTTCGCAGGAGAGAAAATCGCTCAGCAGGTACAGCAAGCCGAAGTGGTCCTTGCAGGAGAGGCGAAGTCGAGTCGCATCCGGGTGAAGCGCGTTGTCGAACTCCATTCCCAACTCCTCGATCCGCCATTGGGCGAAATCGGGGCGCGCCTCGTTCAGAAGGGCGCGAATATCCTTTCCGCCATGGATGACTTCCTCCAGAAGCGCCTGAAACTGCTGCCTCTTCTGTGGGTTTCCAAAATCGGCCTCGACTTCGGAAAAATAGAATGTGTCCAGGACCAGTTGCCGCCGGTTTGCAAATGCTTCCGCGGTTCGGATGTCGGCGCCGAAGTAGCTTAAAACGCCGGCGATCCTGGAAAACAGGAACCGCCGATCTCGCGTCAAAACGTTGAGCTTCCATTCCGACTTGATCTTCGTCAGGGAGGAAATGACTCCCGAGGGCCCGATCTTTTCGGTCAGCAGGAAGTGCTTGACCACCTCGACTGCGGAGGTCTGCTGCAGGTATCGGCGGGGAAATCCCAGTACGAAATCGACGAACTTCTCCGGTTCAATGACTATAGGCAGGCCCGACAACAGAGCTCCGATTTCGTCCGGATCGGTGACAGGCTGGTACAGTGATTCCATAGCTTGGGCCTGACTGATGGCGATGCGACAGTCGCTCGCATTCGGCTTGGACGCCGACGCTCTCATTGGGCCTCCGCCCACTGGAGCAGGCGGACGGAGCGAAGACCGACTCTCCAGCCGAACAGGAGCGTCGATCATCCAATCGAAACCTTCAACGCATTAATTATGGCAGAAGTCTCGTGAGCGAGCAGCCTGCAGGGGCCGGGGAATCGCCGCTGTGTTTCTCGAACTTCAACGTCAAGGGCGTGCGTTCTAAAAAGGAACCGTGGTAACCTCTTCCTTTTCCGAAGGCTTCGTATGACCCGGTCTGATGAACGAGTATAGAAGAGCGGCCGGCGACGAAAGAATCTGCGACCCGCGTGACGAAATGTGGACTAGAAAATGAGCGGCGACACCGCCCCGGCAAAGACTGAGCCAGCGGCTGCAGTTCCTGAGCGCGATGCTTTTCGCTCCGATTCCGAAGTCTACATCCGCGTCCGTGGACTTTCGAAAAATTACGGCGAATTTCAGGCAGTGACCGATGTGAGCTTCGAGGTCTACGCGGGTGAAGTCTTCGGGCTGCTCGGACCAAATGGCGCCGGCAAAACCACGACAGTTGAAATCCTGGAGGGCCTTCGGCCTCGCAGCGGCGGCCAAGTCAGCGTTCTGGGCTTCGATCCGGAAAGCCAGAGCCGCGAACTTAAAAATCAGATAGGAGTCACTCTCCAGAGCACCAATCTTCCCGACAAGATCCGGGTTTCCGAGGCGGTGGAGCTATTTTCCTCCTTCTATACAAGCGCCTTGGACGGCAAAGAACTGCTGGACCGGTTGCAGCTCTCCGACAAGAGCTCCAGCTTTTTCGGCCACTTGTCCGGAGGTCAGAAGCAGCGCCTGGTCCTGGCGCTCTCCTTAATCAACGATCCGAGAGTCCTTTTCCTGGACGAGCCTACAGCGGGGCTCGATCCCCACGCGCGCCACGAAATTCACTCGCTGATTGACGTTCTCAGAGCCGAACGTCGAACCGTGCTGTTGACGACACATTACATTGAAGAAGCCGAAAAGCTCTGCGATCGGGTGGCCATCATCGACAGCGGCCGCATTATCGCCCAAGGGACGCCTCGACAGATTCAGAAGCAGACCTTGGGGGATGCTCTGTTGGAAATCACCTGCAACAGTCCGGTTGATGCCGATCTTCCTTCCCTGAATCACGTAGAGAGGCATGACTTCAGCAAGGACCGGCGCACTCTGACCATCATCACGCCCAGACCGGCGCGGACTTTGGTCGACATCGTCAAGTGGATCGACGGCCAAGGCATCGAACTGACGGACGTCAACCTGAAGAAGCCTTCGCTCGAAGACGTGTTTATCGAATTGACGGGGCGGAGCCTGCGGGAATGAAGACTTATGTCAAGTTGATTCGCATCGATCTGATGCTGGCTCTTCGCGACAAGAGCGTTCTGTTTTTCAACTACTTGTTCCCGTTGTTTTTCTTTTTCGCCTTTGCGGCCCTGATGGATGTCACCTTCGTCGTCAGCATGGTCCTGACGCTTGGGATACTGGGCAATGGCCTGTTCGGCGCGGGCATGCGGTTGGTTCAGGAACGGGACAACAATATTTTAAGGCGTTTTAAGGTTGCGCCAATTTCGCCGACGCCGATTCTGGTGGCTTCGGTCGTCACCGGTTGGCTTTTGTATCTGCCAGCAGTCGTTCTGGTCCTGGGTCTTTCTCTGCTATACGGAATGGCCTTGCCTGACAGACTTTTGGACCTCTTTCTGATAGTGACCATTGGTCTATTCGCCTTCAGATCGATCGGCCTCATTCTGGCTTCAGTCGCCAATTCAGTTCAGGAAGTGAACATCCTGATTCAATTGTTTTACGTGCCCATGCTGTTTCTGAGCGGCGCGCTCTTCCCCTTGACGTTTCTCCCCGCCTGGCTGCAGATGTTCGCCCAGTACATTCCCGCCACCTACCTGACGATCGGGATTCAAGGGGTATTGCTGAAGGGCGAGGGCTTTCTGGAGAATCTCGTTCCGGCATTGGGCCTTGCCTTGACCCTTTTGTTGGGCCTTTTCATCTCGGCGAAGCTTTTTCGTTGGGAAAAGGAGGAGAAGGTCGGGATGGCCTCCAAGCTTTGGGTCGTCGCCGTCCTGGCGCCGTTCATTTTGATGGGGACTTACCAGCTTTACAGTCAGGAACAGATCCGGAAGGCTAAAATCCTCTATCGCAGCATTCAGCGCGGCGACGTCGTCCTGATCCGGGGACCCCGGATCTTTGTGGGCGACGGAGAGATCATCGAAAGCGGTTCCGTGCTGATCCGGGAAGGACGCATCAGTCGCGTTTTTCCGGACGAACGCCCCGAGCCCGGCGATTATCAGGCCAGCTTGCTGGAGGCGCCCGGAAAGACGCTTTTGCCTGGATTGATTGACAATCACGTCCACCTGCTCTCTCCCGGCCTGATTCCGGAGGTTGACGGGACCGGCCAACTGGAAGATTTGATGAAGCGTTCGCTGGCTTCACACCTGTATTGCGGAGTTACCGCCGTCCATTCATTCGCCGATCCTCTTGCGGCGGCGGTGACGCTGCGCGGAATGATCGAAACCGGGGAGTTCCTGGGAGCCGAGTTGTTTGTAGGAGGTCCGATATTCACGACCGAAGGAGGTCATGGAGCGAAGGCTTTCGACGCTCTTCCGGAAGCGCTAAGACAATTCGCTATGGGGGAGTTCCTGCGCACTCCGGCAACGACTGCAGAGGCTCGACAGCAGGTTCGCTCGCTGCACGGCAAGGAGGTGGATTCAATCAAGGCCGTACTGGATGCAGGCTGGGCCGAGTCGCTGATGAATCGAATGGATCTTTCCATTCTGACTGCCTTGTCCGAAGAGGCTGCCAGCCTGGGACTCCCCCTGATGGTTCATACGGGAGACGCGCGGGATGTCGAGGACGCGGTCGCAGCAGATGCGACCGCGGTCGAACACGGGTCGTCTCGAAATCAAATTCCGCAATCGACGTTTGAGGCGATGCGCCATAGGCAGGTTCGGTATAATCCGACCCTTTCCGTCCTAGAGGCTGTCGTAGGCTTGGCCAGGAGCGACGATTCTCAGTTGAGGCGCTCGCTGGCTTTGCAGGTTGCAGATCGATCGATGCTGGAAGCAACCAGAGCCGGAATGAAAACGGGACTGAAAGAAGCGGTGCAGACGGCCATTTCAGCAGGAGACGTTTTGACGCAAGGCAAGGAAAATTTGAAAAGCGCGTACCAGTCCGGAGTAAGGCTTGTGGCCGGCAGCGATGCGGGAAACTTGTTTGTCCTGCACGGACCCTCCCTCCATCGCGAGCTGCAATTGTGGGTGGAAGCGGGGATTCCGCCGCAGGAGGCGCTGAGAGCTGCGACCTCGGAAACGGCGCAAATGCTGGGCGTCGGAGACAGAATCGGGCTGATCCGGCCTGGCTACGAGGCCACGCTCCTGCTGGTCGACGGCGATCCTACGACCGACATTTCGGCAACCGAGCGAATCTCTGATGTGTTCTTCAAGGGCGAGAGGGTCAATCGCTCGGCGCTGTTGAAACAATAGCGGAAGAAAGAGAATGGAACGACAATGATCCAGCCTTTTTTGGGAGCCGAACCTTCCTACGACGAGACCAATTACATCGCGCCCTCCGCAGACCTGATCGGCAACGTTCGGCTCGGCCCCTATTCCAGCGTCTGGTTTCACGCCACTCTGCGCGGCGACGTCAACTGGATCCGCATCGGCCGCTGCAGCAACATTCAGGACAACGCAGTGGTGCATGTCACGCGAGGGAAAGCGCCGACCAGCATCGGAGACTATGTCAGCATCGCCCACGGCGCCGTGGTCCATGGATGCTCCATAGAAGAGAACGTACTGATCGGAATCGGCGCCATCGTTCTGGATTACGCTTCCATCGGAAGAAACTGCATCATCGGGGCGGGAGCCCTGATTACGCCGCGCACCATCATCCCGCCGGAGTCACTCGTTCTGGGCAGTCCCGCCCGGGTCGTTCGAAACCTGACCGAAGAGGAGGTTTACGACATTCGGCGACACGCGGACAACTATGTGGAGTACGCGTCAATATATCGGGGCGAACGCAAGCCAGGCCGCAACCCGTTCTACGAAGCTCAGACCTGAACGTCGATCCTTAGCCTGAAGAGCCGCCGTCGGATGGCTCGTCGTCAGCCCCTCGATCGATTGCGGAGCGCCCCGACATTCGATTCCGTTTATAATCGACGGATATCGATGGTTAGAAAAACCCTGCCGGTCCTGGCGCTCTTGGCTCTATCCTCACTGCCGCTGGCGATCGATCTGGATCGAAGCGGCCGTTCCGAAGATCGAAACGATTTCACCTTCGTCCGCCTGATCTATCGAGGGAGCGACCTTAGGCGAATCAACCATTGGGCCACGGACTATCCAAAGGCCGATGAGCAGTTCGTATACGCTGTCCGTAGACTCACCGATTTCAATTTCGTCAACCCGGATCACAAGGCGATCCCGATTCTCTCCGAAGAACTGTTCGAATACCCGTTCGCTTATGCGGTCGAAGTCGGATACATGCAGATTAACGAAGAAGAGGCGCTCCATTTGAGGGAATACTTGCTGCGAGGCGGATTCCTGATGATTGACGACTTCCACGGGGAGGCGGAGTGGCGGAATTTCTACCGCCAGATCAAAAAGGTATTGCCGGAATACGAGCCTCGCCAGCTCTCCGTCGACCACCCTATTTTTCAGTGTTACTTCAATATCGAGCGGCTTTTTCAGGTTCCCGGGCTGCAATATCTGTACACCGGCCGTACATGGGAGAAGGGCGGAACGGAGGCCCGGTATATGGCGATCGAAGATGAGAACGGCCGCATCCTGGTGATGATCAATCACAACGTGGATCTGGGGGACGCGTGGGAATGGGCGGAGGTAGAGCAGTACCCTCGAGAATTCGTCAACCTGGCGTTCCAGCTCGGCGTCAATTACATCGTGTACGCGATGACACATTAAGTCAATGAATTCATTTGAGGTGACGCCTGCAGCCCAGAAAATGGCTTGGAAGATCCTGCGGACGCTTTTTCCCCGTTACGGCATAACGGGAGAGGATCGCGCCAGGCTGCTGAACCTGATCACTATGATTTCTCTGGATGATTTTCTGAGCCGCGGCTGGATCGAATGGAAGGGAGTTCCGCCCGGTGAGAAAAGGCTGCGCTTCCAAAAAGACACCGTGGAGCTGACGGACCTAAAGGGCGGCCGCGTCTGGTTCGCTCGCGAGTTCGACACGCGCGCAGTGGAAAAATCCTTGCGCCAGACCGAGAGGATTCTGGATCAGTACCGACTGGACGAAATTGAAAAGTCTGCCTTATTTACCGCTCTCCCCTGCGTCGGGCTGGCTGCTCTGCAGACCCACCTCAAATGGCGCCGGCCGCCTCCGTTTAGCGAATTGGGCTAGAAGCTCGGCGCTCCGTCGAATAGTATTTCTGTCCTCGGGAAATCTCACAGCGATCGAAGGAGGAATCATGTTAAGGAGGCTTGCGATCTGCCTGACGCTGGCTTGTGCGGCGACGGCGCCACTGGGTGCGCAGGACATTCTGGGGCGAGAAGTGGGAGTGATGCCCGATGTCGTGCCGGCGGCGTTCGCCATAAAGGGAGCGACCGTCCACGTCGGAGACGGACAAATCCTGCAAAACGCCACAATTATTCTTCGGGACGGTTTGATCGAATCCGTTTTAGTGGACGGCGAGGTTCCGGAAGACGCCTGGGTGATCGATGCGGAGGGATTGACGGCGTATCCGGGAATGATCGACGCTCTGACCGAAAGAGGGCTGCGGCGGGACGCCGTCATGCCTCGCCAGCGGCCCGGTTCCGCCCAGGCCGGAACCGAATCGCCGGCTGAAAACCCGGAGGGCCCGGGGCTCTTCCCCCATGTTTTCGCCGCCGACTTGCTGGATCCCACTCAAGGGGATCTCGACGCCTGGCGGCGATCGGGGGTCCTGACCCTGAACATCGCTCCGAGTTCCGGGATTTTTACGGGTCATTCAGCAGCGGTCAATCTGGATCTGGACAACCGCGGTCGAATGGTTGTGCATTCTCCGACAGCGCTGCGGATGTCGCTTCAAGGATTGGGCTTCCGGACTTATCCAGGCTCGCTGATGGGCGTGATCGCCCACATCCATCAGACCTTTATCGACGCCCGTCATTACCTGGAGGCCCATTCGGTATACTCGCAGCATCAGCGAGGATTGCAGCGGCCCGAAAGAAACCGCGCCCTGGAAGCGCTTCAGCCGGCGGTCCTTGGGAGAGTGCCCGTAATCTTTCCGGCGGAACGAGCCAGGGAGATCCGGAGAGCGATTCGCATGGCCGAAGAGTTGCAGCTGAAGGCGATCGTCGCAGGCGGCTATGAGGCCGATCGAATGGCCGCCGAACTTAGGTCTTCCGGCATCCCGGTGCTTGTGAATCTCGATTTTCCGGAGGCGCCCAAGGAACGGCATCCGGAAGCGGAGGAATCCTTGCGACAGATCCTATTTCGGCAGGAGGCTCCCGGGGTCGCTGCCAGGCTTCAGGAAAGCGCCGTCCCCTTTGCCTTTTACTCGGGCGGTCTGCGAAACGGCGCCGACTTTCTGAAAAGCCTCCGAAAAACTGTTTCGGAAGGGCTTTCCGAGGAAGCGGCGCTACGAGCCGTGACGCTCTCTGCGGCAGAAATACTAGGCGTACAGAATCAACTCGGCTCCATTGAAGCTGGAAAGATCGCCAACTTGATTCTGGCATCCGGCAGCTTGTTCGATGAAGAGCCTCGTATTCGACATGTATTTGTAGACGGCCGAAAGTACGACATGCCGGAACGGCCCTCCAGATCGCCGCAAGTGGAGCCTGAGGTCGTAAAAAACCTTTCCGGACTTTGGGAAGCCACGGTCTGGTTCGCCGAAAACTCCTACCACATCTCGCTGGACCTGCGCCAGAGCCGCAATTCGCTGCATGGGACCGTGACTTCTCCATTGGGGGTTTTAACCTTGTCCAATGGCTACGTAACAGGAGACGCGTTTTCATTCGACTTGCCGATCGACCTTGGCGCCGGCCCGACGCAGGTGACTTTTTCCGGCACTGCATCCGGAAACTTCATAAAGGGGGCGGCGGAACATGGCGAATTGAGCGGCGCGACATTTGAAGGAAGGAGAGTGCCCTGATGAAAGCAATTCGCTCCCTGACTCCGAGGCGAGGATGGGGAAGAGCTTCAATTTTTTCGGCGGTCGTTTTCTTTTTGGCATTCCGCCCGTTGGCTGCGGAAGAGATCCTCATCAAAAACGCAACCGTGATGACCGTCGCCAACGGAACGATTGAAAGCGCTTCCGTCTTGATTCGCGACGGGAAGATCGCAGCCGTCGGCCGCGATCTTCAGACAGGAGCCGTGACGAAGGAAATCGACGCGACGGGGATGTGGGTCACGCCGGGCATCATCGACTGCCATTCGCACATCGCTTCGGATTCGGTCAACGAAGGGTCGGTCAACATTTCCTCCATGACCGGAATCGAAGACATTCTAAACCCGGACGATTTCAACATTTACCGAAGCCTCGCAGGTGGGGTGACCACGGCAAACATTTTGCACGGAAGCGCCAATCCGATCGGCGGGAAGAACTCCGTCATAAAACTGCGCTGGGGAAAAGATGCTGACGGGCTGCTCTTTGAAGGAGCGAAACCAGGGATCAAGTTCGCGCTGGGCGAGAATCCGAAGCGGTCGGGGCAGACCGCGCCCGCGGGCGCTACTCCCCGCTACCCAGCTTCTCGGATGGGGGTCGAAGACGTGATTCGCACCGCCTTTCTGAGAGCTCAGGCCTATCAAGAGGAATGGGCGCGTTATGAGCGGGAGAAGGCCAGTGGAGTTTCTCCTCTCATTCCGCCTCGCAGGAATCTGGCCCTGGAGCCTCTAGTCGAGGTCCTGAACGGTCAGAGGCTCGTCCACGCCCACTGCTACCGAGCCGACGAAATTCTGATGCTGATCCGGGTCGCTGAGGATTTCGGGTTTCGAATCGCGACGTTCCAACACGTTCTGGAAGGATACAAGGTGGCCGCTGAAATCGCGGCCCACCAGGCGGGCGCCTCGACATTTTCGGACTGGTGGGCCTACAAGCTGGAGGCTTACGACGCCATCCCCCACAATGCCGCGGTGATGACGCGGAAGGGCGTTGTGGTGTCCATCAACTCGGACAGCGCAGAGGAAGCCCGCCATCTGAACCAGGAGGCGGCCAAGAGCATGCGTTACGGCGGACTCGACGAGGACGAGGCGCTGGCTCTGGTGACGCTCAATGCGGCCCGCCAACTGCAGATTGACGACCGAGTCGGCTCGATTGAAACAGGAAAGGACGCCGATCTCGTCATCTTTAATCGGTATCCGCTCAGCGTGTACGCCGTTCCCGAAATGGTGTTTATCGACGGGAAGATGTACTACAGTCGAGAGCTCGACCGCGAGCGCCAATTGGCGCTGGACGCCGAAAAGGAGCGGCAACGGAAGCAATCGCGAGACGATAGCCCGCAAAAGAGCCGAAAGGGGGAAGGCAAATGAAGCTGCGACATTTCTTGAAACTGTCGGCGTTTCTGGCCACAGGCCTGACGCCGCTTCACGCGGAAAGCTTTCTCATCAAGGACGCTCGAATCATTACCGTCTCCGGGAGCGCCATCGAAAGAGGTTCGGTACTGGTTGTCGACGGAAGGATCTCGGCGGTCGGCGAAACCGTTTCCGCCCCCAGGGGCGTTCGCGAGATAGACGCCCGAGGATTGACTGTGTATCCGGGCCTTTTCGATGCAAACACTCGCCTGGGTCTGACCGAGATCGGCCAGGTCGCCGTCAGCAACGATTTCCGCGAGCTGGGGGAATACACCCCTCATTTGATGGCCTTCAGCGCCCTGCACCCCGACAGCGATTTGATTCCGGTTTCCCGAGTCGACGGCGTCACTCACGTACTGAGCCGACCGACCGGCGGAGTGATTGCGGGCCAGGCAGCCGTCATCAGCTTGGACGGCTGGATACCGGAGGAGATGGAAATCAACCGCCACGGAGCCATGATCCTGGACTTCCCCAGCCTCCTGCCCTTGAGAGCCGGCCGGCCCGGTCAATGGGGGGCGCCGCGACCCTTTTCAGAAATCCGCAAGGAGTACGACGATCGGGTCCTGCAACTTAAAGAACTTCTGGCAAGAGCCCGCCATTATGCAAGAAACCGCAAGGCGGGCCTCGCTTCGCCCGACCGGCAACTGGAGGCGCTTATTCCTGTAGTGGAGCGCACTCAAGTAATCTTGATTGAAGCCGACAGCCACGTCGATATTCGAAATGCCGTTGAATTCGCCGAAGAAGAGAATCTCTTGTACGCCATCCTCGGCGCCAGCGACGCCTGGCGGGTGGCCGATTTTTTGAAGGAAAGGGGAGTGCGCGTGATTCTTGGCCCGCGCCAGTCTCTTCCTGTTCGCGAGGATGACCCGATCGACGTCATCTATAGAACTCCCGCCATCCTGCATGAAAAAGGAGTCCCGTTTGCAATCTCAACCGCCAACGCGTCCGATGTTCGCACCCTTCCCTTCGAGGTTGGAAACGCCGTGGCCTACGGTCTCCCCTGGGAAGCCGGACTGCGCAGCGTCACTCTGACGCCGGCTGAAATACTCGGGCTTGCAGATCAGGTCGGCAGCATCGAGGTCGGTAAGAGGGCAAACCTGGTCATAGCCGACGGCGATCTCCTCGAATACCAGACCAACATCCGATACCTGTTTATCAACGGGAAGCCGGTGAGCCTCGAAAGCAGGCACACGCGCCTGTACCGGAGGTATTTGGAAAGACCCTGAAACGCCTTTCTGCCGAGTCTGTCCGTCGTCCCTGAACGGTCTTCGAATCGCGCGGGCGCGCTGTCGGGTCGCGGACGGTCACCGCGCAAAGGGGGCCTCTAAAAACCTCTTCGCCTGCTGATGGGAGCCTCCGACGTCGGGGAGCTCGAGCACGCCGCGGTACCTCCTGACGGCTTCCTCCCGCTTTCCCATCAGATCCAGAAGCTGACCTGCCCGAAGCAGGGACTGGGTGCGGACCTCCTGGGAGGAGTTCGGGTCCGAGGCGATCGTTTCGTACACCTGAAAGGCCGGCTCCCTTTGGTCCAGTTCGATCAGACGGCGTCCCACCTCGAGGCGAATCTCAGCCAGCTCGAGCTTCTGATAATTGGGCCGGCCCGCCTCTGCGGCGCGCAGCACTTCCAGATAAGATTGAGCCGCCCGCTCCCTTTCCCCCATCTTTTCGAGAATCTGGGCCTGGTTGATGTGGAGAATGAAATTAGCGGGGTGCCTTTCCCTCAGCCACCGAACGTTTTGCAAGGCCTCTGAATACCGCTGCTCGCGGACAAACAGAACCATTTGCAGCACCCGGGCGTCGGTGGAGACGAAGTCAGCATTTTCTGCGGCTTTCTGCAGGTACTTCAGACCTTGCTCTTTGCTTCCCCGATAGCCCATCAGCCTCGTCAGCCAACTCAGGTACCAGGGTATGCTCCCCGTGATGTATTCATACATGCCGACGCCCATATAGGCGTCGTAAAAAGCAGGATCCGCTTCGACCACGTGACGATGGCGGCGATTTGCCTGTCTTCCGTGACCAAAGGCTGTGCGCATGCTTCGATCAATGGTGATGGCGAAGGACCCCAGGACCCCTTCGGCCGAGCCCAGAAAGTAAATCGCTTCTAGGTTCGCAGGGTCTCCCTCCAGGATCTTGCGGGCCAGGCTCTGAGACCTTTCAATCCCTTCAAAGAAAGCTTGCCGCCGTTCCTGCTTCATCTGAACTTTCGCGTCGCCGGTGAAATACCCGGGCGAGATAAAGCGATCCAGCTCGAGTTCCTGTCGATCGAACAGCTCCCCTAGCCACACGGCGGCGCTGAAATAGAGGGGAGGACCGGGATGCTCGGGATATGTCCGTTCGAGTCTGCGGAAGGTTTGCTCGGCCTTTTCGTAATCGAGGTTGTAGATGTGGTTGAATCCGATTCGCGCCTGGTCGCGAAATTCAGGAGTCCTCAGCGCCTGGGCCGCCGCGGGGGCGGCGACCGCGACGGCGGCCAGCCAGAACAGGAAGACGGTCTTCAGTTTAGCGCTCACCCCATGTATACAGGAACCCGACGCTCAGCTGCCAGTTTTGAATCCGACCTTCCGGCCGCAGAGCCGGGCCGGTGACGCCTCCGGGCAGAACGGGCGCCGTCCGCGGCAGCCCGTAATCGGGGACCCCGGTGACGTGATTCCGAAAATCGAATCGAGCCCCCCATTGGTCCCGTAAATGCACCTTCACGCCTCCTCCGTAACTGAATGCGGCCTTCCAGCGGCTCTTCAGGTCCACTCCCTGCAATGCGCCCCCCGGGTCCGCGTCGACCTGAAAATAGGAGGCGCCGGCTCCCAGCGAGCCGAAAGGCCGAAATCGCTGATATCGGTCCAATGGATAAAGCAGGAGACTATAGGAAATCTTGTGGACCGACTGATCGAAAGGCGTCGCCGGGAAGCCGGGCCTCAGATTGCGGAACTGAGCTGGTTGATTGGCGAACGCATACTCCAACTCCGCTCCCACGTGATGGTTCAGATTCTCCGTTATACGCAATCCTCCGGACCATCCCGACTTGGCATCCAAACCCACCAGTCGCACGTCATCCTGACCTTCGACTGGCGTAAACAAGTCCTTGTCGGAGAAGAAGCTGGCGCCGCCGAAAAAAGACACTTCCCAACGTTTGTGCACCGGTTGAAAGATACCCTGACCCATGACTGCAACCGCCGTCCACAGGAATATCAGAGAAAACAAGAGTCGCTTCAGATTCAGCATTTGCACCTCGACAATGGTTCTTTACTATAACCCTGATGCGGTTTCCGGTTCAAAAGTCTGCCGAAGATTGGCAGCGCGATGGGATGGGTTCAGGATTCCAGGCTTAACCCAAGCTGCAAAGGGCTCTGTGCGGGATTCCCTGAAGGGTTCGCGGGCAGCGACTCGGAATTCGAAGCTGCGGCGGATCGAGCCTGCATTTTGGGGGTCAGCATTGATCCTGTTCAGCTTCAGGGCCTGGAGCCTCGATCCGAAGGATGATTTCTCTTCTGATGGCGCTCTTCATGGCGTTCGATCCACTCGTCCAATCGGATGGACTGCTCAGGGTCCAGCAGTCGCCGGATTTCTTCGGTGGTGTTTTTTCGAATCGTCTCAAATTCACGTCGCGATCTTCGAGTTTCCTTCCGGTATCTTTCACGACTTGATTCCAGAACTTTCCGTACCTGCTCCTCTTGATCCGGCCGCAGAGTCAGTTCCTGGGAAAGGCGCTTCAGCAGCCCTCCTTCCCGCGGCTTCATGCTTTCGGATTGACGTTGCTGGTCGCGCCAGGGAGGGGGCTCCAGATCCTGAGCCTGAGGAATTGCGTCCGGACGGATCAGCGAAGCAAGCACGGCCCCAAACAGAAGCCCGCTGACAAACACTCCCAGCAACCACAAAAAAGCCTTGCTCCTAATTTCCACCGTTTCCCCCCGAAGAGAATTCCGAGCGCAAGGATTCGACGACAAAATCAAGCGTGATCAATTCTTCCTCCGCGTCCTGATGCGTGGCAAAGAGCCATTCCCCTTCATCCAGGCCCACTTGGGAATTTTCCATGCGCGCCAGGAAAAAGGTCGCCACCATTATCAAGACCAGCAACCCGGGCATCAGCCTCCTGGCCGTCAGCCCTAGAAACACCATCAGAGAAGGAGTTTCGCTGAACGCCAGAGCCGCCACGCGCGCCGAAAAAAAAGGCGGGGGTTCGAACTCCGGCGAATTCCTCGCAAGCGTTCGAATCAATTCGTCGCCGTCGATCCGCCTCGAGTTCTCCCGCTCACTCATTGAAGACTTCCTCCAGCTGCTTCTTCAGACCGGATCGGGCTCGACTCACCCGAATCCGGGCCGCCCCATGACTTGTCCCCATGATTTCCGCCACTTCCTCATACGACTGGTTTTCAATTTCTCTTAAAACAAACGCCATTCGGTCCTTCTTCGGAAGCGACGCCATCGCAGCCTGCAACAGCCGAAGGCATTTTTCCGCTTCCTCGCTCGATAACGCCTCGCCCTGACCTTGCTGATGGCGCTTGGCTTGAATCCTCTCCACATCCTCGCGACTCAGGTCGGCAAAACGCCGGGTCTGCCGGACTTTGCGCCTTCGCAGCTCGTCGTAGCAACGGTTTGCGACGATTCTTCCAATCCATGGCTTCATCGGCTTGGAGCGGTCAAAGCGGCCCAATGAGCGGAACACCCGGAGAAACACGTCCTGTGCGATGTCCTCCACGTCATGATCTCCCCCCAGATAGCGGTAAATGACGTTGAATACAAAGCGCTGGTGCCGTCGGACGATCTCTTCGAACGCCCCCTGGCTCCCTTCCAAAGCTTGGGCGACAAGTTCCGCGTCCGACTTCGACATTCACATTAGAGTAATACGCGCGGGATTCCAGTTGTTTCAAATTCCACGAAGGAATTCGGGAATTGAGGGCGGATCGATCCGCCCTCTCGGTCAAAACCGCCTACTGCCGAAAGTGCGCGCCAGGAATCGCCGACCAGAGATGAGTGGCGACGGCAGCTGGAGCGGCTCTGAAACTTTCGCTCAGCCTTCTGAGCAGCGCCAGCTGCTTTTTTTTGGACTTCCAGGAGCCTCACCCTTGCTGGAATTCGCAGTTTCTTGCGCAGTAAGCGGTTTGCGCGCCACCATCGTCACCATTCCGTACTTCCCGGAAATCCTCTCCAGCCCAGGCATCAGGAACAGGAGCGGCTTGAATAGGTAATAGGCCCCACGATTGCCGCTGCGACATTCCGACCAGTTGATCAGCGTGTACTTCCAACTGTGAAAATTCACAATGCGGGAGAAGAAGCGCTGGGCTGCAATCTCGAATCCAGCCTCCTGCAAGAGAATCCGAAGCGATGCGGGAGAATAGTGGAAGAGGTGGCGAGGGATGTCGTCAAATGCAAACCAATGACGGCGAAACCATTGCGCCTGCAAGCTTTCCAGGTTCGGGAGGGAGAGTATGGCCCACCCTCCCGGAGCCAGCAGTTCGAACGTTCTGGACAATACGTCGCGGGGCCGGTGCAGGTGCTCAAAGACGTGCCAGAACGTCACTGCGTCGAAACTCCCACTTTCGAGCTGCGAACTGAAAATATCTCCCGCAATCCAGCGGATTTCCTTGAAATGCCGCCCCGTCTCTTCTACCACTTCACGACTGATTTCGACTCCGGTCCTCCGCCAGCGTTTCCCGTCCAGCGCCCACAAAAACTTTCCCTCAGCGCAACCAACGTCGAGGATGCTGCCGCCTGGTGCGAACGATTCCAGGAAATTTACCTTTTCCGCCTCCTTTTTCCAGGAGCGGCTCTTTTGCAAAGCCAGAGTCTGAAACTCTCGGATCATTTCACGGGTCGAACCGAGATAGTCGGAGGGATAATACTTCTGAATCTCAACTTCGGACGGCATTGGAAACGTCCATCCAAAGCCGCAGTCGCGACATCGCAGGACCTGCCATTTTTCCTCGGGGCGATTTCTCAATCGGTCGTGAGTGCGGCAGAAACACTCGGTTCGCATGCTTGCGCAGACGAGACAGCCCTTCATCGGCCATCGCCCTCAAAACTCCTTTCGCTTGACAGAAAATCGCTTTTCATCTCAGCGAACAGCGAGAGCATCTGCTTGACCGTCTTCGACATGTAGTCGCTTTTCAGATAAACCCAGCCCAGCTCGCGGTAGATCTTCCGGCCCGCAATTCGACGGAAACAAAGGCCGTGCGAGTCTCTCCGGCCGGCAACGGCGGGAAACGGAATGATGCTGATGCCGAGCCCTTGCTCCACGAGAGGTTTGGTGATCTCGACATTCTGCAACTCCATGGTGTTGCGAAACTGAACTTTCTCCTCTTGAAAAATCTGCTCGATCAGCTTCCGAGTGTTCGCGCCTTTTTCGAAATGAATGAACGTGTACGGGGTCAGATCCTGAAATCCGATTTCATCTTTGACGCTTAATGGATGATTTCTCTCCATCACCAGAACCATTTCCTCAGTCAGCGCCGGGATCACATTCAGGTCCGGATCGTGAAAGGGAAGGCTCAACAGCGCCGCATCGACCTCGTTGGCCCGAATAGTCCGCAGAATTTCGTCGTTGGTTCCCGTGGTGATGTTCAGTTCGATATTCGGATAGCGCTTTTGATACTCCTTAAGCAAAGGCGGAAAGAGATAGGAACAGACTGACATCCCGCCGGCAAGTCGCAGACTCCCGCGCCGCAGGTTCGCCAAATCTGAAATCTCAGCCGTCATCAGTCGCAATTCATTGAACAGCTTGCGGGTGTACTGCAGCAGCACTTCACCCGTGGGCGTCAGGTAGATCTTTCTGTGGATCCGCCGAAAGATCTGATCCCCCAGTTCCTCCTCCAGCAGTTTGATCTGGCGACTGACGGCCGACTGGGAAACGTACAGTCTCTCGCCGGCCTTGGTGAAACTTCCCGTTTCCACAATCGCCTGAAACATCTCCAGCTGTCTCAGATCCATTTGCACGGCCTCACAGGTGATGTCTTGAGCTTCTCAAAAACCAGGCACCTGAATACCAGAAACTTGAAATCTCAACGCGCACCTGCCCGAAATCCGACCCTCCCAGCCGTTCGGCGTCTGGTCGAACGCGTCCACAGTCGCACTCAGGAACTGCACTCTCAGTTTTGATAAGTTTTTCAGATGCTCGATATAGAATTTTTCTATTTTACTTATGAACCCGAGCGACTACAATAGCTCAATATGAAAAATCAAACCGAGCTGAAGCCTCCTCGGTTTCGCAAGATGACGGTCACTCTTCCGGAGGAGGAGTGGAAGCGGTTTGTCGAGGCTCATCCGCAGCCTGTTCAATGGATTATCGAGAAAATTCAGTCGTCATTGAACGAGAACGAGATCAAGGCGGCGAAATAGATCAGGATTTCTGTTTGCACCTCGCTTGTTGACCTGATGCCGGGCCGATGGTTACAGTGGCTTCATGGAAGCGCGCAAACCCCTGCGCTCGTTTCTATCGGCCCGGCCGCCTGATTGCGCCGCGGAGCGGCGCTTGGCGTTTGGCCGGCAAGTTGAATCGAGCGAATCTCCCGCCATCTCCGGCGCAGCGTGCCATCACGTCTCAAATCGCTTCGTTTGGAGGGATTCTTTCAGTTTTCGCCATGTCCTTTCGGAATGGGTTGGACGAGGCAAGCGGTCGTGACGTTTTACGCCCGTTGGATTCACCGTTGGGAACGCCATCTGACGATGGCGGATCGGAATCGTCGGATTTTTCCGTTCGAGTGGGGATTGGATTGGTTGGCGAAGCCTTCACTTAACGGCGTTCCGCCGCATGAATTCCTGCCGCAATGGTCCCATCGTGCGGTCATGAAAAGCGCTGATTTCTTCAATCCTCCCGAGATGTCGAATGTTTCCCAACGTGGCGATCGATTAAGCTTTGCCACGCCCACCCCTGGCAAAGTCGAAGCGAACAACACCGCCTCGGGGCGACTCTTTCAATCCTCCCGGTCGGATTCGGCCGTCGTTGTGATCCCGCAGTGGAATGCCGATGGCAGCAGTCATGTGGGGCTCTGTCGGATTCTGCAGCGTCTAGGCGTCACGGCGGTCCGCCTGACCCTGCCGTTTCATGAAGAGAGAAGGCCGGCCGGAATGCAACGAGCCGATTTCATGGTCAGTCCGAACCTCGGTCGCACTATTTACGCCACGCGGCAAGCGGTTCTGGAGGTCCGCCAACTGGGCGGGTGGTTGCGTCGACAGGGCTTCCGCCGAATCGGGATCATGGGAACCAGCATCGGTTCTTGCGTAGGGTATCTGGCGTTCACGCACGACCGCACCTTCTCTACGGGGGTGTTCAACCATGTTTCCTCTCATTTCGCAGACGTCGTCTGGAACGGTCTGTCAACCCGCTACGTCCGCTGGGGACTGGAAGGATTCATCAACCTGGACAGACTCAGGGCTTGTTGGGCGCCACTGAGTCCAATCCATTTCATCGCCAGGCTTGAGAACGCTTTCCGTCCGCACCTGATGATTTCCGCCAAATACGATCTGACCTTTCCGCCCGAACTTTCTCAGAAGGTATTCGAACGGTACAAAGAGTTGGGGATTCCGCTGGAAAGCGTGATCCTTCCATGCGGCCATTACACGACCGCCCGATTCCCGTTCAAGTACGTGGATGGGTGGCATATTTGCAGTTATCTTCGTCGGCGTTTGCAAGAGTCCGATCCCGGTTCCAAAGAAATGGATTGAGCCCAATCCAAATCCGCCGCGGCAACGGGTCGCCTGGGAATTGCGCGCCGACGCAGCCAGGGGCGCCTCGCGATTTTTCTCTTCCGCCGGCTTTCAGTTATCATGGGAAACTCAATGAAGATCAGCTGGATTCAAGTGTTTCTTGTCGCGCTGGCGTTTTCAGCAAACGCGCTGGAAGCCAAGTACAAAATTAAGGACCTGCAGTTGCGCGCCGCCGATCAATACGAGGCCCACCAGGACTTCCAAGGGTTGGTCATCGGCGCCTACCCCTGCGATACATTGGAGAGGACGCTGGAGGTCTTTGACACCGAGAAACTGCACGAGAAAGGGATCCTTCCGGTCGTGCTGGTGATTGAGAACAATAACGAGTTCCCGGTCCAGATCCTGGGCGAGGAAATTTACCTGGTCGCGCCGGACCAGAGCCGCTCTCCCTCGCTTCCGTATGTCGACGTTCTTCTGGAAATCACGCTTCGGCGGCCTCTCTCGAGCCAAACCTCCCGCAGGGAGGTGCTGCTGCAGCGCTCGGTTCCGAAGGACATGTTTCTGGACTTCCAGCATAAGGATTTGGGTTCCCGGTTGATCGCCCCCCAGAGTTCCGATTACGGCGTGGTTTTTTTTCGGATGCCGGAGAACTCGGATCTGCAGGGCCATTATCTGTATATTCCTCAGATCTTCAATTTCATCAGCGGAGAGCCGCTGATATTCTTCGAATTTGAGTTGAAGGGTTCCGCTCCTTGACGGCAGTCGTCGAGTTTCATTTGAAAGGATCATCCGCTCCATGCCAGCAATAAAAGTCTTTCAGGGGGATTGGGCGTTGATTCTGGGGGCCTCCAGCGGATTTGGAGAGGCTGCGGCGGTGCATTTGGCACGAGCCGGCTGCAATATTTTCGGAGTCCACCTGGATCGCAAGGCCACATTGCCCAATGCGGAACGGATCCAGGCGGAAATTGCCGCTGCGGGTCAGGAATCGGTGTTTTTCAACATCAACGCTGCGGATCCTGAAAAACGAGCCGATGCGTTGGAAAGGATGGCGGAGCGCACTGCGCAGGGACCTGGGGTCCGGATCCTCCTGCATTCTCTAGCTTTCGGCGCCCTGGGGCGCTACTTTCCTGAAAACGGCCGTGCCATCACGCCGAGTCAAATGGACATGACCGTAGATGTCATGGCTCATTCTCTTGTGTACTGGGTGCAGGGACTGCTGGAAAGGAATTTGATGGGGGCGGGAGGCCGGGTCTTTGCAATGACCAGCGCCGGGGGCCGCCGGGTGTGGTCCTCTTACGGCCCCGTCTCTGCCGCCAAAGCTGCCCTGGAGTCTCATATCCGCCAGATCGCCCTCGAACTGGCCCCGCGCGGAATTACCGCGAATTCCATTCAGGCCGGAGTCACCGACACTCCCGCGCTCCGAAAGATTCCAGGACACGAACAGATGGTCGCGAATGCCCGCCGGAACAATCCTGGCGGAAGGTTGACGGAACCTTCCGACGTCGCCCAGGCCTTGATTCTCTTGAGTCAACCCGACAGCGCATGGATCACCGGAAACGTCATCCGCGTCGACGGCGGCGAAGACATCACCGGGTAGCGCGG
>CAZAEY010000008.1:25123-29305 GCA_964484155.1 uncultured Acidobacteriota bacterium
TGTACGCGGAACGATTGAAAATGGACCGATTAGAGATACCGAAGGTTTCCTTTAGTCAACACCGGCTTGAAAACGGCCTTGAGATCTTGCTCGCGCCTGATCGGGAGGTTCCGCTTGTTCACCTCAGCCTGCACTACCGGGTCGGTTCCAGTTGCGAACCCCAGGGGCTTTCAGGATTTGCGCATCTGTTTGAACACATGATGTTTCAAGGTTCTGAGAACGTGCCGAAGAATGAACACGGGCGACACGTCGACCGTGCCGGAGGCCGATGGAACGCTTCAACCAACAAGGACCGCACGAATTATTTTGAAACGCTGCCTTCCCATTTTCTCGATCTGGGCCTGTGGCTGGAAGCGGATCGAATGCGCGCCCTGCAGGTCACCGAAGAGGCGTTCAGAAACCAGCGCGACACGGTGATCGAGGAAAAGAAGCAGAGTTACGACAATCGGCCCTACGGATTGTCCCATCTGCGTTTTGACGAACTCGCCTACAGGAATTGGGCCTACGCCCACCCGATCATCGGATCCGAGGACGACCTGCTCGCCGCCGGAATCGAGGATGCGCAGGCTTTCCACCGCCGCTGGTACGGGCCTGGCAATGCGATTCTGGTGCTGGCCGGCGACATTCGGGAGGAGCAAGCGCTGGAGAGCGTGCGGCGCTATTTCTCTGATATAGAAGACCTCACCGATCCTCAGCGGCCCGACCTGAACGAGCCTCCCCAGGATGAGGAGAGGATGGAGGCGTTAACGGACGCACTGGCGCCGCTTCCCGCAATTTCACTGGGCTACCACTCCGGTCCGCTCGGCAGCCCGGATTATTATGCCCTTGGCCTACTCTCTCTGGTACTGACCGGCGGTCACTCTTCCCGGCTGTACCGGCGACTCGTACACGAAAAGAACCGCGTCACCACCGTTTACGTCGGGAGCAACCAGCATAAGGGGCCCCAACTTCTTCGAATCTGGTGCCAGGTCCAGGACGGGCAGGATCCGGACTCGGTCCTTGCTGAGTTGGAGGAAGAACTGACCCGACTGGTGGAGGAAGGCGTTTCCGAGTTGGAAATCGAAAAGGCTCGCCGCCAGTTGGCGGCGCGATTCATTTCCCGTCTGGAGACCCGCACACGGATCGGAGAGTTGCTGGCTTTTTACGCCGTCTACTATGACGACCCCGGAATGATCCATCGAGAACTGGAACGGTTCCTTTGCGTCGATCGCATCCAGTTGCAGGAAACGGCCGCTCGGATTTTGCGGAAAGAGAATCGGACGCGATTGATTGTGCAACCGGTGAATTCATGAAAATCTCCTCTCCGCCACCTCCCGCAAGAGCGCGCAACATTCGATATCCGGACTGCTTCGAGCATCGCATGGAAAACGGCCTGACCGTGCTGACGGCTGCCAACTCAAGGCTGCCGAGAGTCAGCGCCACGCTGGCTCTGCCGATCGGTCAGGCTCACAGTCCAGCCGACTGCTATGGACTGACCCAGTTGACGGCGGACCTGTTGCGTGAAGGGACGAAGCGCCATAGTTCGGAGGAAATTTCAGAGGAAATGGACCGCTGGGCCATTGAATACGAAAGCGAGGTAACGCTCGAGCACACCCTTTTGAGCGTCGGCGCGCTTGACAATTTCCTGGAGAAGGCTTTGACGCTGCTGGCCGAGATTTTGCTGGAGCCGTCTTTTCCCGAACAGGAGCTGGTGAAGATGAAAACCCGCTGGAGAAGCGAGCTGCTTTCTCAGCGGGCCGATCCCGGCTTCCTGGCCGGGGAAAGGCTCAGTCGGCAGCTCTTCCTGGAACATCCTTACGGACGGGTCGCAATGACGCCGGCCGAACTGGAGCGCGCGAACAGAGAATCCGTCGAGACATTCCATGCAACCCGCTTTTCCCCTCGGGGATCCTATCTTCTCTTTGCGGGTGCGGTGGACCAATCCGAAGCCATTCGACATGCCGAGCGCTGCTTCGGCGGTTGGAAGCCGCCCTCCACGCCCGTTGACGCTCTGCCTGAACCGGCGCCGCCGTCAGCCCCCGGGGTTTTTTTGGTGGATCGACCCAACTCGGTACAGACCAGACTGCAGATCGGCTCACGTTGTTTGCGCAGAAGCGACCCGGACCTGATTCCCCTGAGCGTGGCCAATCAGATTTTCGGCGGCGGCGGCAGCGCCCGCCTGTTTCTGAATCTGAGAGAGGAAAAGGGCTACACCTACGGCGCTTACAGTCAGTTGAGCGCTTTCGGTCAGAGCGGAATCCTGGCGGCCGGCGCCAGCATTCGAACCGACGCCTTGAGCGACTCGATCCGTCAGACCTTTCTTGAAATGGACAGAATGCGGCAGGAACCCGCTTCCCCGGACGAACTCCATCGCAGCCAGTCGGAGTTGATCGGCGCGTTCGTGCGGCGATTGGAGACGCCCGCGTCTCTGGGTTCAATGGAATTGGTGCGACGGCTCTACGATCTCCCCGAAGACTACTATCGCGAGTTTATTCCGAGAATCAAAAGCGTCACGCTCGAACAGGTGCTTCAGAAAGCTCAGGAGTGGTTTCTTCCAGAACGATTCAGCATCGTCGCGGTGGGAGAACGCTCTCAAGTTGAACCCCTATTGCGGGAGTTCGGACCCGTTCGAGTCTTTGACAGCGAAACCTTTTCCGTCGATCAGGAGCCATAGGCCATGTCGAAGATGGAGTTCTATCAGCAAGGAATGGAGTTGTTCAGCGAAGATCGACTGGAAGAGGCTATCGCAAGTCTCGAGAGGGCGATCGAGATCGACCCGGAGTTCGGCGACGCTCTCCACGCCATCGCGATGTCCTATTACCATCTGAACCGCCTGGATGAAGCCGTGGATTACGGCGAACGGCTGCGCAAGGCGGAGCCGGACAACATCCACGCCTATACCAGTCTGTCAATGTTTTACAACGCCAAGGGATTTATTGAGAAGGCGGAGGCGATGGCCGCCCAGGCCGCGCAAATTGAGAAGGAGTCGTAGCGTCTCCCTCGCCGCCCGCAGAACGGCTCGCGGCGGCGTTCCTCTGCGTTCCGGCGCCTTCGAACTTAATGCTATAATTCGGAGCTTCCGAAACCGCGAGCCGGCGTAGCTCAACTGGTAGAGCGACGCATTCGTAATGCGTAGGTTGGAGGTTCAAGTCCTCTCGCCGGCTCCACAGTCGTTGAAGAGACTGCGGCTTCGAAACAGGACGAACTTCGAAACTCGCAAAAGGGCCCATGGACCCCCAGGAACCTCGCATCACAGAAACCCTGCTTTCCCGAAAGCCCCGGAACCACAGCTTTCTTGTGGCGACGCTGAGCCTGCTGGCGATTCTAAATTTGACGATGCTGGGATGGAGAAGCGGTCCGGAACCGTTTGGAGGGATGGCCGCCAGTCCGGAAAGGATTCTCGTAGACGGCGAGTACTGGAGGCTCTGGACGAGCATGGCGGTCCACGCCGACATCAGCCACTTTGCGTCCAATGCCGTCTTTATTGGGTTTTTCGGTTTCCTCCTTTATGGATACTTCGGGTTCTGGGTCTACCCGGTGTGGTGCCTGCTCCTGGGGGGGCTGACGACGTACCTTTCCGTGCTCACTTATCCTCCCAACGCGCAACTGGTCGGCGCTTCAGGACTCGTCTACCTGATGGCGGGCTTCTGGCTGACGATGTACGTTCTTGTGGAACGCAGGCATTCGCGCGGCAAGCGTTTACTGCAAGCGATCGGATTCGCGGTCCTCGTCTTTTTCCCCACGTCGTTCCACGAACAGATCAGCTATCGGACGCACGCCATCGGTTTCGGGTTGGGTCTAGTGCAAGCCATAGCCTTTTTCCAGCTCTACAAGTCAAAGATTCGATCCGCCGAGGTGGTGGAAGGACCCGAGGAGGGAAGGCTGAAAGTTGAAAGCGTTGAGCCGGAGTGGGCGGAGTGAATTTTGCCGGAAGCTGCGCAAATAACAATCTGAGAGGAGTTCAGTCGTGAAAACTGTAATTCTCGTCGTGACTATCTGCCTGTTGGCCTTCAGTCCGCTTGTCGGCGCCTCCGCCGACATCGTCGGAGTTTGGCATTGCGAGCTGTACGTCGACAGCGTGGGTCAAACCTTCCCAGGCACCCTGACGGTGACCCTGGAAGAGGATGTCCTGAACGGCATGATGGAAGGTCATGAACGGACCTTTCCTGCGGAAAATCTGGAATTCGCGGAAGGGGTCCTGAA
>CAZAEY010000008.1:29405-43050 GCA_964484155.1 uncultured Acidobacteriota bacterium
GTCATGAACGGACCTTTCCTGCGGAAAATCTGGAATTCGCGGAAGGGGTCCTGAAATTCGAACTGCGCCACCCTGAAGAAGGGGTTATTCGGTTCGAACTTCGCCTGGAAGAAGACAGCCTTGCGGGTCAGGCTTCCGGGCAAAGCTTCGTGGGACGGGTGACTGGGGTGCGGGCGAATTAAAGCGCCTGATAGTGAGATCCCATTTCGGTTCCGTGCTGGGTTTAGGCTGATTACATAAGAAAGAGAAGGCGGCCTCCTCGTCAGGCTGAACTGCTCCAGAGCTGTCGAGGGCTGACTGATGGGTCTGGGGACCTTTTAACTATTACCCCTCAATCGAAAACTTCTCCATCAGGTCGTATAGCGTGGGCCGGGAGATCTTGAGGTCTTCTGCGGTACGGGACTTGTTTCCCTGATTGCGCTCCAAGGCGCGCAGGATCATCTCTTTTTCCAGTTTCTCCCGGGCTTCCATCAAACCGCTTTCTTGAGTGGACTCGTCGGCCTCATCTAACTCCAGGTCGGGCAGTGAGATCTGGGAGCCGTCGCTGAGAATGACGGCTCGGCGGACACGATTCTCCAGTTCCCGGACGTTTCCCGGCCATGGATACTTTGACATGGCGATCAGCGCCTGCCGGGTAAACCCTCGAACGGTTCGTCTGGCGTCTCCGGCATATTTTTTCAGGAAGTGGGAAGCCAGCAATGGAATGTCGCCTTCCCGCATGCGCAATGGCGGCATCTCGATGACGATCACGGCGAGGCGATAATACAGATCCTGTCGGAAAGTGCCGCTTTCCATCGAGGCCTGCAGGTCCTGATTGGATGCGGCCACGACCCGTGTGTTGACGTGGGTCACTTCCCTTCCGCCCACCCTTTCGATCTGACCCTCCTGCAAAAATCGGAGAAGCTTCACTTGGAGCAGGGGCGGCATTTCCCCGATCTCGTCCAGCAGCAGCGTCCCCCCTTCGGCAAGCTCAATCCGACCGGGACGAGCCGCGTGAGCGCCTGTAAACGAGCCTTTCTCGTGTCCGAACAACTCGCTTTCCAGAAGCTCGGAAGGAATGGCCCCGCAGTTGATCGGGATCATGGGGCCGTCTCTTCGAGGGCTGAGTTGATGAATGGCCCTTGCGGCCAGTTCCTTGCCGGTTCCGCTGTCCCCGAGTATCAAAACGGAGGCGTCGCTGCCCGACACTCTCCGGATCCTCGCAAACACTTCCTGAATCGCGGGGCTGGCGCCAACCATCCCCAGAAACGAATCTTTTCCGTCATCGGACGATGCGTCTTCGGCCCGCCCCAGTTCATGAATAAAAAACGCCCTTTTCAGGACGACTTTGAGCTCTTCCAATTCGTAGGGTTTGGCCAGGAAGTCAAAGGCCCCCTCTTCAAGAGCCCTCACGGCGTTTTCACGCTCATCCTGGCCGGACACGATAATCACCTTCAGGTCGGGGCTGATTCTAAGCAGTTCCGTCAGCGTGCGAATCCCTTCCTGGATGTTATCGGGATGCGGAGGAAGGCCCAAATCCAGCGTCACGACGCCCGGTTTTTGAGATCCAGCGAGTTTGAGGGCTTCACTCCGATTCGTGGCTGACACCACTTCGTACTCGTCGTCCAGAGCCAGAGAGAGCTCTGTGCGAATCGGTTCATCATCTTCTACTATCAGCACTTTCGGTTTACTCATCCCGTATCGACCTCTTCGAATCGCGGTTCGATGCCGGCGTCGAGCCTCTCACAGGTAGGATGACACGAAAGACGGATCCCTGACCAGGAGAGCTTTCCACTTCCAGCTTGCCGCGATGCAGCTCAACGATGGCCTTGCAATGAAACAGGCCGATGCCCATTCCGTTTTTCTTCGTTGTTTCAAACGGCTTGAACAGGCGATTTTTCAGGAACTCCTCCGAGATGCCGCACCCGTCGTCCCTCACCGAGATCCTGATCGTTCCGTTCCGGCTGCTTGTCGAAACCTGAATCGTTCCCTGACCCTGGGTCGCTTCGTCGGCATTGAGAAGCAGGTTGGTCAGAACCTTCGCCATCTGGCTGGAATCAAAATGGGAGACTGGGACCTTCCGGAAATCCTCTCGAATCTGGCTGCGAATTCCCGGCTTCAACTGTTGCAACGTGTCGCCGACGAATTCGTTGACTTCAACTGGCCGGGTGTCCAGATGAATTCTTCCCCTGAGCAGATCGAGCTGCTGGCATAGCTGCCGAATATCCTCAAGCGTTTCCCGCAGTCTTTCGACGGCCTGCTCCTGCAGCTCAGGCTTCGCGAAGTATTTAGGCAGATTATTGACGGTGAGGGAAAAACGGGACGCCAGATTCTTCAGATCGTGGACTACGAAGGCTGAAAAGTTGCGATACGCCTCCAGTTGTCTAATCCGTTGATTCTCCCTTGCCAGACGAATGTTCAACAGCGCGGCCGCCGCTTGCCCGGCGATCAAATGAATCAGTTCGCCGTCTTCAGTGCTCAACGGCTCGCCCTCCTCCTTTCTTCCCAGAGTCAGGAGTCCGAATACCTGCTCGCGCGCACGGATCGGCACAGCCGAACGTATTCCCATCTCATCGAAACGCTCGCGAATCGAGCCGCTTTCCTTTTCCAAGAGTTGGTCGCAGTCCAGCACAGAGGCGGAAGAGCGGCTCGCCGATTCGCCAAGCAGCGTGCGTACGGCTCCTTCACAATCCAGTTCCTCGACTTTCGCCGGATCGAGGCGCGTCGAGGCCGCCAGCTTCAGGGGGTGCGGAGTCTTGTCCGGATCCAAGAGCCAGAGGCTGACGCTGGAAACGCCGATCGTTTCGGAAGCAAAGCGAACGAGCCGATTGGCGAGGGCCGGGATCTCGGTGATCGAAACAGTTTGCTCGGTGAAGTCTCTCCAGAGGTTTCGATAATCGTACTGAGGTCTCTTGAAATGGCGACTGACGATTTGACGGATCCGTATCCAGACCGACTCGGAGAGCAGAATGATTCCGCTGGCCAGGAGCGCGGCGAAAAGAATAAACGTATAGGCTGGCGCCGAATGAGTCCAATCGAAATAGGAAACCAGTTCAGCAACTGCCGCGGCGCCGATCAGAAAAGCGCCCACGATGACCAGCGCGATCGAATGGTGGAGCGCCGTCCTTGACACATAAATCTCAAATTGAAACGTCTTGCTGCGGGCCAGGGTCACGAGCGTAAAAAGTACGGCCACTCCCAGTGCCCCCGCGTTCACCACATGGTATTCGGGAAAGATCGACGTGTAGAGGAGATTTTGACTGGCCGTAAAGATTCGAAGCGCGAACAGGCCGCCAAACCCCACCAGCATGTATTTGATCTGGTGTCGAGGCTTTCCGTAAGAACTTCGAAGGATCCGTTCAAACTGAAACAGAACAGCGGCCAACCCAACGATGAAAGCGAAGTGGAACAGATAGAGTCCTGGCCCCATCTGAAACTGCCACATAGCCGTTGGCAGCAAAATCGGGGACCCGGAAAAGTGCCAGGGAAACGACAAGACGTAAACTGCGGCCGGAAGCCCCGGCGCCAGCCAGACAAGCCGGCGATGCGGATTCCGCTGCTCGTTCCGGCCGGGCGTCAGGCTCTGGATAAACAGCACCCACGCAAGAGGGAGGCAGGCCGCGACAACCAGCGCCATCCGCTTATAAAGCAGCGCCTCCGACGGGCTCGGCGCGTGAAAGGAAAGCGTGTCCAGGAGCAGTTCGGCGGCAAGGAGCCCTGCCGCGACGCTAAGGCGTCGATTGACCGCGAGGCTCCATCCCCTCCGCCAAATCAGCAGACACATCCCGCATGCCAACAGGAATGAAATGATCGATATCGCAGATACGACGTTCATCTTTCAGTCTTCTCTTCGTAGCCAGGCTTGCGCACCGCGGCGCAGCTCCGCCCGCAATCCCTCCTGCTCCAATTCAAGTGCATGCGGCGTGCCAGCGGTTGACGGGAGCGGCGGAGCTGCTCATCTGGAACGGAGAAAACTCCATAACTGATTGACATATAGATAGATCCGTGGGCATCCGCGGGCCCTTGGACCACCTTGCTTGTACCGGCGGAATCTGTGTAGTGCGCTTCTGAAGCTGTGTAATATGGGTGACAGGCGCCGATCGCCGAAAATACACTTTTCGCTTGACGTGAGTTTCATCCAGCTGGAAATGCGGAGCCGAGCTTCCAGCCTTCTTCAAAGCGGATTGAATTTCCTTCTGGGCTGGGCGTTCGGATCGAAACGGCTTCGACTGAAGTCGACTTTGACTTGAGAAGAAAAGGTGTAAAGGATTTCGACGGAGAATCGCACAAACGGGCTTGCGGGCGGATTCGGCTCTGCAAGCAAAACCGAATCGCGCATTCCGCCTCCCAAGCCTACTGGGGCTTGGTATGCCCGTTCTCAAGCCGCGAAAAAGCGAGGCTCCGTAGAGTCTCAAAGGAGTTCGCTTCGCTTGGAAAGACGCAAAACGTCACTTTCACGGGCATGTAGCTCCCCAATTCAAGATGCAGCCGCATCTCCCTCCGCACGCGCACTGCCGCGGCTTCTGCATCATTGACGGTCGTATTCAGAAGAATCATTCCCAGAGTTTGGGAGTCGATGCGGCCCATGTGGTCGGTCTGACGGGTGGACGAACGCAGGATCGACGCCAGCGTCTCTATGCCGTTGAAGGGCTGCTCAAGGCGGAATACAAAGAAGGAGACAAAATGGCCGTAACGCTGAGCCTCAGCGATTACTCGACTGAGGAAGAAAAAAAAACACTGGACTGAAAACAGAGCAGCTCCGGCTGAAACTGCGGCTCCAACACGGTCTGCAACTCGGCTGCATACTTCAATGACATAGCGTATTCTGTCTTCCCCTTGATGTAGCCCACCTCTCACTAAAAATCCCCGGAGACAGGAAAGGCGACCTGAGTCGCACTCGCGCTCGTATTGGTACAGTGCAATCTTCATTCCAATAATGAGTTCGGAAATGGCGCGAGGGGGTCGGAAGTGACAGCGATCACACAGAGAATTCCCATGTTCATAACAAGATAGGCGAGAGTTGCCGGTATTCGGAATGATTCTAAAATCCAGGAATCGTTGTGGAAAACCTGTGTAAAATTTAACAAAAAAGCTTGACACTGAGGGCTCGATTCCGATTACAATAGATAAAACTGTAAAGTATTTGGACAGTCGAATCCGGGCTTGGATCGAGAAACACAATTTGTCGCAGGAGTGGACTTGAGCCTTCAAGACGGCGGTGGGTGCAGTTCGAAGCTGATTTTCGTTGACGACGACGAGGCCGTTCTCGCTTATTTGCACGGCAACTTAACGGAACTGGGCTACGATCTGGAAATCTTTTCAAGTTGGAAGCAGGCGCGACAGTTCCTGAGACGCGGCGCTCCGAAGCCGGCGGCCATATTTTACGAACCAATGTCCGCCTGCGAACCGGACTGGAAGCAGACTCTGGGGGAAATGGCTGAAGAAGCGGCGAAGATCCCTGTAATTCTACTGACCTGCCTGAGAAGCCCCTCGGACGTTGCGACGGCCATCCGCCTCGGAGTCTCTCAATATCTCTGCAAACCCTTTTCCATCAGCCAGGTCGAAGACGTCATCCGTTCGACGGTTGCCCCAAACGGGGAGAAACTGCCGGCGCCTATCCCGCGCTCGGACGGGGGAATGGATTTCATTGCGACCGACGCCAAAATGGTGGAGATCCGGAGTTTGGCTGACCAGATCCACGACATCAAAGTGCCTATTCTGATCACTGGCGAAAGCGGCGTCGGAAAGGATGTCATCGCCCGCTACATCCATCACCGCTCGACGCTTCGCGATCGCCCTTTCGTGAAAGTGGCTTGCGCGAACATTCCAAGCGAATTGATCGAAAGCGAGTTGTTTGGCCATAAGAAGGGAGCGTTCACCGGAGCTCACACAGATCGCGCGGGAAAGTTCGAGATCGCGCATGGAGGTACGATCTTTCTGGATGAGATTGGGGAAATGTCTCCGGGCGTGCAGGCGAAGTTCCTTCACGTGCTGCAGGAGGGGTCGTTTTCACGGCTTGGCTCCAACGAGGAAGTATTTGTAGATGTGCGCGTCATGGCGGCTACGAACCGAGACCTGGAAAAGGCGATCGTGGACGGAAGTTTCCGCGAGGATCTTTTTTTCCGACTGAACGTGATCAATATTGAAGTTCCGCCCCTTCGTGAACGTCCCAGCGAAGTGACGCTGTTCTGCGATTTCTTCCTGGAGAAGTTCTACAAACAGTTCTCCCGCGAACCTGCTCCCCTCCCGCGGGATTTGCAGGATCTTTTTTCCGTGTACCACTGGCCCGGCAACGTGCGCGAGTTGGAAAACGTGATCAAGCGCTTCGTCGTCCTGGGGGATGCGGACCGCGTCCGACAGGACCTGGAACACCGCCTCACTCAAAAACAGGGCGGCCAGTTGCAGGTCAAGGTCCACAATTTGATTCCCGCGTCGAGCGACGACTGCTGGGACCTCAAGGAAATCCGCAAGAAGGCCGTTTCGGAAGTCGAGAAAAGCGTCATCGAAAAAGCGCTCTCTCGAACCAAGGGAAACAAGTGGCAGGCGGCCAAAGAGCTGAACGTCAGCTACAAGACCCTGCTCGTGAAGATTGGCGAGTACGAACTGGATCAGTTCGAAGGCTGATCGGTTTCTTCTCTCCACCGATGCGTTGGCGGATTCCTGCGCATCCCTCGCCTGGTATCGTCAACGTCGGTTCCGCCTCACGCTGCCCCTGAGATGAATGCAATTCTTGCGCCGCTTTCGCCGGTGAACACGACCGGATCCATGATCCATTCGTGACGGCTCCCGCCCTTGAACCGTCAGCCGACGACCCACCGTTTTCTCGGACAGCCGGCACTCAGGCCTCCAAAAGGGGGGTTTCGCGGCTGCTCAGGAATCGCTTCAAAGCCCTCTGCGCAGAGGTTTCGAAAAGACGCAGCCGGTCATCTGAAAAAAACTGCGCCCGACCAATAGTGTCCTGTGAGGAGCGTCACGCGAAATTCCCGGCAGAGTTCGTATTCTGAGTTTGCAATGAAAACAAAACTCCGCCGGGAACACCTTCCATTTTACCTGTGTTTAGTTCTAATGTTAACTTTCTGCCTTACGCCGATTCAGGCGGACTCCAATTCGGTGACCCTGATGTGGGACCCGAGTCCGGACAGTGAGGTCGTCGGATATTATGTGTACCGTTCGACCACGTCCGGAAGCGGCTTTGCGCGCATCAACGCGACGCCGGTCGCGACGACTCAACTGACGGACACAGGCATCCAGGCAGGCGCCACATATTACTATGTCTGCACGGCGGTCACAAGCCAGGGCCTGGAGAGCGTTTATTCCAACCAAGTAAGCTACTCGTCGGCGGTCGCCCCGAACCAGTCCCCCGTCGCCTTGGCCGATTCAGCGGTAACGTTGAAGAATGTGGCGGTCACGATCGACGTGCTGGCCAACGACTACGACCCGGATGGAGATCCGTTAACGATCACCCAAGTGACGACACCTTCAACGGGGTCCGCTCAGATCATTCTTGGAAAAGAAATTCGTTATACCCCGGCCTCTGGATTCACCGGTATCGCCACCTTCTCTTACACCATCTCCGACGGTCGCGGCGGAACGGCTTCGGCAGGCGTTACAGTGCAGGTTCTGGCCGGGGACACCGCGCCGGTCGTAAACAATCCGCCGGTGGCGGTCGACGACTTTTTTGAAGTGATGCAGAATCAATCGGGAACCGTCAACGTGACGGCGAACGATTCCGATCCGGACGGTGATCCCTTGACTGTGACTTCCGTTGGAAGCCCGTCCCATGGGTCAGCCTCGATCGTGTCGGCGCACAGCGTCCTCTACACGCCCGCTGCAGGCTTTCACGGCTCGGACGTCTTCAGCTACACCATCTCAGACGGCCTCGGCGGCACCGCTTCGGCCAACGTCTATGTGACGGTTAAGCAAGCGGAGAATCAAGCTCCGGTTGCATCGCCGGACTTCGCTACGACTGAAGCAAACAAACACGTCGACATCGATGTGCTGGCAAACGACTACGATCCGGACGGGGACCCCCTGAAGATCGTCTTCATCTCCGCTCCGCCCAACGGAACTGCGAGCCTTTTCAAAGAGTTCATTCGCTACCGCCCAAAGAATGGCTTTACCGGGACTGACATCTTCAATTACACGATCAATGACGGTCGGGGCGGTTCGGCCTCGGCCCAGGTCACGGTGACTGTTGTCGGAAAAAGCGCCAAGGGTGGAAATTCCGTGATGTTTCCTGCATCGGTCGAAGAATCCAGCAAGTTTCTGAGGGGAACCTTCATTGGCGCTGCACTCCTGAATCCTAGCGATGTCCAGCAAACCGTTTCTCTGCAAGGACTAGGTACCGACGGCTTGGCGCGGGCATTGTCGCCGGATCGCAGATTTCTGCCGGGCCGGGGGCAGTTGGCCTCCACCACGGACGAACTGGTTGGCCAGACTCAGGGCGTGATGACCCTTACAGCTGAAGGCGACCTTTCGAGGCCAGAAGGCTTCTTTATGATCGGCGATTACAATCTCAGGCGACTGGATGGAATCGGTTCGGGCCTGAGCGTGGCCACTGAGGTCTACATGCAGCCGGTTCGAGAAACTGCTGAGGAACAAACGCTGCTCTTCCTGTTCAATCCGAACGAAGACAAGGCGGCCAGTTTTCACCTGACCGTTCACGCCACCGATGGCAGCGTCCTGGCTGAAACAACGCGGACCATAGCTCCACTTGCCACGATTCAAAACACGCTCAGCCGAATTCTTCCGACCCTGCAGGAAGTGGAGAGCGGATATGTTCGGATTCGCTCGGACCAGCCTCTGGGCAGCTTTGGGTTGAAGTTCACCAATCGATCTTTGGAAGGCGTTACGCCGGTTCAGGCAATCCCCGGAGGGTTGATGTATTCCCCTCACTTCTACGTGAAAGGGAATTCCCGAGGAAATACGCTCCTGCACCTGCTGAACGCCAAATCGGCGGATGCGCGGGTCAAGGTTGAAGTCCTCAGCACAGACGGCATACAGATCGAGATGAGGGAACTGACGATCAGGAGGAATTCACTCCACACACTGGACCTTGCCGACATGATTGCCCTTGGGCCTTCCGAAGAACTTAGCGGAAGCTTAAAACTGCAGGTATACGGAACCGACGGAACCAAGCCGGTGGTGCTTGGGTCAATCCAGCTCACCAACAACAAGGGCGAGGCCCGAACCCTGCTCCCACTGAGCGTAGCCGGAAAGTTGCAGACGATCTTCCCGCATGTGGCGCAGTCTCCCGAGTTCAATATCTATACGGGCGTTGCGGTTTACAATCCGACCGGAAAACCGGTTCAATTGACGCTGGAGGCCTTCGACGCCGCAGGACAGTTGCGCGCTCATCGGACGGCTTGGGTGGCCCCGAATCAAAGACTCATTGGATTGCTCTCTGATGACTCGCTCTTCGGGCCAGCATTCAGACAAGTTGGCGGTCATTTGAGGGTCACCGGGACCGGGCCTGTGGTCGCCATCTCCCTGTTCGGCGATTACACTGCCAGATACCTCTCGGCGATTGCCGGCGAATCTCCGACCGCTCAATAAGTCCGTCGCCGCAAGCGAAATTGGGGCATTCGAGTTTTGCGAGAGGCCTCAAAAACCTCTCCGCAGGACTCGAAGCCCCCTGAGCACACTCCCCCGCGCCCCTTGACCGAGGCCTCCTTCCAAACTTCCATGCCGCCTGCATCGTTTCGCCCGGGCTGGAACCTGATCCCGCCGCAGGTGTAAGCTGTCATCGAATCATCTGTCTTGCAACGAAGGAAGGAAGGCGAACTGATGAAAAAACCAATCCTGATTCTGACGCTCCTGATCTCAAGCGCACTTATGGCCGCCCAGTCGATGCCTCCCCGTCAAGAGGCCACCTTGACGCTGGCGGAGGATGGCCGCATATCCATCGATTACGGCAGTCCCTCACTGAAGGGCCGCGCCATGGAGGAACTGCTCGAAATGCTTCCTCCTGATCGAATGTGGCGGGCCGGAGACAACCAGGTCACGACTTTCAGATCCAACCGGGATTTCGTGATCGGAGAGGTCAAAGTGCCTGGCGGAACCTACTCCCTTTACATTCACTGCCCTGACGTGGAGAACGCTTCGCTGATCTTGAACAGGGTCGTCGGGCAGCCTCTGAAAAGCATTTACGCCCAGGCGCCGCCCCATCTGGCGGACGCACCGTGGCCCCATTTCAACTACGCCGAAGAGATCGGCGAACACGAGGCGGCCAGGGTCCCCTTGAGGACGACTCGCACTGAGTCCCCCCAGGACAGCTTTGTGATTGCATTTCAAGAAAGCGCAGCCGGCGCCGAACTGGTGCTGGCTTGGGGAAACGTCAGTTGGTCCGCTCCCGTTCGCCTCGCGGAGTGACCAGCCAGATCCCGCCGACGCGCGTTTCATTGGATTCGTAGCAGGGGGAACCGGAAAATCTCACGCCCCGTCTTTTCGCACTTCTCGAATGGCGGATTCCACCAGAATCTGCAGGGAATCAAATAGCGGGAGCGCGGAATTGAGCTGGTCGGCCACAAGAGTGAGTTCGGTGCATCCAAGGATGACTCCGTGCGCTTGCTTTCTCGAGAAAAAGTCGAGCGAGCGCTGGAGACTGCTCACCACCCTTCCCAGCTTGATCCCCTGCTTGATCCACTGAATGCTTTGTTGCACCTCGCTCTGAAGATCCTCGGGCAGGGTCAGCGGCGTCAAATTGCTGCGATCCAGTTCAGCCTGGTACAGACCGGCCCGGCTGGTTCCCCTGGTAGCCACGATCCCAATGCGAGCTGGTTTCGATGCCGTGTGGAGCGAAATCTTCCGAACCGTTTCGGAAAGAATATTCAGCACCGGGACTTCAACGGAGTCTTGAATCTCTCTCCAGTAGTAGTGGGCCGTGTTGCAAGGAATCGCGATGATGCTGCACCCCATGTCAGCGAGCATCCGCGCTCTTTCGACCAGGTGAGGAAGAAACGACTCGCCCTGACCCAGAATGTGAGAACCGCGATCGGGAATGTCCGGGAGGTTGAGAATGATCAGCGGCAGATGCTCCTGATCCTTTTCAACAGGAGTCTGGCGGACCAGAAGTTCGAAGAAAAATGCGGTCGCTTCGGAACCCATCCCTCCGATGACGCCCAATATCCGTTGTTTCGGCATCCGGGTAGTTTACCGAAACAGCATGGCGGCCGGGTACGTGATTATTCCGGACGGATATTGCACGATTTAAGAAACTTCCGATCCTTTTCGGTCAGCTTCCACTCCGTCTTCGAAACATTCTCCGCAGGAGCTGAAAATTCAGATTCGTTTCCTTCTTTGCGTTTCACCGTCGCCGCCTTTCTGTTTCTAACATTAAAGACGGGATTTGCCTGGGAAAGTTGGGAAGAGAATCGAACGTGCCGGTTGAGGGTAAAATACGTCTGATGCGGCATTGGAACGTCTCGTAAGATGGCGGCATTTCTTTGGTGGATTTCATTAGCTGGCTTCGTGCTGTGGGCGATGGCCCCCGTGCTGGCGCGACTGGGAGCGATTCCTCCGATGTGGGGCTTTTCGCTATGGGCGCTGGCCGGCCTGGTTCTGGGGGCTTGTCTGATCCTGGTCATTATTTTCGGACTTCGAATGGGGTGGACTTCAGTAATCTGGCTGCTGCCATTCACCGGGCTTCCTGTTCTGGTTCTTGGAGTCCCAATGGTTCGCAATTGGGACGCGCCGCCCATCAACGACATCAGCACCGATTTGTCGAAACCGCCCGAGATTCGGCTGCCCGGGAATGGCGGCGAAAACTGGGAAGTCGCATCGCCTCCCGGCGAAAATGTCGCTCGACGTCAACTTTCGGCTTATCCGGAAGTCCAGCCTCTCAGACTTCCAGCCTCGTCCGAAGCCGTCTTCGCCCGCACAGTCGATTGCGCTCGAAAACGTACCGATTGGGAAATCGTGATGGTGGAGGAGGAATCCAAGCGCATCTTCGGGACGGCGCGCACGGCATGGTTTCGCTTCCCGGATGATTTTACAATCGAAGTGAACCCGGCGCCGAATGGCAGTTCGGTCGTCCAAATGCGCTCGCGCTCCCGACACGGGGTTAGCGATTTAGGCAAGAACGCATCGCGCATCACGCACTTTCTAGGCGAGCTTCAGGAGAAATTCTGAAAAGCTTCGATGAGAAACTGTCTGGCGTCCCGATAAATTCCCGGGGATCCGCTCTCCCTGGGACCGGCAACATTGAGGACGGCAATGCGATGTTCGGCCAGCCAATCCCGCACTCCCTGTCGATCCAGATGAGTTGGTTTTTCCAAATCAATGCAAAGTGCGGGCCTCTTCCACTGACTCGCGAGCTTCAGCGTCAACGCGGTCCCGCCCCTCAGCGGCCCCCGGTGCAGAATCAAAGTGGCGTCTGAATCCCTCACGTTCAGTTCAGTGCGCTCGGCATACTCGGCGGTCAAGGTTTCCTTCAGCGGATAACGGTCCGAGATCCGGCCGTCTTCGGCCAGTCGGCCTTTCGGGCACCAACCGCCCGCGGCGACGCCGCTTTCCAACGCGGCGTCGAGTGCAGCCCGGTCAACTCCGCTCTGGCCGCCCGAAACGACTTTGAGATTCATATCCGCAAGATTTGGCCGACGGAATGCGGCGCCAGAACGATTTCACCCGCTTCGGCACGTTCGGAAACTTCCAATTTCAGCTTCTTCAGGGAAGTTTCGGCGGCTTCACCGATGAGCACCCGTTCCCAGATGGGTGCCGCAGCGACATCCCTGCTTCGAAGAGCGGATGCAACGGCGATCACTCCCGCTCGCTCCGCAAAATAGTTCAGGACTCGCAAGGCCTGAGGAGTGCACTCTCCCAGCAGATAGATGCCGTGAATCAAAGTCGTGACCTCCTCAAACAACTGCCGCAGTTGAGTCTGGGTGGTCCTCCAATTTTCTCCTTCCGAAAGACGGCGGCCCATTTGATTGTGGAAAGTGCGGGCGCCCTCGGCCAATGTCAGGGCCGCCAACAGCTCCTGAGCCTGAGCCTTGCGCCCCGCTGCTTCCAGCTTGGCCGCCGACTCTGGAACTGCCGGAACCAGCCAGCAATCCGCTCCCGAATCTACCAGGCGTTCGACGGCTTCGCGCACTGCGGGCGCGTCTTCCAAGTCGGCCGATCGAAACTCTACAATCTTCATGGTCTCACCTCGCCCGATTCGCTGACCGGTCAGACCGCGCTGGTCGCTCAGCTTTCCCCAGCCGCGCTTCGGATGCATCGATCTCCGAACCGGGACATCAGTTTACGATAGAAGTCGTCAGCCTGTTAGGGAAGGGTCTCTCCAACAAGCGCGCCAGCGTTCGGGTTTCAGATTTCAGGTTGGGGCCAGGCGCCATCGGAGCCCGCTCAGTGATAACCGGGGACGAACCGCCAACCAAGAAAGGGGAATACGCCACCGGAGGCCTCGTCAGTAATGACGAGGGCCCGCAACGACTCCCAACAACGCTGCGGACTGCCCTGAGCGGAAACGCTTAAGGGGCCGGCTAGGTTGACTTTGCGGCCGGAGTCGCGCCTGCGGCTTTTTTTGCTGCACCGCCCCGGTCATTACGGACCGGGCTCTGTTTCAGGCTGGCCAGGTTTCGTTGGCGCTTCGCGCCAACCTGCAACGTGAAACCTGAAACCCCTCACGCGGTTGGGCCGGGTTTAGTGCGCTGGAGGAAGAATTTCG
>CAZAEY010000008.1:43150-46401 GCA_964484155.1 uncultured Acidobacteriota bacterium
CCTGAAACCCCTCACGCGGTTGGGCCGGGTTTAGTGCGCTGGAGGAAGAATTTCGCGAAGCGAGCGACTCCTTCGCGCAACTGATCCTCCGGAATAGCGAAGCAGAGGCGCACGCAATGATCTGCCACAGGGCTCGCGTCAAACTGGAGGATTCCCTTCTCTCCTGTCGTCGGGATCAGGCCGAAACCTCTGCCGGGAACCACGGCGACTCGCTGCTCTTGAAGCAACTGCTCGGCGAATTCCTCGCCGCTTAACCCTGTCGGACCGACATCCAAGAAATAGAAGAGCCCGCCGGCAGGCGGACGGACGATGAGCCCGTGCTCGCGCAGGACTGCGGCCACCAGTTCGCGGCGCGGTCTCAAGGCCTCCCGGCGATGTCCTGTGTCGTCCTCGCGAAGGGCTTCCACCATTCCCCACTGCAGAGGCGTAGTAAGGCTCCCCGTCAAGGGCTCGTTCATCCTGCCCGCCAGTTGACAAGCCTCGGCGGATGGCCAGACGCTCCAGCCCATCCGAAGGCCTGTGGCGGCGAAGCTCTTGGAAAAACTGTACAGGCCGATTACGCGCCTTTCCTCTTCTGGAAATTCGCTGTCGACCTGCAATGGGGACATCGTTTCCCCTTCAAAAACGAAGTCGACATAGGCTTCATCCGAGAGGATCCACAGGTTGTGCTCTCTGGCGAATTCGTAAATAGCGCGAACAATCTGCGGGGAGTGGACGGCCCCCGTCGGATTGGCAGGCGAATTGACAAGCAAGGCCCGCATCCCGGGCGTAAAATGCCGGCGCAACCGCTCCAGGTCGGGCAGAAACTGTTGCGTCAGGGGGTAAAAGCGGGTGCGTACGCTTCCCAGAATGGCTTGCTGGACGTAATTCGGCCAATAGATTTCCGGTAAAAGCAGCGTCTGTCCTGGACCGCACGTCATCAGGATCGCCGCATGCAGCGCCTGGGTGGCGCCTTGGTGAACCACGATCCGTTCAGCACTGATATCCAGATTCATTCTGCGACTCATGTGCGCTGCCAGAGCGGTCTTCAAGGCGGAAATGCCCGCCATCGCGCTATATCGGGTCTTTCCTTCATCCAAGGCCCAGACGATCCCATCTCGAATGCGCCCAGGGAGGACGAAGTCCGGGTCGCCAATATCAAGTCGGAAGACTTCTTCCCCCGAAGCTTCTACTTGCGAGGCCAGTGTGAAGATCCTTCGGATCGGCGATGCCGGGATGTTTCTGGAGCGGCGGGAAAGCTCCGGGCCGGTTCGTCGCTCGGAAGTTGGAAGGACCATTGCAATTATTGTATCCTGACGCCGGACATGCCGCTTTGGGCGCCCTCTGCGCAACGCATTCAGCAGGCGAACTTGACCCGGTACCGGGAATTCCTTCTTCGGAAATTCCAAGTGGACTGTCGAACTTTCAACGATCTCTATACGTGGTCGGTCGAATGTCCATCCGCGTTCTGGGAAAGCGTCTGGGAATTCACGGGCGTCGTCTCTTCCCGGCGGTGGACCCAAGTGCTGGAGCCAAGCGAAAACCCGTGGGAGTCGCGGTGGTTTGTCGACGCTCGTCTGAATTTTGCGCAAAACCTGCTGCGACGCCAGGACGAAGTCCCAGCCCTGACTTTCTGGAACGAAGAAGGCAAGCAAAGAGAGCTGGCTTATCGAGAGCTCGCGGACCAGGTCAACGCCATCGCTGCAGCCTTGCAGGAGGTTGGCGTGGGGCCGCGCGATCGCGTCGCGGGCTTCCTTCCAAACCTGCCGGAAACGGTGATCGCCATGCTGGCGACGGCCTCCCTGGGAGCGACATGGTCCTCGTGCTCTCCGGATTTTGGAGTCGAGGGCGTCGTGGAGCGCTTCGGGCAAATCCAACCTAAAATCCTTTTCGCCGCCGACGGCTATCTGTACGCCGGAAAGGAAATCGACTCCGTGCACCGTCTGCGAATGATCATGGATCGCCTTCCCGAAATCGAACGGGTGGTTGTCGTCCCCTATCGCAAAAACCTGCGCAATCTTCCCAAGCGGTCGATCGCATGGGCCCAGTTCATGCAAGAATCGCAGCGATCGGCGCAGGAACCAGAATTTGAAGGCTTCCCTTTCAACCACCCCCTCTACATTCTCTACTCGTCAGGCACGACGGGCCTGCCCAAGTGCATGGTTCACGGAGCCGGAGGCACCTTGATCCAGCACTTAAAGGAACTGGTACTGCACTGCGACTTGAAACCAAGGGACCGAATTTTCTACTTTACGACCTGCGGCTGGATGATGTGGAACTGGCTGGTCAGCAGCCTGGCCGCCGAAGCCACGGTGGTCTTGTACGACGGCTCGCCGTTTCACCCCGATCCCAACATTCTTTGGCGAATGGCCGAACGGGAGGGCGTCAGCATCTTCGGCGCCAGCGCGAAGTACTTGAGTCTGCTGGAGAAGAAAGGCGCCCGCCCCAAGGACGGCTTTTCACTGGATCGACTCCAAACGATCCTTTCAACCGGATCTCCGTTGGCCCCTGCCAGTTACGACTATGTGTACCGCGAAATCAAATCGGACGTTTGCCTCTCATCCATCAGCGGAGGGACGGATTTGATTTCGTGCTTTGCCCTTGGCAACCCGCTGGGCCCCGTATATCGAGGAGAGCTGCAAACGCGCGGCTTGGGAATGAAGGTGGAAGTCTTTGATGAAAACGGCCGATCCGTTACAGAAAAGCCGGGTGAGCTTGTCTGTACGGCGCCATTCCCTTCGATGCCGGTCTTTTTCTGGAATGATCCTCACGGGGAGCAGTACCGGAAAGCCTATTTCGACCACTTCCCCGGAGTCTGGCGACATGGAGACTGGGCTGAAATCACCGCTCGCGGCGGAGTCGTCATTTACGGACGCTCGGATGCCACCTTGAATCCAGGCGGAGTGCGCATCGGCACCGCCGAAATTTACCGACAGGTCAACAAGCTTCCCGAAGTTTTAGAAAGCGTCGCTGTCGGTCAAAGATGGCAGGGCGATGTCCGCGTTGTTCTCTTTGTCCAACTCCGCGACGGCGTTGTTCTGACAGATGAGCTGAAGTCTCGCATCAGAATCCTCGTCCGCGAAAACTGTTCGCCGTTTCACGACCCTGCGAAAATCATTCAAGTGCCCGATATTCCCCGCACGCTTTCGGGGAAGATTACCGAGTTGAGCGTTCGAAAGGCGATCCATGGAGAATCGGTTGGAAACCTGGAGGCCCTGGCGAACCCAGAAGCGCTCGAGCACTTTCGCGACCTGCGCGAATTGGAGGATTAG
>CAZAEY010000009.1:0-45984 GCA_964484155.1 uncultured Acidobacteriota bacterium
TAAAGCGTTAGCCAGGGTTCCGACAAGAGGCTGCTGGGGTAGGCGACCGGCGTCGAGAAGAGCCAGAATTGAACCAGAAAAGGGACCACATAGCGCACGTCGCGAAACATAACGTTCATTGCCGCAAGCCAAAGGCTGGCGCCGAGGGCGGTCAGAAACGCCAGCAGAAAGAACAAAGGCAGCCAGAGCGCATTCCAGGATGGAGTGAATCCATAGGCGAATGTCATCAGCATTAAAACGACGAATGCCAGCCCGAAGTCCAGCAGTCCCGCGACCACGCTGGACACCGGCATGGTGAGGCGGGGGAAATAGACCTTCTTGACCATGCTCGCATTCGCGACCAGGCTGTTGGAGGCCTGAGTCAGGGAGTTCGCAAAAAACGTCCAGGGAACCAGGGCGGCCAGGCTGAACAGCGGATACGGCAAGCCGTCGGATGGGATCTTCGCAAGCCTGCCAAAAAATAGACTGAAAATCAGCATCGTGAACACCGGCTGAATGATGGCCCACGACGCGCCTAGAATCGTCTGTTTGTATCGGACCTTGATGTCCCTCCATACGAAGAAGAACAAGAGCTCGCGATAATTCCAGAGTTCCAGCAGCCGCAGTGAACTCCAGCCGGTCGAAGGTTCGATCCGGATCAAGGGGATCGTCTCGCCCCCTGACGCTGAAAATGCGTGCTGAGCAGTCAGCGGGACCCCGATCGCTTCATTCTTTGAAGAATTCGCCATCCTCAGCCTCGTTCATTCATGCGTACAGCGAAACTGGAGCAACTTTGGCGCGGGATGCTAGCCAAACAGGTATCGAAAGTAAGGGCGCGCCGAAGTCCTGCGAAACAACTCCATGAGAATCAGCGGACCTGCGACGCCCGCGGCAATCAGTACAGATTGGTAGACAAGCTGATTTCCCAGGGCTGCGGGAGTCAGCTTGTACATCAGGACCGCAATGACATAAATCGCCGGAATATTTCCGAGGTATATCCCCAGGGAATTTGCGCCCAAATGAGTCATCCATTTCGAGAAGGGAAGCGGCCCCCGGGGAAATGCCAAAAAAGTCAAAATGAATGCAATCACGAAGAGCGGTCGCGCCAGGCCGGGCGAATGCGGGCCGATCCACTCACTGCCGTTGATTCCGTCGGCGACGTGGTATTCGACGATGGCCAACGAAGCGAGCAAGACGGTGGCGCCAAGCAGCAACCAGCGCATTCGGAGCAGCGGCTCCTTGAACTTATCCAAATGAAAGCCGACGATGATCCCGAGCGGGAAATAGAAGGGCCACGCCAGAAACAGCCAGCCGGGCAAATAGCCGGAGGCCGCTTCTCCGTTCGGCAAGCTGATCGAGAAGAGAAATTCAGAATAGCGCAGGGCGATGATCCCCAGCTGGGCGAGCCCTGCCACCAGCAGGAGAAGGCGCCAGCGGTTTTTTGCCAACGGGGCGATGAGCGGAGCCAGCAGAAAAAACTGAATGAGCACCGGAATGAAGTGGTAGGGCATCAGCACTTCATTCAGATTGGCGGGCCATCGCATCAGCAGGACGAACCGGAACGCAGTCCAGATGGCGAAAGGGATCAACAGGACCTTGATCCTGGGCGCCACCTGAGCCCAGGTGACTCTGGAGTTCGGACCCTTGGCCAGAAACGCGATGAAATACCCGGAAACGAAGTAGAACGCAGGCACCGCGAAGACGCCGAGCTGCCGGATGGCCATCGTCACCAGATACGGAAGCGAGTCGAGTTGGTCGAAATTGGGCACCGCGACGTCCCGGTAGCGGTCCGTCCAAAGAAACATCGCCTGAAGGCCGTACGCGGCTGCATGGACGACGACGACTGCCAAAATCGCCAGCCCGTTCAGATACAAAAACCTGCGAGTCATTGGTTGTGAAAGAGGTTTGGAGCGAAATGGGGAGAAGGGATTTCCGTCGTCGCAGGCGGATTGAGCGCAACATTCGGGGTAGAGGACGCCAGGTCGCTTTGCGTCATCATCGGGCTAGCCCTGCTGCTTCTGCCTGACGAAAGCAGCGGTCTGGGTGATGGATTGGAAGTTCTGAGGAAGGACTTCGTCATCTCCGACACGGACCCCGAATTGATCTTCCAGAAAATTGATCAACCTCAGCAGCGAAAGCGAATCAAGAACTCCGCTTTCGATGAGCGAGTCCTGATAGTCGATCCGGGTCCCCGGATCCGCAAGCATGATTTCCTTTACGATAAACTGCTCCAGCGTGTTTTCCACGTTCATCGGTTCTCTCCTCGATACGGCAGCCGCCCAGGAACGGGTCGAAATATTCCGGCCGGCAGCGGATGATCAATCTTGTCCAAAGCGGGACGCGAGCTCGACCCTGTTGACCTTCCCAGTCGCGGTTTTCGGCAGGGAGGCCGTAAACTCAATCGATTCCGGCACCATGTAGGCCGGCAGGCGCTTTCGGCAGTGACGCTCCAGATCCGCTACCGTGAGTCCGTTGTCCGACATCGGAACCACCATGGCCAGGAGGCGATTGCCGACGAATTCATCCGGGACAGGCACGACTGCAGCCTCCCGAACGGCCCCGTGTGCGTAGAGAGCGCTCTCGATCTCGCCCAGTTCGATTCGATAGCCGCGACTCTTGATCATGTGGTCGCGCCTGCCGATGTAGATCCAATTCTCACCGTCTTCGGCCAGCTTTACGATGTCGCCGGTCCGGTAAGCGGTGTCCGAAAAGTCTTGATGCCGAGGGTCCTGCACGAATGCGCTCGCCGTTTTCGTCTGGTCCCCCCAGTAGCCCAGAGCCACGCCAGAGCCACGAACCCATAGTTCGCCTTCCTGACCGGGCTGCGAAACAAGCCCTCCGCTTTCCTCGACGGCGAAAACCTCCATGTTCTCACAGGCGATTCCAATGGGAACCGGGCTCGTCCTGTCAGCCGCAACATCCTCTGGGAAAACCCGATAGTAGGTGCACACGTTGGTTTCCGTGGGGCCGTAAAGATTGTAGAATGAAGCCTGTGGGGCAGCCTCCATCCAACGTCTCAGGTACTTGATCGGAAAGACTTCGCCTGCGAACAGTACCAGGCGTAGCGAGGAAAGGTCGTGGCCTCCAACGTCTCCATAGGCGATCATGGTCGACAGAATCGACGGGACCATGTACAGCACCGACACTTTTTCCTCCTGCAGCAGTCTCGTCAATTGAATCGGGAAAATGGAAGTCTTGTCCGGAACCAGAACCACGGTTCCGCCAGTCTTGATTGTGACGAAAATATCGAAGGTCGAAAGGTCGAAGTGAATCGGTGCATGGCTCGTCACCCGGTCGTTCTCGCTGAGACGAAACGTGTCTGCGCACCAGTTGATGAAAGTGAAGATCGTGCGATGCGAGATCATCACGCCCTTGGGTTCCCCGGTCGAGCCAGACGTATAGAGGATATAGGCGAGGTCGGTGTCGATCGGTTCCGGCGTCAGCGGAGCTTCGGGCATTTGAGCTTTCACCGATTCAGAAGGGACCAGGTTGACTCCTTCGGGGAGCTCAATGCTGAAATCCGCAAGGCCCCCAGCCTGCGCCTCCATGAGGACCGCGTACTGAATCGGAGTGGCTTCCTTCAGCGCCTCGGCCAGGCCTTTCAGCTTTGCAGCGGAGGCCAAAACGACTTTGATGCCGCAATTTCGGGCGATGTATGCGACCCGAGCAGCGGGCGCGGAAGGATCCAGTGGAACGTATGCGGCCCCAGCTTTCAGGATTCCAAAAATCGCCACGATCGAGGCAAAGGACTTGTCGACATAGATGCCGACCCGGTCTCCGCGCGTCACATTAAGGTCGTTCAGCGCGCGAGCAACCCGGTTGCTGTCGCTCTCCAGCTCCGCGTACGTCAAAGAACGCCCCTGGAAGCGCAGCGCCACCGCATCGGGATTGCGTCGTGCGCTTTCATTCAGCAAGTGCTGCAGTAGAAAAGCCATGATCTAAAGACTCCGGCGACAGCGCCCTGTAAGCGGTCTGCTCAGCGCGGTCCCATCCACTCCTCCGTGCTTTCAACAACCGAATTCGGCTCCCACAAAGGCGCCCGTTCCGGGTGATAACGGGAGCCGATCGGGATCGAGTAATCGTCCGCGTCGTATGTCCGCTCCCGGCCCAGGATCTTTCGAAACGAAGTGACGGCCTCCGACGGTTGATGGTCGTAGATGCGACCCGCGAAAACGTCGATCATCAGCTCGCGATAACGGTGATAGACAATGAATGCGAACGTCAGGGGATTCTCCCAGAACCCGTCGAGCACATCTTCCAAGACGTCGATCCCCTTTTCGCAATGGACCTGATAGTCAGCGAACGGATTGGCCGCGTCACGGCCCTCTCCTTCCAGATAGGCCCGAACCGCCGGCGCCGCAAATTGGGCCTCTTTTAAGGCTACGTACAGGCCGAACGAAAAAATCGGATCGACGAACCGGTGAGAGTCGCCAATGCAGATGTACCCTTTCCCGGTGAATCCTCTGACTTGAAAGGAGTAGTTGGGGACCACATGGACGTCTTCCACAAGCTTTACTTCCGGCACGCGTCTCGTCAGTTCCGGATTGAGTTCGCGCAGCTCGCGGATCAGGAAGTCGAGCTTGCTTTCGTTTTTCTCCTGATAATAAGCCGCCGGGCATACGACTCCGATGCTGACGACGTCGTCATCCAGCGGAATCGCCCACGCCCAGTGGTACTTCTTCTGGTAGAAGATCAACGTATTGCCAGGCTGCATCTCACGCGACTCGCCATCGTCCCGGACGAAACCCTCCACCTGCGAGAAGAAGGCGATCTGCTTGTCGTAGGCCCCTAGATACTTCGGGCCCGTGACGCCGGCATTTGCCAGAAAGGTCGCTTGTCCCGAGCAGTCCAGCACAACTTCCGCTTCGATGTCCTGAAGGGTCCCGTCGATTCTGGCCTGCACTCCGCGAACTGAACCGTCGTCGTTCAGCAAAGGCTTGACGGCCTTTCCGTGGATCAACGAGGCGCCCCGCGCGACCGCCTCGTCCAGCAGCATCCGATCGAAGTCGCTGCGGCGAACCTGCCAGGTGAACTGATCTTTCAGCTCGTAGTTGCAGTCTCGCTGCATGACCGGCAAAAACCAGTCGTTTCTGCCGCTAGTGCCGAACACCTTCACGCCGTGTTTGATCGGATGCCCATCCTTCAGCATCCGCTCCTCAAAACCCAATTGACGCAGGACCCCGCCGGCTTCGCCGGTCATCGACTCGCCGATGTGATAGCGGGGAAACTGCTCGCGTTCGAGAATCAGCGGCTGAATGCCTTCTCGAATCAAAAACATTGCGGCCGCGGAGCCGCTGGGCCCTCCTCCGACGATGACCACGTCTTTTTTCATCTTTTTTACTCCCCGACTTGCAGCGGCCATGCGGGGCGATCGGCCCTCGCTGCGCCTTTTCGATACGATTTCCCGTCTATTCAGTGGCGGAACGCAAATTAAATGCTGGATTCGGCGCGCTTCTTGAAAGCAGGTTTAGGAGCGGCAGGGTCATCATATTGGTGACAAGCGCGACGATGACGAAGATGGTAAATGTCAGTTCGGTGATAATCGCAAGGTCCAGTCCGATCAATCCAACGACCAGCACGAGCAGGCCGCGTGTATTGAAAAGGGTTCCAAGCGTCCCGACATCGTTCCACGACAGCCCATACAGGCGAGCCGGCGCGGCCGCGATGAACTTGCCGGCGATGGCGGCCGCCAGCACCAGCACGATGACTGGGACTGTCGACGGGGCCAGAAGCTTGAGATCGGTGGAAAAGCCGGCAATTGCAAAAAAGATCGGCAGGAGAAGGATCATGGAGATGTCGCGCACCTTTTCGGCGATCGCCTGCCGGAATTCCTTCGAGGCTGGAAGGATCAGCCCCCAGACGAATCCTCCCACCAGGGCGCTGACGCCGATCCGATCTCCCAGCCAGCCGTAGAAGATCATCCCGCAAAGAATGATTGCCATTGCGTTTCCGGAAATGAGGGGCCCGCCGGCCGAAGGGTGCAGCACTCTCTCCAGCAGGGGCTTTACCAGAAGCCATGAGACTGCAGCAAAGCCGGCCATCAACGCGATTCGGATCATCAGACTTGTGAAGCCATTCGCTTCTGCCACCGCTGCTGCGAAGGCGATGTACGTGAACATGAAAGCCGACATGAAGCCGGCAGAGGCTACCGCCAGGTTGCCAATCGGTGAATTCAGCTCGTTTCTTTCCATTAGGATATGGGCCATCACGGGAAAGGCCGTCACCGACAGCGCCGCTCCGATCAGCAAGGCGAAGGGAAGCATCGCCGCCCCTGCAGGTCCCGCATATTCGGCGCTGTGCATGGCAAGGGCAAGCGGGAAGCCCAGGAGCGCCGGCAGAGCGACTGCAACCAGCCCGAGGAGCGCGGCCTGCGCCACCCTCCCCTTGATCCGACCCGCGTCGAACTCGACGCCGGCGAGAAACATAAACAGAATCAGGGCTAGCACGGCCAGGGCGCTCAAGGTCGGCCGAACCTGAAGCGGCACGATCGCCTCCGAAAGACTGCTGCCGAGCAGCGTTGGCCCCAGCAGCACGCCTGCCAGAATCTCACCGACGACGCGCGGCTGGCCCAGCCTGACCATGACGCTCCCGAGGACGCGCGCCAGCGATACGATCAGTATCACCGCAAAAAGGGCGTAGGCGACCAGCGTGGGTCCGGAAAGCTGGGCCGACGGCGTCAGCATCGACCAATCGCTCATGTCTTGAGAGATTCCATTCTTCAGGCTTTCGGGAGCGATTCGGTCGGAACTTTCGTCAATTGAGCCTTGAATAGGTGGCCGTCCGATCCCTCCGCCTTTTCGATAAACTCCCGCATGGCGTCCAATACGGGTACGCTGCCTCGGCTGTAGACCTCGCCTTGGAGCAGTTCCAAAACCTGCAGGCGGTATTTTTTCGAGCTGATGAAATACGTGAACAAAGGAAGGAGCTTGTAGTACAGGCGGATGAACTCGTACCAGACGTTTACACCGCTGCGAAGTTTTACTTCGTAGGGCCGCAGAGCTGCGCCGCTGAAATCTCCCGACTCGAAGGCTTGAACGATCGCTTCCGAGGCGTACTTTGCGCTGTAGAGCGCGATGCTGACGCCGGATGAGAAGATCGGGTCGACAAAACGCGCGGCGTCTCCGATCATCAGATACCGATCCCCGGTGAATCGTTCCAGACTGTAGCTGTAATCGCCTTCCGTCTTGAAATCGTTGACCCGCGTCGCATTCCTCATCGCGTGGGCGAGGTTGCGATTGGTTAGAACGTATTTCTGGAAGAAGCCGGAGACGTCGGTCTTCGCCTGTTTGAAGACCTCTTTTTCCACGACGACTCCCATGGAGGTGACCGTGTCGGTGATCGGAATCTGCCAGACCCATCCCCGCTCGACGGGAAGGAAGTAAATGTGGATGTGGTCGGCGCTGGAGTCGCCTCCCCGATCCACTCCTTCAAACCAGGCGTGCACCGCAAATTGGTTGAAAATGGGATCCTTCGTTTTGAGGTTCAACTGCCGGCCCAGCAGCGTCTGCCGACCGGTGGCGTCGACCACCATCCGGCAGGGCACATCGATTTCCTGACCGGCCAGACTCACCCGCACCCCGCGAGCCTCGCCCGACTCGAAATTGACCTGCTTGACGTGCACACCCTGATACACCTTCGTTCCGAGGCTCTCGGCATGCTTCAAGAGAAGAAGGTCGAATTTCGACCTGTCCACGTGATAGGTGTAGTCTTGATCGACGCCTTGCTGCGGGAACTCTGCGAACTCGATCGCAAATTTTCCCCGGTTTTCAGGCGCGTGCCAGGATGCCCCGTATTTCTTGACAAAACCCTCTCGCTCCATCGTTTCCAGAAAACCGAGTTCCTTGAACACCCGTGTTGAAGACGTAACCATCGATTCGCCTACATGGGGGCGCGGGTGCACGGCGCTTTCGAAGATGGAGTTTTCGATGCCCGCCATTGATAAATAACAACCCATGGCCGCTCCGGCGGGCCCTCCGCCGACGATGATGACTTGATTCATTGCATATTCCATGATGAGAAATCTCGAAATTGAAGGGAACAGGTTCCGGACTTGCAAAGTTTGACCGGGAATCTGCGATCCGGCCGCGTCAAGCGCCTTACAGCCCGCAGAGCCTGGAAATGATGATCCTCTGTATGTCGGAAGTGCCTGAGTAAAGAGTCCCGCCGATCGAATCCCGCAAATCGCGTTCTACTTCGAACTCGGTCATATAGCCGTATCCGCCGAAAGTGCGGATGGCGTCGAGGCTCGATTGCACATAGCACTCGCTCAAGTAGAGTTTGGCCATGGCGGCCTCGAGAACTGCCGATTTGCCGGCCTTTTTCAGCCAGGCGACTTTATACAGGAGGAGTCGAGCCGTCTCGAGCCGGGTCTTCATGTCTGCGATCCGGTTGGCGACGGACTGAAACTTTCCGATCGGCTTTCCGAATTGAGTTCTTTCCCGCGCGTACCGGATGCAATTTTCCAGCTGACGCTCCATGGCGCCGATGTGGCTGCCCAGGATGCAGCTGCGCTCCCACTCCATCGACCCGTTGAATATTGTGGATCCGGCGCCCTCCGGCCCAAGTCTGGCTTCTTCTGAAACGAAGCATTCATCCAGAAAAAGTTCGCACATGGGTGCGGTTCGAAGGCCCATCTTGGAAAAGTCGCTTCCGATCTTCAGGCCCGGATTGTCGCGCTCCAGAAGGAAACAGCAGATTCCCGCGATGCCCTTGCTTCGGTCCAGGCTGGCGAAGACGACGAAGACATCGGCGACCGGCCCATTCGACACGAATGTTTTCGATCCATTTAGCACGTAGCCGTTCTCGACTTTGACGGCCGAACTCCGCAGACTGAAGGCGTCGGACCCAGAATCCGGTTCCGACATTCCATGGGCTCCGATGATCCTTCCGCTGCAAAGGGCAGGAAGATACTTCTTTTTCTGTTCTTCCGTGCCGAAAACCAGGATCGGGTGCTGAACGCTCCACATCTGGGCATTCAATCCGAATATCAATCCATTGTCCTTGCAGCCGTAACCCAGCCCCTCCATCGCCAGCATCGTTGTCAAAATGTCGCTGCCGCTGCCTCCGTATTCTTCGGGGACCGGGAGGCCCAGAATTCCGAACGACGCGCATTTTGACCAGTTTTCCCGAGACATTTCTCCCTGCTGGTCGCGCTCGCAAAGGCCCGCATTGAGCTCCTGCTGGGCGAATCGAATGACTTCGTTCTTTAGCAGGGTCTGATCGGCAGTCCAGGAAAAGTCCATTTGCTCTAGTCCGTTTCCGAGGCCCTGAGTTCCTGCGCTCCCGCAAAGTGCTCCGCATGTCGCATCATCTCCTCATGCAGGCGGTCCGCAATGAGGCGATGCGCACGAGCGTTTGGATGGCGATCCCATGGAGCCACTGCCAGGGACATGGGCGGATGGTCGCGGTAGACATCAGACAGGTCGATGGTCAGAAACCCGGATTGCGCGGCGATTTCTTTCAGCCATGGGTCCGCCGGCTTCGGATCCCCCATCTCCAGGCTGGGGATGTAGACCCATACCGGGAGGATGCCGTCTCTTGAAGCAAGCTCAACGATCCTTTCGTACACCCAGATCAGCACCTCGTCTTCGAATGGCCGAAGCGCACGCTCCATTTCCTCCCGCGTCATCCGATCGGTCAGACCGGCCTTCCGCATGATCTCGATCAGAAACGGGTACGGAATATCGGCGCCGTTGTGGATTCTTCCCGAAAGGTTCCGAATTACGATCGACTTCTCGTGGTCGTGAGCCACCAGAAAGACGGCATGCGGGGAGAATTGCAGCGACCGCGTTTCGAACACGACCAACTCCTCGAGAGCGGAAAAGCTCGGAGCCGCGAAGTTCAGGAACTCGAATGCCCCATCTGGCGAGGTGAGGCGCTCTTCGAGCACTGCGCTGAAAACCTCTTCATCGGCGACACCGGAACCCATTACGAAAGACGGTCCGAGAAGCGCGACTCGAAAAACGCCAGGCGGGGGAGTCAGGTCGTACTCCCGTCCCCGCATCCCCCAACGATTCACCGAAAGAGTCGCGCCGTGAAACTCAATGCGAGTCGAGGGAATGAGCTCGATTCCGACAATGTCGTCAGTCAGTCGCGCCGCTTCCGTTTCCTGCAGGAGGGGCCAGTAGTCCGGCCTTTGTGCATAGAGCGCAAACAGCTCCGAGTTGAAGTGGCCGATTCCGGTCAAATTCTCGTAATACCCGCGCAAGAGCAGATCCGCCTCCCGTTCGCTCAGCCGCGATCCTTTCAAGCTGTCCAGCCACTCGGTCGGCTGCGCTCCCAACTGAGACCGGATCACAGGGGTCCCGACCAGAAAAAGCGGGAGAACGATCACCCCGCAGGCGAAGGCCTGTCGGGACCATCCCTTTGAATCTGGGGAGTCGGACGTCGACTCCTCCCCCTCCCGTTGAACGAACTGGGCGCCAATCCCCAGCGCGGCGATTGCAACCAGCAAATAGAGGACCGTCCTGAAATCGAGAGGCGCCGAGAGAGCGGTGCGCCATAGAGAAACCCACTCGCCCATGGAATGGCTGGTCCAGACTGAATACAGAATCGCAATCGTGAAAAAGACGCCGACGGTGCGGATTCCAAGCGACAGCCGGTCCCGCGTGCTGAGGCGAATGGCGCCGAGTTTTCTCTTGCGTCCGAACTTGGTTTCGTACAGGGAGTTGCCCAGAACCAGAAGCCCGAACGCGGCCCAGAAGGTGATGTCGGGAACGGTCAGCAAAGCCGTCCCAGTCAGCCAGTACCACTGGTAGGAGTGAAAGAACCAGGTCGCCACAAATGCAAACGCAGTCGCCAGCGACAGTCGCGCCATCACGCCCGGCCCTCTCATCCAGAAATAAAACGGGTAATAGAAGATCTTGATGATGAAGGCTCTCCAGTAGAGATTCGCCCGACGCCAGAAGTCGGTGAAGCTGGATGACAAAAAGAAATTCCTGAACGGCTTCGGCAGATTGAAGCCGAAAAGGAGAAGGATGCCCGTGATGATGTAGAACTTTCCGGAAATCTGCACCAGAAGGAGAAAGTTTGGAACGATGTAGAAAAAGAGATCCGCAGCGTTTGCGACCGATTCCGGAGAGATCAGCAGGTGCTGATTCAGCAGGCGGAAAAGGATCAGATGCAGGACCCCCCAAGTGATCCACTTGATCCCGCGCAGGTAGATCCGGTGCTCCTCCTCATTGAAGTAGGTCCTCCGAAAAGTGGCGAAATCAACGATGGGGAAAAGGGGGAAGACGACGTTTGGAAGCAGGAGGAAGTAGGAAAAGGTGGTGTCCCACTTGGGCCGCGCCGTGGAGTGGTGAAGATCGTAGAGAAACACGATCAGCCGGAACATGAACAGCGATCCGAAGATCGTCCAGAACGCTCCCGACCAAGGGGCGGGCGCCCATCCGGATCTCGTCACGACGAGCAGAACAGCCGCTCCGATCAGCATCAGGATGCGAACGCCGATCTGAATGGGCAGGAAGCAGATCCCGATCAAGGTCAATCCGATCAGGATCAGCCAAGCCGTGTCATAGACGCCCAGGATGCCTGCGAAGGCCCCAAGGGACAGCAATAGGAAGAACTCCTTGCGACGCTCGAGGGGCAGAAAGTAGTGAATGAGAAATCCGAAGAAGATCAGCGGCATCAGCTTGGCTTGAAAGGCCCCGCTTTCGATCTCGAAGCGCTGCACGATCAGCACCAGAAGGCCGAGAAGCGAAGCGAGCCCCAGAAATTCCAAGGAGCGGCGCCAGGTAAAGGATCGCGGCAGGAGCAGGGTTCTGAATGGAGAAGCGGCAGCGGCTTTCGGAACGATCGCGGCCGCCAGGACGATGATGGCAGTTAGCGACAAAAGGAACTTTTGCGCCAGAAGGCTAGCCACGGGTTCGAAGACAACGACTTCCGCAGCCAAAACCGCCAGCAGCGCCAATGGCAGCAGCATCATTCTTTTCGCCGCAAAGACGGTCAAGCCGACCGCTTTGGGGTGCAGTGGAGCGACCACGCCAGTTTTTTCGAGCATCAGAGTGGAATCATGTCCAGGAGAGGGTTTTTCGGTCAGGTTTTGAAGCCCGGCCGATTCACATTCGGACAGTGCGCGGGCCGGGAGGTGACGCTCCGGTCATCCATTCACGCCCGCCAATTCAGGTGGTTTCGCCGGCGGAGGCCGTTTGAGGGAACACTTCGACAGCTTTTGTTCCGCAACTAAGGGCCTGAAACTCCCGGCGGTCGAGCACGAAGTTCCTGAAGTTGTCGAACAGGCCCTGGCTTTGCAGGAGATCGATGAAATCAAGGTATTCCTGATGCCGGTCGAAAAAGTCCCCTGCCAGCAAGAAGTGGCCGGTGGCCATCAGGTGTCGATGGCCCGAGTGTTCGCTCTGGGAGATCGCTCCGGCTTCGGCGAAGCTGATGGCTTCAGGATTGTAGAAAAGTTGAATCAGGCGGTAAACGAGGCGGTAGGCGCCATTGATTTTCTCGTAGGCGGCCTTGAAAGCCGCATCGCCGTCTCCGTTGGTTGAATGGAGTCGCCGGTGGATCGCCTCTGAAACCAGGCGGCTGCTGTTCATGGAAAGAAAAATCCCGCTGGAGAAGATCGGATCGATGAAAGTCGCTGCGTCTCCGACCAAGGCGTGGCGCGGTCCGTACTTGTTTTCCGGCTCGACGTAATACGAGTAGTTTCCCTCGACTCGAAGCGGACCCATGGTGCTCGCCCCGTCCAGGATCTTGCAGACGAACGGAGACGTTTTCAATTCCTGCGAATAGAGGTCGTCCTTCCAGCTTTCGCTTCCGGTTTCCTGAAGCTTCTTCCGCATTTCACGGATATAGCTGTTGTTGACGACGACTCCCACCGTCAAATGATCCTCGGCAAGGGGAAAGATCCAGATCCACCCCTTTTTCTTTTCTCCCAGATAGACGATCAGAGAAAGGCCTTCTTCGAGACCGCCCATCAGAGACTTGCATTTCCAATGCGTCCAGAAAGCCGTTCGATCGAGATGGGAAAAAGTCTTTCGCTGTCCCAGGCGGGTGGCCAAAAAAGTGTCCCTTCCCGAAGCGTCGAGCAAGAATCGGCTCCGTAAGGTGCGTTCAGCGCCGTCGGGGCCGAGTGCGTTGACGGTCACGAGCCCGTCGGCGTCCTCCAGGTCGGCCGAAACGACGCAGGTCTCCTCATGAACGTTTGCACCCTTCCTTCGAGCGTTTTCCAACAGGACTTGGTCGAACTTGCTCCGGTCGACCTGGAAGGAAAGATGGCTGGGATTGTGAATCACATGATTGAAACACCAGGTGGTCGAGGAACGGCCTTCGCCGTCTATAAAACGCACGCCGGGCTTGCGCACGAATGTCGCCTTCAACTGATCCAGAACGCCCAGCTGGTCGAAAAGCTGATAGCAGAACGGCAGCAGCGATTCCCCGACGTGGTCTCTGGGGAATTTTTCCTTTTCCAGCAATGTGACGCGACTTCCCTTCATGGCCAAAAATGACGCTGCCGTGGAGCCGGCAGGGCCTCCCCCGACGATCAGGACATCCTGGATAGAGTTTTCATTCTTCATGAGTATTCCTTAAATTGTTCTTTCGTTTTAATGCCGATGGGTGTTTCGGGCGCCCGGTCCGGCGAATGCAGGCCGATGCAAGAACGAGGGAAGGTCCTGGTTTCGAGAAGGCTGGTCGCGGGCCGCCTATGGCAGATTCAGAAGCTGCTGATAATCGATCTTGTCAGTCGATGTCTTGGGGAGCGAATCCGAAAAGCGAAACTGATCAGGGATCATGTACGAGGGAAGGTTCTGTACGCAGAAGCTTTTCAATTCGATCATTGAAATCCTTTGCGGGCCCCGGAGAGTCAGGAAGGCCTTCAGCTGCACTTCCTGATCTTCGTTTGAACAAGCGACCACCGCGGCCTCCATGACTTCGGGGTGGCGGTACAGCCCCGCCTCAATTTCACCTAGCTCGATACGATAGCCCCTCTTCTTGACCATCCGGTCCCGCCTTCCCAGAAACTGGTAGTTTCCGTCGGCCTGCTCCTGGACCACATCGCCGGTCCGATACCAGGACACTCCGTCGGCATCTGTCAGGAAAGCCTGATCGGTCCGATCGGGGCGATTCCAATAGCCGTCCATCACGCCTGCTCCCGAGACGCAAAGCTCCCCCTCGCCGCCTGGCTCGACGGTTCGCCCCGATGGGTCGATGACTTTCGTCATCAAATGGCTGCAGGCCTTTCCGATCGGGAGCGGCTCGGTCCGCTCCGGAGGAATTTCGCCCTTGGCCTCGTAAAAGGTGCAAACGTTCGTTTCCGTGGGGCCGTAAAGGTTGATCAGCCGCGTCCCATTCAATCTCCGTTGCAGCGCTTTCAGGTGTTTGATGGGGAACACTTCTCCGGCAAACAAAACCGCTCTTAGAGTGGACAGATCGCGTTCGTTCAGCTTTCCGAACTGAATCAACAGGGCGAGCACTGACGGAGTCGAATACCAGACTGTCAACTTCTGGTCCGAAATCAAGCGGGCCAGATTCTGGGGATCCTTGCCCAGGTCTTCGCCAATCAGGACGATAGCGGCGCCATTCTTGAGCGGGACGTACAGATCCAGAATCGACAGATCGAAATGAAAGGGGGCGTGAGAGGAGAAGCGATCCTGCGGAGTGGGTTCCAGCAGATCGGTGCACCAATCGACGAAACTAACGGCCGCCCGATGGGACAGGCAGACGCCTTTCGGCCTGCCTGTGGAGCCCGATGTGTAAAGGATGTAGGCCAGATCGGTCGCCGAACCGTCCACAGAAGATCCCTGACGGAGCGCTTCACGCGCAAGCGCCAGGCGTAATGGCTCGCCGCCGCCGACTTCTTCCAGCACCGTGAACTCGACATCGTCTCCATTCTGAAGCAGCTCTCTTTTCAGCGGTTCGACGAACTCCCGTTCGATGACCAGGCGACTCACTGCGCAGTCCTTCAAAATGAACGCATTGCGTGCCGGCGGGGCGCCCGGATCTAAGGGCACATAGGCGCCGCCGGCCTTGAGAACTCCGAATATGACGGCCACGGAGTCGATCGACTTTCGAAGATAAAAGGAAACGCGATCTCCCCTTCGAATGCCACGAGCCAGCAAAAGGTCGCGCACGCCATTGGACAGCCGGTCCAGCTCCGAATAGCTGATCGTGGCTCCCGACGGTTCAACAATCGCCAACCGGTCGCCGTAAGCTGCGGCGCTGCGAGTCAGATAGTGGTGAGCTAGCAAGGCTTCCCTGCCAATTTCGAGTTCACAAGGTTGGAAATCGCCCCGATCGAATCGAAGTATTCCACCATGGTTTCGTGGGCTTCGATCTCTACGTGGAAGCGGTTTTCCAGAAATGCGACCATTTTCAGCGTCGCCAGCGAATCCAGAATCCCCCCTGTGATCAGGGGTGTCGATTCCTGCAAAAGGGTCGGATCTTCTCCTTTGAGAAACTCCTCCAGAATGTATTCTTTGATGATTGCCTTCGTGTCGGGCATGAATCGCTCCTCCGTCAGTCTCGGTCCAGTTTTATTGATTTTCCGATGTTCAGAATCAGACAAACTGCGCTCGGCCGCTCGAGGCGGTGGCGGCGGCAGAAGCCGCAAGGTAGCTTCTTCCGCCGCCGTGCGCGCTTCGCCCCTCTGACTCACAGTCGTTCGGTCCGATCCGAGAGCCGGCGGAAGCGGCGGCAAATCGCCGAGGTGTATGTAACTCCATCGGGGAAGGGAAAGTCTTGCGCTCGTTGCGCGGTTTTCGGAACCTGCACAGATTGCGGACGTTTCCGGCTCTTCTGCCAGTTCTTGTGAATTTTCCGGAGTCAGGTTGAAAGCTATTGAATTATGCTGACAAAGGTCGTTGCGTTATGGTATCAAGTGCATTCATCATGAGACGAGGTTGAATCGAAAACATGGAAAGCATCGAGCGCAGGCGTGCTGAGCGTTATCCCATGCGGCTGGAAGGAGCCGTTTGGGTGAAGGAAGGCTCCTCCCATGATGAGGCCAGGGCATCCGTAAAGGATCTGAGTGCGATCGGCGCCTACGTGGAATCGAGCGACCGTCCGGATTCAGGATCGGAAATCATCCTCTGCCTCAATTGGCCCGTTCGAAACAACGGAGCGAGAAACATCGTGCGAGCTACGGGACGGGCCCTGCGGGTTGAGCTGTTGAGCCACAGTTTTGGATTGGCGATCGGCTTCGATTCCTCCGTCCACTTTTCCGATCGCTGCCGCGTGTCGAATGGCAAGCAGATCGACGATGCGGAAGTGCCAGCGCTCTTTGCTCCACCTCCGATGAACCGCGAGGCGTTCGACTACTATGGTCGCCTGAAGAAGGTGCTTCAGTTCGTCAAGGAGTTCGGCCTCCAAAACATCAGCCTGGTCAGGTGCGCCAAGGTCGCCGCGATGGAGCGCAGCTACTTTTCCGTCTTCTTCAGAGAAAAGGTGGGAGTCACATTTCGGGACTGGGTGCGGGAATTGCGAGTCAGCGAAGCCAGGAAGCTGATGACTCAGCACAATTATTCGATTTCAGATGTGGCCGCCATGGTCGGATATCAGGACTTAAGGAGCTTCGAGCGTGCCTTCAAGAAGTCGACCGACCTAACCCCCAGAGACTTCAAGAAGCTCGTTTCTCCCTAGTGTCCTGAATCTGAAGTTCGTCGCTATGCAAAGGGTGGCGAGTCGCCCGGCCGACTGGCGACGAACTTCTGACTCAGGACACTGAAACGCAGTTCTGCCGCTCACGACACTTCCTCAGCCTCCAACAGCGAGACGAGATTGTCGATGTAGTAGAGGTCGCCTACCGGGAAAACCGGCGTGTCCAGATACCGGTAAAGCTGCTCCGGAGTCTCCTTCAGAATCAGCGCCTTGGCCTGGAAAAGCGCGTGGGATTGATAGATCGGCGTGACCCCGTTTTCATTCTGGGCCTCCTCGTTGTGGGTCACAAACCAGAAAGGGGCCATGTGTTCGTACTTTTCAACGGCCGCTCTGACCTTCTCGGCTGCGTGGATGCGCAGGTACTCGCCCAGTTCCGGCACCATGTACATGAAGTTCCAGGCGGTGATGAGAGTGAAGAAGTACTGATTAGCCGGCCCGTTTCCAGTATTCGGGGTTGGAATGGTTGTGAAGTCCGCAACTCTCAAGCCCAAAAGACGCTGCAATTCCGTCTCCGCTGCGATCGATTTCGGTCTCGCGGCCAATTCTTCCAATGCCAGGAAGCCCATGTAGCCGGCAATGTACGCATTGTGGACGTGGGGATGGGCGGCCAAAAAGGAGTCAGACACGGGGACCGGGACAGGAAGCTTGTTTTTTGCTTGATCGTAAATCGCCCCGGGGTCTTCCAGGCCGGCTTCCGCATACTTCCAAAGGGCATAGAGATTCTGGGGTGGAAACGGCCAACCGGGAAATGACGTGCTGGTCTTCTTTGTGGGCGGACCAAGGCGACCGTGCGCCTCATTAGGGATCATAAATGGCTCCCGGGCGACTCCATCCTCCCAGCCGATATGTAGAATTGTATGAGGCGGAAACGCCTGAAACTCGCTTTTCAGATAATCCCGTACTTGCGCCTGGAGTGCAGATGGGAGGTGCGGTAGAGAGCGGATGAGTACGATGTGGAGCTCAGCAGGATTGTGCCAGTAGTCCATCAGCGACTCTCCCAGCCACTGTCGCGCCGAAATGTCAAATAGTCCCGAGTGGCCGAATCCGGGCTTCAAATGGCCGGCATTGACGATTTTATCGACTTGTTCGACGAGTTGATCCGTCAGGTTCGTGCGATCGAACGCAGCGGGGCTTGGAATCTCCGCTGGCAGGGTAGGAGCAGCCTGCAGCACCGGAGCTGACTGCCCGCTTCCTTCGATCGAAAAGGCAATCAGAGCGTTGCTCCGGATCAAAAAAAGGCGGCCATTGAAAATTGTCGGACCAGCGTTGTCTCCGTGAGAGGTGTACCACTTCAAGTCAGCGGGGTTGAGCACATATTGGGCCATCTGGGAGTGGTATCCGGCGGGGAGCGAGTTCGCGTTCAGCGGAGGCGCTCCGGTTCCAGTTACGAGCCTCCACTGACGCGAAGCATCGGACTGCGGATACGAAGTGTTCGGCTTCGAAAGATCCGCGGCGCCGACGAACCGGTCGCAGCAAAGATTCCAATACAGATACTTGCCGGCTGCCGACAGACCTGTAGGCTCGTCGATCGGCCAGTCCGAGCTTTGACCGGCCATCGGTGACACAGGATAACTGAGGTGACGGGCCCCGGGGGTCCATCCAACAGCCAACCCTCCGGGAATTGCGCCGCTGGCATTGGAAATGGTCCTCAAGTAAAGCGCGCCGTCAAATCCCGCAACGGGCGGATAGACCGTGCCAGCGATCTTAAGTGCGCGCAGAATCGGCGCGGCGTCGTCGACGCCGTTTTGATCGATGTCAAATCGGATTTCCTCGCCGGTCTGCAGGTCCAAGAAGAAGAGGTTTCGGCGATCTGGAAACGCTTCAAAGTATTTCGGAATCGAGGAACCGTACGGATTCGTGGACACGTCAACCGTGGGCGTTCCAGAGATCCATACACCATCCGCATCTCCCCAAACCCCCGGGACTGATGAGTCCGTTGTCGGTTCTGAGAAAAGCCAGTCATTTTCTTGAGTGTAAGTTCCGGCTCTTGCTTCGTTGGAGCGGGTCAGGATAACCATATCTTCGTATATGACAGGCCACCAGGACTTCCAGCCCAGACCCGGCAGCTTTTCCGATTTCCAGACGAGAGACCCCGTCGCAGCGGACAGCGCGTAGGCGTGCCCGTCCATGCTTCCAAAGTAAAGGACTCCGTCCCTGTACGCGGCCGATTGCAGGATCTGCCCGTTTGTTTTGAACTTCCACGCAATCTGGCCGCTGACTGCGTCGACCGCGTAAAAAAAACCGTCGCGACTTCCGAGGAACACTTTTCCCTGCGCAACCACTGGATTGGTCTGAAATCCACCCTGCGCCAGAAAGGTCCAGACTCGCTGGCCTGTTTCGGCATCGACCTTGTGCAGCTGTCGATCCAGTCCGCCCACGTACAGACTTCCCTCCGAGTAAGTGGGCGAGTGGCCCAACGGCAGCTCCGTCGGATAGATCCAGGCTACGACTCCGTTCTCTGCGTAAAATGCATACAGCCCCCTGGCGGTCGACACGAACACTTTGCCATCCGCCCCGACGACCTGGACCTTCTGTGAAATGTACGGCTCGATGGGACGCACCCAGAGCTCTCTGACGCCCCCGGGCGCAGCGATGGGTGTCCAGGAGGTTCGTTCAGGATTGGCCCCCGCCATGGCCCATCCATCAGCGCTTCCCGGCGCAGCCGCGCCATCGAAAGCCTTGGGGCTTGGGGCTACCACTATCAGAGATCCATCCGAGCTGCGCTGGAGGAGCCCCAGGACGGAAACCGTCGAGCCCTCCCGAACATGGATGTTGAGCGTGCCCTTGAACGGCCCCGGATTCGCCTGAAAGAAGGCCTGGAAGAAGCTCTCTTCGTCCACGAATTCCGAGATCCTGCCGCGGGGGGGCAGCTCCACCTCGCGGCGGCCGGCCACTTCCTGTCCCGCATCGTTCAGCAAAATCAATTCCAGGCTGGAAGCTTCGGAACCGCTGGGATTGTAAATTGCGACGCCGGTGCGCTCCTCGGGGTTCACGCTGATATAGACCTGGTGGGACGTCCTTGGCGGAGCGTTCGGGACCGAAACGAAATTGCCCAGAAGCTGAAACACCTCGGCGCCGACCAAGTTTGAAGGATCGCCGGATTCTGAAATCACCTCCACGACTCCGTGCTGGAAAGCGCCGGTTCCGTCGGTCTCCAGTTCGAACGTCGACCAGGGCTCCAAATCGAACTCCACTTCGCTGACAGGGGAGCCCTGCACCGACACCGGGATAAGGTCGCCTTCCGCATCGCGGAACACAATTCTGCCGCTGTTGTTCGCATCGCCGGCGTTTCTGAGAATCACTCGGACGCTGTTCTGAAATCCGTCAGATTCGCCGTCTACGAAGAGGGGAAAAACCAGGTCCGGGTGCTGCGCCATCAAGTTCGCCGGCGCCCATCCGAAGATCAGGATCCAGAGCAGGAGGCCGCGAGCGCCTGTCCATTTCAACATAGAAATCCTTTCCTAAACCATTCAGTCGGCTTTCAATTATCACCGACGCGCAGGACCCAAGTCCAATCCGCTCAGCGGCCGGCCCGGCGCAGCTTCAACGAAAAGCGAGCCCAAGCCCGCACCTCTCCACTATGCAGCTTCCTGAAAACGGGAGGTCTTGTCTTGCGTGCATTGCGTAGTCGGCGCGATCATCACAGAATGCGTTTCTTTCGCCGAAGGTGCCGGAAGCGCGGTTGCAGTCTCGAGGCCTCGAAATGGCAATTTCCAGGTAGAGTCGTCGTAACGCATTCGATTCCAGGGATTTCTGCGTGTTTTATTTGGTGAATACGTACCCGAATTGTGCGAAATCGACGAAAAAGGCGCAGTTCACGATAGTCATTTGAGCTGAGCGGGGCCTATAAGTACTTCGTCAGGATCGAGCGAAATTCGTCAGCGGGCAGTTCCAGGGGGCGGTTTCCGGTCAAGGCGGCCGACGGGGTCGCGCGAGCGGGCCCTTGGCGATCCGATAATACGCGAAGCGGTGCGTCCGAATGCCGCTCATCCCGAATCAAGCGTGGGGTTTCGATCCGAGGAACTCCAAAAAAAAGATTGAGCGGAGGGGCGCCGACGTCTACAATCAGATCATCGAGAGGGGGGTGCGTTGTCAAGATTCAATGGCGGCTGCAATGAGAGGGCGTTCCTGTATTATCGAAGACTTGCGCGAGTGCGGAACTTCGTTGAGGAGAACTACAGTCAGGAGATCACGCTGGCAAAGGCCGCCCAGGCCGCGGCGATGGAGACCACTTACTTCGCGACGTTCTTTCGAGAAAAAGTCGGGCTTTCGTTCTTCGACTGGCTGCGTAGGATTCGGATTGAAAAGGCGACGGAACTCCTCCGAAAGGGCGAACTTTCCGTCTCGGAAATTGCCTTCGACGTCGGTTTTGGTTCGATTCGAACGTTTGAGAGAGTTTTCAAGTCGTCGACAGGAATGACACCCTCCGCGGCCAGGAGAGCCGCCCGGAACCGCACTGAGCGATCCCCACTAGAAGCCGTAAGATAGGCGAGTAAAGACGAAAAAATCCAACAAAATGCCGGAAGTTTCTAATATCATGGCATGTTTGCGCCTGAGACTTCTGGTAGAATGCGCCAAGGGTACAGAAAGTTTGGGGCTTGGCGTTCTAGGACTTGGCGCTTTGGATGGCCGCTTGCGAGGCCACAAGCAGCGGTCGGCGCCGGCAAACCCTCGTGAGTCTGTGAGGCGGGGAATTCTCGAACCCAGTTCGAGGATCAACCGGGGAAAGCGGCAACTGCGTCTAATGAAGGAGCAAGGACAATCACAATGCGAGCGAACTACATCGAGTACACGACGCCGGAAGATCTGTTGGATGAGTATCTGGCCTCCACAAGAACGGTCAGGAGGGAGCGTTTCGCCGATACGGCAAAAGCTGCCGAACTTGCGGGAATGTCGCAGCGAACGATCCAGTTGTGGATCGAAATTGGGGCCATACTCGCCGTTCGGGTCGGACACCGCTATCAGGTCGACTTGAATTCTCTCCGAGCTTATCTGAGGAGAAATGCAGCGGTCTGAATTAAATTCTCGGGGCCTCGCCGCCCTGCGGGAGGCCCCGGCCCAACTGGGTCGCAAACCGTACCGCGGCGGCCTCGAAAGGCACCGGGCTGCGGGTCCCGCTTCCTCCTATTTCCGCGTCGCTTTGTGACGCATGAGGAGCACTAGTCGCCTCTGTGCGAGTTCCAGCCCGAACTGGCTGAACTTCGCCGGAACTGGCGCGGTTCGTTCGGTTCGGCACTCTTGAATATCCCCGACTTCCCGCCCCTTGTTTGAAGAATGGTTTCACCAATAGAAACGACTCGCATTCCGAGTGAGTTGAGGCGGACTGCCGCAGAGTCTCGTCGATGGGGATGAGTCCGACTTCGGTCACCTGGCGATCGCATTGTCCGCTTCCAGAATGACGAAATGTTATAAAATGGCTGCCATCAAGCGGAAAATGGCGCCTCCACTCAGTCCTATCCGGGAAGATTGCGTTCCACCCCTTTTTTAATCCCTCGTAAATTACCCGCAAACCTCACTCCGCCGGCATTGCCGTGATCGGCAGAATTGCGTAATGAGCGAACCCGGCGAATTGGACGAAATCTGCGCGGGACAATTCCCAAGCGGAACAGATAAACGTTGACTTGGATTTGTAGGCTTGCAGGCTTCCATGTGTAAGTCAGAGGGGCGAAGCGCGCTTCTTTTTCCTTTTTAGGAGTCCCTTGGCGGAAATTAGTTGAGTTGGATCGCAGGCCGATGTGCCCAATGACTCTTAATCAAGGTGCTTCTTACCAAAGAGACAGAGGCTACGCATTGGCGGAGGTGCGCTTTTGTTCCCCGGCTTCCATAATCGCTTGAATGCTATTTCGCAATTTAAGTTTATTCATGACCAGCTTGTAGCAGTTCTCGACGATCTGACTTCGTCCCTCTTCATCCTCCAGGCATCGGAGAATCAAATCAAAGAGAGCATCCGCCGGCGCGGCCATGTAATGGGTTCCGGGTTCAAAGTACGGGCAGTGCGGGAGAAGCCTTTCGGAAACGATGAGGGAACGATTCGGCGCCGCCAGGATGAATCGAGAAAAATTATCGTCGTACCACGTGCGGGTCAGATTCAGTGTGATTTTGGAACGGTTCAAGAGTTCGGTGCGGGTTCTTCCGAAAATGAAAGGGTTCTCTTCGTTGTCGGCCATGTATACCTTCAAACCCCGATTCCGAAGCTGATCGCGCAACTGATGGAGAATGACGGAGCGTCTCCTGGTGGCCTTCTTGCCCATCCAGAGGACGTCGATGTCGCGTTCCAGTTCGAGATCGGCATACCATTTCGCCGTGATCCCCCATGGGATGAACAGTGTAGGAAGCCCATGCCGGCTTCGCATCTCGGCGTAAATCTGGGAAGTGTCGCCCAATACATGGACCCAACCCTTCCGATAGGCGTAATAGAGGTCGCCGACGTACCGGAACCGCAGCATGCGAGCCCTCAAAATGGCCAATGCGAAGCGATGAACCAACGTTCGCAGGCGGTCGCTTCGAAGGCGAGACAGAAACAGGTCAGCCGAGGAGCGCTGACTGCCGATCGATCTGACGAGAAGCCAAGGCAGTCGAGGGTCCGGAATTCCTTCGGTATTCCAATGCACCGAAATCGGCCTCTTGGTTTCAGCCACTTGATCCAACTGGGACAGGAATTCCAGCAGCTTTCCGTATGGACCGAAAGTGAAGACGAAGGAAACCTCGGGTGGAATCGACTCGTGCGGATGCAGCAGCAATGTCTGGTAGTCCAATTGATCGAGTTCGTCGCCGATGACATCGGCGATTCCGTCGGTCTCGTCCCACACCAAAAGAGCCACCCGGGAACGGCTGCTTTCGTTACGCGCCATCATCCTCATGTCGGCCTCCTGAGTCTGCAAGCGGGCCCAGCGTCTCCATGGCTGCGCTCCTGTCGTCGGATTGAAGATAGCAACAGATCACTCAAGGCATCGGCATCGCGATTTCAAATTACCGCCCAATGTCTTTCAAAACAAAGAGGAGCAACCTCAAAGCCGCCATCTAGCACTTATTTTCTCCCGCGACCCTCGGGGAAACAGGGGTTTGCGGCCCCCGGACTGCGTTGCTCGTCGTCGACGATGCTTCGGCATCGCCTTCCTCCACGCGCCTTGCCGTCTGACCGCAGATCCCTGTTGCACGACCCATCAGGACTCTCACCACGGGCTGTTAAGCGGGAATGGTAGCACAGTAAATGCGCCCAGTTCAGACTTCCAGTCCGGATTTTCAAGCCAATCCGAGGCGAGGCAACGCAGCAGACGCGCCGCTACCCGGCGCCGCAGCAGGAGCGGCTTGAGAAATGCGGGCAAGATTCAAGACCCGGAGAGAACAGACTTGAAAATCCTAATGCTGGCGCCCCAACCTTTTTTTCAGCCCAGGGGCACGCCGCTAAGCGTCTTCCAACGTTTGCGGGCGCTGTCGGCTTTGGGTCACGAAACGGATCTGGTGACCTATCACCTGGGAGCCGATGTTCAACTGCCGGGTCTTCGAATTCATCGAATTCCTCCCGTGCCGCTGATTGATGAAGTAAGAGTCGGACCGTCGTTGAAGAAAGTGTTGTTGGACGCAATGGTATTCATCACCGCCCTCCGGCTGATCTTAACCCGGCGATACGACTATATTCATTCACATGAGGAAGCCGCGTTTTGCGCTATGGCCCTTTCTTTTCTGTTTGGCGTCCCGCATGTGTACGATATGCACTCCAGTCTGCCTTGCCAGTTGAAGAGCTTCGACTGTGGGAACTGGTTTCCAGTGATCCAGTTGTTTAAATTGCTGGAGAAACTCGCAATCAGATCCAGCCGGGTGGTCATTACAATTGACAGCAGCCTTGAAAACTACGTGCGGAGTATCCACCGGAACGCCCACGTCACGACCATTGAAAATCTGCCTTTGGATCCCGGTCTGTGGGGAGTGAATCATGATGATGTTCCTCGTTTGAGAAGCCGGTTGCAGCTTCATGAGGCTCGTCCAGTCGTTTACACCGGTACGCTTGAACAGTATCAGGGGGTTGAATTGGTGATGGAAAGCGCTCGGATAGTTGCATCCAAAGAGCCGAATGCGCGGTTTCTGATGGTTGGAGGGTCGGAGTCGCAGGTCGCGCACTGGCGAAAAGCCGCCCGACGGATGAACCTGGAGGATTGCGTTCGGTTTATCGGAATGGTGCCGCCTGAAGAGGCGCTCGCTTACCTGCAACTGGCGGATGTGCTTGTCTCTCCCCGTACAAACGGTACGTCGGTGCCTCTGAAGATTTACACATATCTTTGCGCGGGCAAGGCGACGGTTGCTACAAGGGTTGCTTCCCATCTGCAGGTTCTGGATTCCGAGATCGCCTATCTGGTCGATCCGACCGGGGAAGCTTTGGCGGAAGGGATCCTGGCGCTCTTAGGGGACTCAGCCCTGCGCGAAGGACTGGGAGAACGGGCTCAAGCGTTTGCGCGGAATCGATGCGACTATCCCGGCTATCTGGACAAGGTCAAGCAGGTCTATGACTCCCGGATCGCTGACGCCCGCGCCGCCCCACGCGCTGCGGGGCCGGGGCCGGCGGAGTAGATCGGTCTCTATGTGCGGAATTTGCGGCATCATCACACTTGGAGGAGATCAAAGAGCCGAGCGAAGTTGGCTTTGGAACATGTGCGCAACACTCGGTCACCGAGGTCCGGATGACTGGGGCGCCTATTTCGACGATCGGGCCATGCTCGGCGTACGACGTCTCAGCGTCATCGATCCCGCCACCGGCCGGCAGCCCATTAAGAACGAAGATGGGACGCTGCATCTTGTCTTCAACGGCGAGATCTACAATTACCGGGAACTTCGCTCTGAGCTGGAAAAGCTAGGCCACCGATTCGCTACGCAGAGCGATTCGGAGGTTGTGGTGCATGCGTATGAAGCATTCGGCGAGGAGTGCCTCGACCGTTTCAGCGGAATGTTCGCTTTCGCCATTTGGGATGCCGTCCGGTCGCGGCTTTTCATGGCGCGGGACCGAATAGGCATCAAGCCGCTCTATTATTGGACGGACAGGAAGCGGATTGTGTTCGGCTCGGAACTCAGCGCTCTGGTTCGGCATCCGGAAGTTCCGCGCGATATCGATCTGGCAGCGCTGGATCAATTCCTCACGGTTGAATACATTCCCTCGCCTCACACCATTTTAAAGGGGGTGCGCAAGGTGCCGCCCGGGCACTGGCTTCGGTTCGACGGCTGCGGCGTTCAGCTAGTCAGCTATTGGGACGTCCCCCGGCGTCCTTTTTCGGGCGACAAGCACGAAGCAATGGAGACCTTGTCGGGACTTGTCGCCGACGCGGTCGATCAATGTCTGGTCAGCGACGTTCCTTTGGGAGCTCTCTTGAGCGGCGGCATCGATTCGAGCACGATCGTCGCTTTTATGAGCCGGGCTGTCGACCAGCCGGTTCAGACTTTCTCCATCGGATTTGACGAGCAGAGCTACGACGAACTACCGTTCGCCCGTCAGGTTTCCTCTCGATTCGGCACTCTTCATCATGAGGAAGTCCTACGGCCGGACCTGGGCGCGATGGCCGAAGAACTGGTTCGACACCTGGACGAGCCCTTGGGCGACTTCTCAATCATTCCGACCTATCTGGTGTCCAAAATGGCCGGCCGTTCCGTCAAGGTTGCGATTTCCGGAGACGGCGGGGACGAACTTTTCTGCGGATATGACGCCTACCTCGCTCAGCAGGCAGACGGCTACTATCGCTGGCTTCCCTCCATGGTCCGCCAAGGCGTTCTGCCGGCGCTCTTGGACAGGGTGCCGCCGCAGCCCGTCAAGAAGGGGGTCGTCAACAAGGCCAAGCGGTTTGTGGAAGGCGGATCGCTTCCGTCCGAATGGCGGCACGTCCGGTGGATGACGTTCATGAACGAAGCCCACAAGGCGGCGCTCTATCAGCCGGATCTAAATTATGAGCTGAATGGCAGCGGCGCCCTTTCTTTCATCGAGCCTCATTTTCAACGTTGCGCCGATTGGGACCCGCTGGCTCAATTGCAATACGTCGACTTGAAAACTTACCTGGCGGACAACATTCTGACCAAGGTCGACCGGATGAGCATGGCGGCTTCCATCGAAGCGCGGCCGGCATTGCTGGATCATCGACTAGTCGAATTCGCATTGAATCTGCCTCCTCAATGGAAGCTCAATCGCGGCCGGACCAAAGTGATCCTCAGAGAGATAATGAGGGGGCGGCTGCCCTCGTCGATCCTGAACAGATCGAAGAAAGGCTTCAGCATCCCTTTAAAGAATTGGCTTCGCGGGCCCCTGCGGCCTTTGCTGACTGAAGTGCTGTCGGAATCAGGTGTTGCAAAGCGCGGTTATTTCGAGCCTCAGACAGTGACCCGATGGATCGGCGACCATTTGGCGGGACGCATCGATCACAGTCATCGCCTTTGGGCCTTGATCGTGTTGGAATTGTGGAGTCGCAATCTGGAGAGCGTCGCGGCCTGAATGCCGCCGGGATTGAACGAATCCGATAAGTCATGCATTGAAGAGATGCTTCAGGATAGAGACGAGAGCGCGACCGCAAGAATTGCGGACTATTGGAATCGGAACCCCCACGATCACGGGGTCGCTCAAAGCCCGGCGGGGGTCCGGGAGTATTTCGCAGAGCTGGACGCCTATCGATTTCAAAAGCTGCGCTATTTGCCGCACATCGTCGACTTTGGCGGCTATTCGGGCCGAAATCTGTTGGAAGTGGGTTGCGGCGTCGGAATCGACCTGAGCCGTTTCGCCCGGGGAGGCGCGCAAGTCACCGGCATCGACGCATCGAGGGTGGCGATCGACCTGGCTTTCCAGAACTTCTCCCAACAGGGTCTCTCCAGTCGCTTTGCAGTGATGAGCGGAGAGGAGTTGGCCTTCCCAGCCGATCGCTTTGACGTGGTCTACTCGCACAGCACCCTTCAATACGCGGCTGATCCGGAAGCCGTGGTGCGTGAGATTCATAGGGTTCTGCGCCCGGGGGGGCAAGCCATCCTGATGGTGTACAATCGGTTCTCGTGGCTGAATGCTCTCTCGAAGGTGTTCAGAGTGGATTTGGAGCATCACGACGCGCCCGCTTTTCACAAACACGCAATCGGCGAATTCAGGTCGCTGTTGCGCTCCTTCGTGAACGTCCGCATCATTCCCGAGCGCTTTCCGGTCCCGACGAAGCTGCACGGCGGTCTCAAAGGCGGTCTTTACAATGAATTGTTTGTCAGGATCTTTGGTTTGCTTCCGAAGAAGCTCACTCGTCCCTTCGGATGGCATCTGATGGCATTTGCGACCAAGGCAGGGGATTCGGCAGAGATCGGATGGGGACGTGTTGCGCGATCTTGACAACATGCAAGATCGCTTCTACGACGTTCTGGTCGTAGGCGGAGGGATTTACGGAGCGTGCGTAGCCTGGGATGCGTCTCTGCGCGGGCTTTCAGTGGCGCTTGTAGAAAAGGCCGACTTCGGTCACGCCGCTTCCTCGAACAGCCTGAAGATCATGCACGGCGGCTTGCGCTACTTGCAGGAACTGGACGTTTCCAGAATGCGCATGATGGCGCGAGAAAGAAAGGCATGGCTGCGGATCGCCCCCGGATTGGTGCGTCCCATGCCATTCGTCCTCCCTACCGGCGGCTTCGGCGTCCGTAACAGGTTGGCCATCCGGGTAGCGCTCGCCGTCAATGACTTGATCAGTTTCGACCGGAATTCCGGCCTGCTGGCGGACCGTTACATTCCTTCCGGACAGCTCATTTCCAAAGCGGAGTGCCTCAATCTCATCCCCGGATTGCCTGCAGATGGGGTTACCGGCGGGGCGATCTGGTACGACGCGCAGCTGCAGAATTCAGAGCGGCTCCTGATGCTGGTCCTTCAAGCGGCGGCCAGGCGCGGCGCCGCCATCGCGAATTACGCCGTGTTGACCGCCCTGCGAGCCGGCAGGAGCGACTCGATGCACGCGGAAGTCCGCGACGCTATTCAGGGAGGAACTTACAGGTTACGCACCCGCCTGGTAATCAATTGCGCAGGAGCATGGAGCGAAGAAGTCCTCAGGCTGTCGAATGGCCGCGTTTCCCTCTTTCACCCCTCACTGGCAGTGAATCTCGTCACTCGGCAGATCCTTCCAGAAGTGGCGCTTGCCCTGCCCAGTCGTTTTGCTGGGGAAGAGCGAATCCTGTTTCTGATCCCATGGAAAGATCGTTCTCTGATCGGCACGTGGCATTTTCCCCATGCGGGGACCGAGCTGCGTCCCCGCGTACCAGCGTCGGCGATCGAGGAATTCCTGAAGGAGATCAACGCTGCTTTTCCGGCCGCCGCGTTAAGCCTCAATGACGTCTGCCACGTTCAAGCCGGATTTCTGCCTGCACATCCGAAGAAATCGGTTCGTCGACCGCCTGGATTGATCCGTGAGAGTCAGGTCCGCGACCATTCGAAAGACGAAGGATTGGAGCGGGTGATTACCGTAGTGGGAGTCAAGTACACGACTGCGCGTCATGCCGCCCAAATGGCCGTTGACCTGGCGCTGCGGCGGCTGGGACGCCCGCACGTGCCTTGTCGGACGGATCGTACGGAATTGGCATGCATGCGGGCGCAGGACCAGGCGACAGGAGAGGCCGCGGCCGTGCGGATGGCCAGCGGGGGTACAGGTGAGACTCTTAGGCGACCGCTGCAAGGCGACGGCTTCAACGGAAGGGGCTGCTTCGCTTCGCCGGCTGAAAAGCCAGCGAAAGTGGCGTCCGACTGGTCTGCGAAGCTGGCCGCGCAGGTCGACACTGCCGTACGGTCCGAAATGGCGCAGACTCTGACCGACGTTTTGCGAAGACGGACCGCTTTGGGCGCGGCCGGCCCGCCCGATAGAAGCGTTGTCGACGAGTCCGCCCGTCTGATGGCGGAGGCGCTGGGTTGGAGCGCGGCGCGAAAGGCTTCTGAGGTCAAGGCCTTGCACGAGTCTTATGAAGCGGTCTATCCGGCAGAAGATGCCTGCATTTCCTAGTGGCGATCGCGATGGCGGGTAAAGAGAGCGCCTGGCAACTGGAAATGTTCGGACGCTCCTTGAAGAAGCGGCAGAAGCTGTCAGCCCTAGGCTCTCTTGCCAGCGAAAACCTTGGCTTGGACCGCCTCCTTTTGACTTGCGGAGACAACAACGGCGCTTTGAACTACTACTTCCGAGAGTATGGAGGGCGATGGACCTGGGGCGACGTGACAGGCGAGAATCTGGACGAAATGGGCGCCCTTCTGGGAGAACCCGTGCATCATGTACCAGCGGAAACCTTTCCGTTTCCCGACGCCAGCTTTGACGGCGTGGTGGCAGTCGACGTCCTGGAACACCTGGGTGACGACCAACCTTTCTTGCGCGAGATTCTGCGCGTCTTGCGCCCGGGCGGCCAAGCCGTCGTCACCGTACCCAACGGCGATCCTCGCTTGCTTGCCAACCGGGTGAAAAAGATTGTTGGAATGACGCCTGACGTATATGGCCACCACAGGCCGGGATATACGGTCGTCGAACTCTCCGAAAGCTTGCGACGCTCGGGGATGGCGCCCGTTCGCTCCGGAGGGTATTCTCGATTCTTCACCGAGATGGCCGAACTGGCTATTAATTTCACGTACGTCCGTATTTTGTCTCCCAGGAAAGGAAGTCCGACAGCCGGGCGGATCGCCCCGGTAACCTCAGCCGAACTGCAGTCCCAAAGCGCCGCGTATCGGTTTTACGCCCTCATCTTCCCTTTGCTTCGACTGCTAAGCAAGCTGGATGGGCTGCTGGCTTGGGCCGGCGACTGCGCCGTGATCGTCGTGGCGGCCAAACCCGCCCATGCGCGACATAGCCCGGCAGACCCTGCGCGCTAGCAGTCCGAATCCGGAAGGGGCATATTGGAATGGCGGCCGAACGGTTATATGAGCAGGGTACTGATTACTGGCGCCGGTGGTTTGATCGGAAAGGACCTGGTCCTCTCGCAACTGGATCGGGGTCACCAGGTGCGGGCCTTGGATCTGAATGTCGCTTCCCTGAAGCCATTCGTCGAGCGCGCCAATCTGGAAATCGTCACTGGAGATCTGACGGATTCCAGTTCGATCGCCGCGGTTGTCGCCGAGGTCGACGTTGTATATCACCTGGCAAGCGCCCATCTGGATCCCGGCCTTTCCGACTCGGAGTACTTTCGAGTCAATGTCACTGCGACTCGACAGTTGCTGGAAGAGGCGCAAAAAGCCGGCGTCGGTCGCTTCGTACACTGCAGCAGCAATGGGGTCTTTGGCAGGATTGAGCGATTGCCTGCGAACGAAGCGACGCCGTGTCGTCCCACCAATATTTATGAACGAACGAAGCTGCTGGGAGAGCAGGAAGCGCTGGCTATTTTCCGAAAATGTCAGTTTCCGGTGGTTGTAGCCCGTCCATCCTGGGTGATTGGTCCGTCCTGCCCTCGAACCGTGCGATTGATGCGCGCCGTTTTTCATGGCCGTTTCGTCGTTTTCGGCAGCGGCAGAACCCTGCGGCATCCCATCTACATCACCGATGCAGTTCGGGGATTGGAGTTGTGCGCTCTGCGAGGCAAGCCTGGAGAAGTTTATCTTCTGGCTGGAGAGAAGCCCGTAACCGTCACGGAATTGGTTGAAACGATTGCTTCCCTGCGTGGCCTGCGCCTTCCTTCAGTTCGCCTGCCGATCTTTTTCGGGCTGGCCGCTGCATTCCTGCTGCAGGGGGCCTGCGAATTGATGCGCCGTAGAGCGCCCTTCACGGTCCGAACGCTCGACTTCTTCATCAAGAACAACGCGTACGATATCAGCAAGGCGCGTCGCGAGCTGGGCTTTGTTCCCTCTGTGACGCTGCGGGAAGGACTGGAGAAGTCACTGGCCGCCTTGTCGCAAGAGGCAGGCCTGGAATCGAGTTGAACCGCTGTGCAGCAGGAACGGATGAACTCAGTGCAGGCAGTACGCGATTACTGGGACAGCCATGTCCTAGGCTTTCAGTATGTCACTGACCCAAGCCTCGTGCCGGGAACTGCTGAATTCTTCTCCCACATCCGTCCCTGGATGAATCCGTACAAATTTCCTTGGATCATGGAGCGTATTGAAAGCGAATCCGCGTTGCTACAGGGAAAGCGCCTCCTGGAAATCGGTTGCGGCATGGGGTACGACAGCCTGGAGTTCTTAAAGCGAGGCGTTCGCGTGGTCGCCACTGACCTGACTCCCAATGCGATTGCGATGGCCCGTCGACACTTCGAAGTCGAGGGAGTCCAGGCGGAGGATGTTCGAATTGCAAATGCGCTCGATCTCCCCTTTCCCGACGACAGCTTCGATGCCATTTGGTCCAACGGCGTCCTCCATCACACCGGCGACGCGAAGCGAGCGATCGAGGAGGCTCGACGGGTTTTGAAACCAAGCGGCCGGGCCATCATCTCGCACTTCTATCGACGGCCCTCGTGGATGTACGCGCTGCACCGCTTCGGCCGGGAAAACATCGAATATCAGGATGAGGACCCGCCAGTCAATGAGTTTTATACCGAAGCGCAAATCTTGTCGATGTTTTCGGGCTACCGGATCCTCGAGGCGGCGCAGGATCACTATCGAGCTCTTCCCGTCCGCCGCGATGGGTTCAAAGCTGCCCTCTACACATATGGCTTCCGTCCCGCCTATAATCTCCTCCCTGAAAAACTGGCAAAGAAGTTCGCCTACAAGCTTTCGGTTACCGCGGTGAAAGTTTGATGTGCGGAATTTGCGGCAGATACAGCCCGGACGGCATCGAGGCGATCGATCTGCAGCCTATGCTGGATTCAATGGCCCATCGAGGGCCGGACGATGAAGCTATCTACGTAAACGGTCGGATCGGACTGGGGAGCCGGCGCCTGAGCGTCATCGATTTGCCCGGCGGACGCCAGCCTCTTTCAAATGAGAAGGGAACGATCTGGGTCGTACACAACGGCGAGATCTACAACTACAGGGAACTGCGGAGGGAGTTGGAAGAATCCGGGCACGTCTTTCGCACGGAATCCGACACCGAAGTGATCGTTCATTTGTATGAGGAGCATGGTGAAAGATGCGTAGAGAAGCTCAACGGAATGTTCGCCTTCGCCATCTGGGACGAACGGCGGCGAAAGCTGGTTCTGGCGCGCGACCGCATCGGTCAGAAGCCCCTGTTTTATGCGCATGACGAACACGGTTTCGCCTTCGCCTCGGAACTGAAGGCGCTGCTGGCAAGCGGAGACCGAAGGAGAGAGATCGACTTCGAAGCGGTGCACCACTTCCTCTCGTTGCGCTTCATCCCTGCTCCGAAGACCATGCTTCGAAACTTTCACAAGCTTCCCGCCGCTCACGTGCTGACATTTGAGAACGGAGCGATCCGGCTGCATCGGTACTGGAGTCTTTCTTTTCGCAACAAACTGGCGCTGCCTGAACCAGAGTTGTTGGAAGCCCTTCGCGAGGGCATGGCGAAGGCTGTCAGGAGTCACCTGGTCAGCGACGTGCCGGTCGGCGCTTTTTTGAGCGGCGGCATGGACTCCAGCATGATCGTGGCCTTGATGGCGGGAGAGCTCGGTCCCGGGTTCAAGACATTTGCGATCGGGGTCTCGGATCGGAGCTTTAATGAACTCCCCTATGCCAAGGATGTGGCTGGGCGCTACGGGACGGACCACATCGAAGAATGCGTCGAGTCGCATGTAATTCTCAATTTGCCGGAGATCGTGTGGCACCTGGATGAACCGTCGGACCCGATCGCCGCCTGTCAGTTCCACGCGGCAGCGCTGGCGGCTCGTCATGTAAAGGTGGCGGTCGGGGGAGACGGCGGAGATGAGCTGTTCGGAGGCTTCGATCGTTATCTCGGAATCGCCTACGCGAGCCATTACGCTCGGATGCCGGAATTTCTCCGGCAATACGCCGTCGGGCCGATGCTGGCGCATCTGCCGGAAAGCTTTTCCTACAAGAGCTTCACGCAGCGGGCGCGCTGGCTCCATCAGCTCTCTTTTCTGCCGGGTCTGGCGGAGCGCTATGCAGAGGCGACGCTGTTCTTTCGGTTCAACCATCGGGACAAGCGGCGGCTGTTCGATCCGGCCCTCTGGGACGAGCTTCGCGACGTCGATTCAGCCGGAATCATCTCACGCCATTTCGAGGACGCTGCGGGAGGGGAAGACCCGATCGATCAGATGCTGTACGCTGACTACCTGACTCGGCTTTCGGAGCATTCGCTCATGCTGGCGGACCGAATGTCCATGGCTCACGGGCTGGAGCTGCGGTCGCCGTTTGTGGATCACGAATTGGTCGAACTGATGTCGGCTTTTCCAAGCGATTTCAAGATCCGAGCCGGAGTTTTGAAGTACGGGTTGCGTAGGCTGGCCGCAGACTACCTTCCAGAGGCGGTCAGGAGGCGAGCCAAACAGGGATTCATGTTTCCCGTCGCTTCCTGGTTTCGCTCTGACACGCATCGCGTTTTGGAGAGGTTCCTCCTGGAATCCTCTTTCGTGCGCAGCGGAATCCTTCAGAAGTCGGAGATCCGTCGGCTGCTGACGGAGCATCGGACCAGTCGGCGGGATCACCACGTCCGCTTGTGGATGCTGATGAATCTGGAGATCTGGCGAAGCCTCTTTATTGAACGGCAGAGCGTTTTGGACGTTCGGGAGCATCTTAGAGACGCGCTTGCAGCAGCTTGACGGCTCCGGCTGTGAGCGCGGGCTTCCAGCCCGCAATTCGGGATGGCCGGCAGGATGTCGGCCCAACGAACGCCGCCGCCAGAAGCGCCGGATCATGCAGCCGAACAACCTGGCATGGCAGGGTGAGTTTCGTGTCAGGGTTTCGAAAGAGATGCTGCCAGGATGCTCAGAGGCTCAATGCTCCTGCTGAAAGACTGCTCGATCAATGAAGACCTGAATTAATTAACGCAGATGAAAGTCGCCCCAGACGTCGCACAGCCCCATACAACTCGAGAGACGATGTTGCAGTCTCTGGCCGATCGGAAGGAGTCGCCTCTCAGAAAATACCGGCGATTATACCTCGGCAGCGAGTCCTATTGGGGATTGGTCAAATACGAGTTGTTGACCTGTCTGTTGGCCCCTTTGCCCGGTTTGCCCGGACTCGCCCTGCGCAGCCTGTTTTATCGGACTTTATTGGGCCAAATGGCGAAGGGGACGGCCATTGGAGCCAACGTGACGTTCCGTTGTCCCGGTCGAATCCGTTTGGGCGTCAACGCATTCATCGAAGACGGCGTCCTAATGGACGCAAAAGGGGAGGGCGGGGGAATTCGTCTAGGAGATCTGACTCTAATCGGCAGAAACAGCGTGGTCTCTTGCTCTTCGGCTCCCATTGAAATTGGAGACGATGTCTCCATCGGTCCGCACTGTGTCATTCGAGCCGGAATGGCTCCCGTGATAATCGGCTCGCAGGTCAGCATCGGCTCGCATACTGCAATCGTTTCTGGGAATCCAGGCCACCAGCGGCTGGATTTGCCCATGAAGCAACAGATCGGCAGCTTGAAGGGAATTCAGATTGGAGACGACGTATGGATCGGCGTGGGCGCGCGCATCATCGACGGCGTCCGGGTTGGCGGAGGAAGCGTCGTCGGGGCGGGCGCCGTCGTCATTGGGGACGTTCCTGACTTCGCAATCGTCGCGGGTGTTCCCGCGAAGCCGGTCGGGTTCAGAAAGTAGGAATGCCGTCACCGATCGCCCATTCGGCAGCGGGCTACGCCTTTTATCGAATCTTTCGGCGTCAACTGCCGAAACTCGCGTCGAAGCGAACGCTCACGGTCCCACGGCTCCTGGTTGTCGCCGTCGCATTTTCGATGCTTCCGGACGTGGATTCGGTCGTCGGACTGCTGGCCGGGGACTTTGGGCGCTATCACAACAATTTGACTCACAGCCTGTTTGTAGCCGTGGGCGTTGGAATTGGCGCTGGCATTTTGGGAAAGATTTTCCGAATAGGCAGATTCGCCGACCTGTTCTCGTTGGCGCTGCTTTGCTACGGCTCCCACGTCGTCATGGACGCGGCCACGGTCGGCAAGGGCGTGATGGCGCTTTGGCCGATGACGGATGAGCGATTTCTCTCGCCAGTGCCGTTGTTTGCGGGCTTTCACTGGTCCGAAGGCTGGTGGCATCGACGTCACTGGTGGACGGCGGCTACTGAACTTGTCTTCGGCGGGCTGGTCGTTCTGCTGATGCAACGCTGGGAGCGGAGATTCGGAGTCAGGACGTGAGCATCCGGATCGGAATCATGCTCAGGGCGCAGAACGAAAAGGGAGGAGTTGGCTTGTATACCCGCAACATTGTTTCCGAACTTCTTAAGCTGGATCGGGACAATAAGTACGTCCTTTTTTGTAAAGAGAAGGGCGCGGCAGGACCCTTCGCTGGATTTCCAAATGTCACCGTGAGATTTGTTCGCGGATTCAACAAGGCATGGTGGGACCAGGTCGCGATTCCCGTTGCCTGCTGGAGGGAAGGAATCGACGTGCTGTTTCATCCGAAATTCACGGCGCCTCTTCTGGCGCCCTGTCCCGTCGTCATGACCGTCCACGGGGCCGACTGGTTTGTTCCAGAGCAGGCGAGATTCTACAAACCGCTCGATATCTATTACATCCGGGCTTTCATGCCGCTGTACTTTAGAAAGTCCGCTTGCGTCATTTCAGTCTCGCAGCTGACCACCGACAACTTCAATCGCGTCCTGCGGCTCCCTTCCGGTAAGGTCCGCACGGTTTACCTCGCGCCCGCGCGCCATTTTCATCGGGTCGACGACCCAGAGCTGCTGAAGGCGGTTCGCACAAGATACAGCCTGCCGGAGCGCTTCATTCTCACACTGACGAAACGCGGGGGAGGGGAGAGAAAAAACCTGGGTCGCGTGTTTGAGGCTTTTGCTGACTATCACGGACGCGTCGAGCAGCCGGCCGCGCTGGTGGTAGGCGGAAAAGACTGCCACCTGTTTCGCGGCGAATATGGGCTCTCGAGCAACGGCTGGGGTCGCGACATTCAGTTTCCCGGCTGGATCGACCAAGATGACCTGCCGGCCGTGTACTCGCTTGCCGATCTCTACCTGTATCCTTCCAACCTGGAAGCCTTTCCAGTTCCGATCACCGAGGCGATGGCTTGCGGAACGCCGATCGTCACATCCGACGCCAACGGCTTGCGCGAAATCGCGGGGGACGCGGCTCTGCTTGTGGATCCTGATGATTCCGGTGCGATAGCGGATGCCGTTTTTCAAATCCATTCCAATCCCGAATTGCGAAGAGAGCTGTCGCGTCGAGGTCTGGCGCGTGCACAACGGTACAGTTGGGACGAGTGCGCGGTGAAGACGCTGGACATCCTGACGGAGGCCGCCTCCGCACGCAGGTTGGCTCCTTCCCGGACTTCGCGCGGACCTCAAATTGAGTAGCTGCAGAATGCCCGGCATTTGATGCGTTCGTTCGGCCAGATTGATCTGAGCGGCTTTACCTTTCAATGAATCGGTCCTTAGCGAAATGACCAGCGTGCTCGGTCAACAGACAGGAGTTGCCCTGTTCTGGAGATCCGTTCAGCTTGTCGGAGTCAGACTGGTGACTCTTGCCCGCACACTGGTATTGGCGTGGATCCTCGTGCCTGAGGACTTCGGCCTGCTGGTCATTTCCATGATCGCCGTCGACTTTCTCCTGAGCGTCACCAACCTCGGAGTGATTCCGGCCTTGGTGCAGCGGAGGGCGCCGAGCCAGAAGCAGTACGACGCCGCCTGGACGCTTGGGATGATCCGCGCGGCGGTCATTTCAGTGGTCGTTTTTTTATCGGCGCCGTTTATCGCAAACCTCTTCGCCGAGCCGCGGGCGGTCCCCTTGATCCAGGTCCTTTCGATTCGCCCGATCCTGGAGGCGGCGGTCAGCATCAAAGTGGCGGAGCTGATTCGCAACCTCCAGTTTCGACGAATGGCGCTGATCTACTTGCCCGAAGCGCTGGCCAATGCGGTCGTCTGCATCATCCTGGCTCCCTACTTCGGCGCGTGGGCGCTTGTGGCCGGCGCGCTGGCCGGACCGCTGGCGCTTACGGCAGTTTCATACAGGCTGGCGCCTAATCGCCCGCGCTTCGTCCTGGATCTCGGCGCTGTCAGGCCGCTGATTCAGTTTGGACGCTGGATCTTTCTGATGAGCGTCGTGGGAGTCGCTGGCAGCGCCATGGTGAATTTCGCAATTGCCAAGAAGCTGGGGTCAGCTGCGCTGGGAGTCTATTATGTGGCGACGAAAGTGGCGTTTCTCCCGGCCGAAGTGTCGGCAGAAGTCGTCGGAGTCGTAACGTTTCCGGTATTTTCGCGAGTTCAATCCAATCTGGAGAAGGCGGCTCAGATCTTCCGAGCTGCTTTTGTGGGCGTAGCGGCGCTTCTGGTTCCCGTATGCGCGCTGTTGATTGCGCTTGCGCCTTCTTTCGTGGAAAGCTTTCTCGGTCCGGAATGGCAGGAGGCTGCACCCGTTATCAGCCTGCTGGCACTGGTGAATGTGGTCGGCCTCTTCGGCGATATGGTCGCTCCAGTTCTGAAAGGGCTGGGAGGCCCGAGCAGCCTGTTTCTCATTGAGCTGATGCAGGCTCTTCTACTAATCGCGCTGATCTGGGGTCTCGCCGACTCTTTCGGCGTTACGGGCGCGGCGCTCGCATGGCTCTTCGCAGTCGGCGCGACCCAGACTCTTTGCGCCATTGTCTTGCCCCACTTCTTGCCGCGTCCCTTTGTCGGTCTGGCGCGGCCTCTGGGAGTCATCGCTGTCATTTCCGTCGCGGGCGGCGCCACGGCCTTTGCTCTCCAGAATGCATTGCCTGGGCTTCACGGATTTGCTTTGGCCGCAACGGTCGGAGCCGCCATGATGGCTGGCTTTCTGTGGCTCTCAGACAAGAGCTGGGGCCTTGGGATCACGCGGAACGCTGGACTGGTCCTTCCGCGGATCGCGGCTCGGTTCGGAGCTGCGGGCGCCGATAGATAAACTTTTTCGGGCTTAACTCTCGGTTTCCGAGCGTGTGAAGGTGCCGCGCCGAAGCGGCAGTGATTCAAAAAGATGAGGAATCGACTGAATTCTCTGGCCCGCAGGCTGTTGCCGCTTTCCGCAAGGCGACAACTCGTCCGAGCCGTCCGCTGGCCGCCTGTGGGCGCCGTCGATTTCGGAAGTCTGCGGCGAATCAAACCAATCAGCTCGGGCTGGGGCTTTGAGAGAGGACAGCCTGTCGACCGCTACTACATTGAGCGGTTTCTGTCCGACCACGCTTCCGAAATTCGAGGGCGCGTGCTCGAGGTCGCCGACAATGCATACACCCTCAGGTTCGGTAAGGATCGCGTCAGCAGGAGCGACGTTTTGCACGTTTTCGAAGCCAAGCCTCCGGTTACGATCGTGGGGAGTCTGACTGACGCGGAACACATTCCGGCCGAAACCTATGATTGCATCATCCTGACCCAGACCCTCCAAACGATTTTCGACGTCGCCGCGGCCGTCCGTACCATTTTTCGCATTTTGAAACCGGGCGGCGTCGTATTGGCCACCGTTCCCGGGATCAGCAAGGTCAGCCGTTACGATATGGACCGATGGGGATACCACTGGTCCTTCACGACGCAATCGGTCGATGAGCTGTTTTCAAGCGCCTTTCCCCGCGATCGCCTCCAGATTGAATCCCATGGAAATGTGCTGACGGCAATCGCATTCCTGCACGGCCTGGCCAGCTGCGAACTGACACAGAAGGAGCTCGATTACGTCGATCACGACTATCAGGTCTTGATCACAGTGAGGGCCGCTCGGCCTGAAAGTGTCCCATGAGGAAGCGTTTTTGGAAGCCCTGGGTTCTGCAGGCGAAGCAGGCGCGCAGCCGTATGCGCAATTCGGCATTGGTCCTCGGATATCACAGGATCGCCGATTCCTTCAGCGACCCTTACGGGCTCTGCGTGCGCCCAGATATGTTTGCAGAGCAGCTGGAGGCGCTGCGAACAACGGCGCAGGTAATCGATCTGAACACTTTGCGAAAAGGATTGCGTCGAAGGTCGTTGCCGAAACGCGCCGTCGCCATAACCTTCGACGACGGCTACGTTGACTTTGCAGAAGTCGCGCGTCCTCTGTTGGAGTGCAATGATCTGCCGGCAACGGTCTTCGCAGTGACCGGCGACCTCGGTCAGGAGTTCTGGTGGGACAGGTTGCATCGGCTTCTTTTTTCCCCAAGCCTGTTGCCGGAATCGCTGGAATTGACCATTCGCGAGAAAGTCTATCGCTGGAGTCTCCTCGAAGCTGGTCCGCTATCAGTCGATAAGAGACTTTCCGGAGCCCGTCATCGACTGCTGCAACTGTTGTACCCTCCCATTCAACGGTTGTCTCCGGATGAACGCGCTTCCGCACTGGATTCGCTTCAAGGTTGGGTGGAAGGCGTCGACAGGCCTCGGCCGCAAACCTCGCGGGCGATGACTCCGGATGAACTGAAGGTTGTTTCAAACGGCGGACTTGTTGCCGTCGGCGCACACACCGTCTCCCACCAACCGCTTCCAACGATGTCGGCTACAGCTCAAAAACAACAGATCTCTCAAAGCAAGGCAGCACTGACGGAAATTCTCGAGCGGCCTGTCACGTACTTTTCGTTTCCCCATGGCGCTTCATGCCGAAAATCTCGGATTCTGGTTCGAGAGATAGGATTCGAACTGGCCTTCACCAGTTACAGCGACTCGGTCAGCCCCGCCAGCGACCCTTTCAATTTGCCTCGATACTGGATTCCTGACTGGGACGGCGAAGAGCTTTCCAGGTGGCTTCATGGATGGTTCCGCTAGCCCGGATTTTACAAGCGGGTCCGGCGCCGCCGTAGGACCCGGGTGCAATACCCGGGCTATTTGGCGGGCTGGAGCTATATGACCGAATCGAGCGACATGACCCATCAGCCGCTGGTGTCAGTGGTGATCATCTTTTTCAACGCGGAGAAGTTTCTCCGCGAAGCGATCGAGAGCGTCCTGGCGCAAAGTTACAAAAGCTGGGAACTGCTGCTCGTCGATGACGGATCGACCGACGGCAGCTCTCGCATCGCTTCCCATTACTCAGAGCGACATCACAACCGCATCAGGCGTTTACAGCATCCGCGCGGAGAGAATCGTGGGATGTGCGCCTCCCGGAATCTTGGAATCCAGTGCGCTGCGGGGAAGTATCTCGCCTTCCTTGACGCGGATGACGTCTGGCTGCCGAACAAGCTGCAAGAACAGGTCGCGATCCTCGAAGCTCACCCGGAAGCTGGCATGCTTTACGGCAGGACGCTGTACTGGCGCAGTTGGAACTCCGATTCAAGCAGGCGCAGTCGAGACTTCGTGCCGGCGCTGGGGGTGCCGTCCGGGAAAGTTCAACCGCCGCCGGATCTGCTGCCGAAGTTCCTGAGAGGCAGCGCATCGGTCCCGTGCACCTGCAGCATACTGGTGAGAACATCCGTCGCCTGCCAAGTCGGCGGCTTTGAGGAATCGTTTGCCGGTCGGCGCACGCTATATGAGGACCAGGCTTTCTATTCGAAGGTTTGCCTGGAGACGCCGATCCTCGCATTCGACCGCTGCTGGGACAGATATCGCCAGCACCGGGATTCTAGTGTGGCCATTGCGTCCCGGACGCTCCTTGAGACCACCGCACGGCGACATTTCCTTGAATGGTTGCAGGAATACCTGATCGCGAAGCGAGTAAAGGACGCCGCAGTCTGGCAGGCGCTCCGGCGTGAGATGTGGCGCATCAAGCCGTGGGGCGGGATGTCTATGTCCCCTGGTGGCCTTGGGTGGCTGAAATGGGCCAAGAAATGGCTGCTTAAAATTGAAGAGAACTTACTACCGGCCGCAATTGGCCAGCGTCTCTGGTTTAGAACCGGATTTCCCGACGGAGCGCAAACCTTCAAAGCGGCTAGGCTTGAATCTAATGTCACCCAATCAGAGGCTCGGATCAAAGCGCCCGCAAGCCTTACCATCACGACAGCTGCGCTTCCGAAAGGCCGCCCGGCTTCGGTTAATCGTGCCCCCTCCGTCGCCATCATTCTCTTGACCCTGAATCAGCGCGAGACGACGTTGCAATGCCTCGCGTCTCTGAAGGGCGCTGGAGCGCTGAATCATCGGGTGCTGCTTTGGGACAACGGTTCCTCAGACGATACCTGCGAGGCGGTGCGGCGGGAGTTTCCCGAGGTAGCCGTTCACGTGCATCCTTCAAACCTCGGGGTCGCGTCCGGACGAAACGCCGCCGCTTGGCTAGCTATCGAGCTGTTTCAGCCAAGTCATCTCCTGTTTCTGGACAACGACATGATCGTTGAGGAAGGCTTTGTCGATGCGCTCCTCGCCCCTTTTGCCGAAAACCTGAAGATCGCTCAGACCCAGGCCAAGCTTCGCCTGATGGATGATCGCGAGCGCCTCAATGACGGGGGCGGCGCCCAAATCAGCTTCTTTCGATTTCAAGCCGCACAAGTCGGTTATGGGGAAATCGACCGCGGACAGTATGATCGGGTCAGGGATTGCATCGCATTTGGGGGATCGACCATGGTTCGGACGGACGTCTTTCAGCAGCTGGGCGGATTTGATCCTCAGTTCGACCCCTTCGGACCCGAGGACATCGACTTTTCCTTGCGTCTCCGAAAGGCCGGCTATCAGGCCCTGTTCGTTCCTGACGCAGTGGCATACCACAAGATCAGCCACACCTTTGGCAAAGGATACACCGGTCAATACGCTCGCCTGAAGGCGCAGCACTGGCTCCGGTTGATGCGCCGGCACGCCAGCCTGAGGCAACAGCTGGCGTTTGCGCTGATCGGAATGCCGTGCCTGGCCGTCACCGTGATTTGTCGAGAAAGCGCTCACGGAAATTTTGCAGCGCTGCTCGGAATCCTTCGCGGAATCTTGGACTTCGTTTTTCCATCCTTGCGCGCCGGAGAGAAATCGTGAGCCTGAATTCGGGCTCATCCGCGGCGAACGCCCACCGAGTGCATATCAGCACGCAGGCGGAACTGGCGCTCCTTGGGGCGATCACTCTTTGCGCTGCTATCTTGCGCTTCTATCGTCTGGGAGACTGGAGTTTCTGGATCGACGAACTTTACACCATCGAAAGGGCGCTGAATCAATTTGGATCCCTTTCATCGCTGATTCAGTACATCCCCCCGGGAAGCCTCTGGTTCCCGATCTCTTTCATCATGGGTTCCGGAGCCATCCAGACCTTCGGCGTCGGCGAATGGAGCGCGAGAGCGGCGCCTGCCGCAATCGGGGCGCTGTCGATTCCCGCGCTGTATTTACCAATCAGAGCGCTTTTCGGATCTCGAGTCGCCTTGTTCTCGGCCTTGCTTCTCGCCTTGTCTCCGTGGCACCTGTTCTGGTCCCAGAATGCGCGTTTTTACACTGCATTGATGCTTTTCTACACACTGGCGCTGCTGGCTTTCTTTCTGGGCCTGGAGAGAAATCGGCCAGGCTACATCCTGCTGGGCCTCCTCTGCTTTTACCTCGCCCTATCCGAAAGAATCTTCAGTCTCTTGCTGGTTCCCGTCATGGCGCTCTATGTTGTCGTTTGTTGGAAGGGACCATTTGGCAAGCCGACCGGCTTCAACAGGCGCAACCTCCTGCTGCTGGCAACGCCGCTGATCCTAGGAATCGTCCTCGAGGGATTTGCCTTTCTCACGAAAGGATCCTCTTTTCTTCTTGGCGAAATGGAATGGTTCTTTCTCTATCGGAACAACACACCCGGGAGGCTCCTTGGCCTACTGGTTTTCAACGTCGGCGCGTCGCTTGTCGCCCTGGCGTTGGTCAGCGGAGTGTGGCTTGCGGTCCGCAAGGACCGGGCGGCGGTTCTGCTCTTGATTGGAATTCTGGTTCCACCGCTGTTGCTCGTTGGCGCAAGTCTGTTCATGTTTACTGAGGACCGCTATCTCTTTGCGACCCTTCCCGGATGGATCTTGCTGGCCTCCGTGGGAGTCAGCGAGATCTGGAGCCGTTTTGGAAAGCGCGGAAGATGGGCGGCCTTCGCTTTCGCGGCCATGCTGGCGGCAAATGCCACCAGCGAAATCCTTCTCTACTTTCGCCTCAACAACGGCAACAGACGGGAGTGGAGGGAGGCTTTCCAGCTCGTGCGTGAAAAGGCTGATTCGGCCGATGGGGTGGTGGCCTATTGGCCTGAGTTCGGCCCCTACTATCTCGATCGCGAAATTCTCCCGTGGACGGAAGTCCAGCCGGAAACGATGACCGGCCGGGAAGAAAAGACTTGGTTCGTCCTGGATTCCGAGACGGTCTGGGGAAGCCCCTCGAGAAAGCAGTGGGTCGAGAGAAATGCGGAACTGATCGAAGTCTTTTACCTGCGGACGCCCGAAGACCTCAGTCTTCGAGTTTACCTATACGACCCCAAGGCGGTTGAAAGAGGATCGGATGGCGACTAGCCCGCATTTCGAAAGCGGCTCCGTCGCAGTGGGGAGCGCGTGAGAAATGCGGCCTAAAGACCGAGTGTTCTGCACCACGATCATCCCGACGATAGGAAGGCCGTCGTTGAATCGCGCAGTCACGAGCGCACTCAGTCAAAGGCTCGAAGGGAATGCCTTCGAAGTGATCGTCGTGAACGACGCCGGAAGGCCGCTGAATGCAGCCGAATGGCAAAGTTCGCCGCGCGTTCGAGTCATTGACACGAACCGTCGTGAGAGGAGTGTGGCGCGAAATACAGGCGCCGCCGTCGCTTCCGGCGAGTATCTGCATTTCTTGGATGATGATGACTGGCTGGTCCCGGATGCCTATCGCACGTTCAGGGAACTGGCCGATCGGCAAGACGCAGCCTGGATCTACGGCGCAACTCAATTGCTCGACCGGAAAGAAAGGCCATTGATTCAACTTCAGCATCGGCTGAACGGGAACTGCTTTCTCCAGGTGATGGCGGGAGAGTGGATTCCGCTGCAAAGCTCAATGATCCGGAGCCGGACCTTTTTTGAAGTCGGCGGATTCCATCCGCTCTTGAGCGGCCCTGAGGACATCGACCTGCTAAGGCGGGTCGCATTGAAGGAGCAGGTTGTCGGCGTCGAAACGATCGTGGCCTGCGTTGTCAGGGGCGAAGCAGGCAGCACTACGGATTCCAAGCTGCACGCCGCGCAAAGCCGCTGGGCGCGAGAAAGAATCCTCGATCAGGTCAACGCTTACGGTCGCCTTCGGGACGCGATGCCTTCTGGAAACGAATGGCGCGCCCGAGTTGCCCGAATTTACTTCACTTCGGCGTTGTGGAATCTGCGACGCAGTCGCTGTCTAAAATTCGGCAGCCGCCTGTTTCACGGTTTGGCTGCGGTCGCTGCTTCTGGGCTCTCACCTCTCTCAGGAGGCTATTGGAATGCGCTGGCGCTTCCATACGAAAGCGAAACGTTCGCTCGCGGCAGCGCAGCATCCAGGAAGTCGCTTTCGTCCCACACAAGTCAGGCGGTTTCCTGATGTTCTGTTCTGTCATCATTCCCACAATAGGCCGTTCTAGCCTGAGCAGAACCGTGGAAAGCGCCCTCAACCAGGAGCTTGACGCCTCAGAGTTCGAGGTGATTATCGTAAACGACTCTGGAAAGCCCCTGTCTCTCGATTCACGGATGCATGCAGGTCGAATTCGAATTCTGGACACCAATCGCCGCGAGCGAAGTTGCGCCCGGAACGCCGGCGCCGCTACCGCCGTCGGCGATTACCTGTACTTTCTGGACGACGACGACTGGCTGCTGCCCGGTGGTTTGGGAGCTCTACACGAATTAGCGCAACGGTCCCCGAAAGCGGTTTGGCTTCATGGCGGGGTCCGAGTGGTCGACGAACTTGGCCGGTGCCTGGCCGAAAGAAACTCCGGACTGAAAGGGGACTGTCTGGCGCAAGTCGTCGGGGGTGCGTGGGCGCCCATTCAATCGTCTTTGATCCGTTCGCAGGATTTCTTCGCCGCCGGGGGGTTCGATCCCTTCATCAGAGGAACTGAAGATCAAGACTTGTGCCGTCGAATCGCCGTACGGGGCGCCTTTGCAAACACACCGACGACGGTCGCCTGCCTGTTTCGAGGATCAGGTTGGAAAACCTCTACAGATTACGCAAGAGCGACCGAAGATACCCGAATCTCGCGTGACATCGTGACCGATCACCCAGGTGCGTTCCGCCTGATGACCGATTCGGCGAACGATCCCTATTGGCGAGGTCGCGTGGTCCACGTCTACTCCAGCCTCGCGCTCTGGAACTGGCGCCGCCGTCGCTTCGTTGCGGCGATCGGCTGCGCAGGGCGGGCCGCCTGCGCCACGGCGCTTTCCGGAACCGGAGTCGCGACCCGCGATTTCTGGAAGGCCCTTCGTGCAGACCACGTGCCCGGTAGTCTGCACTTTATTCAACTCGCCTCCGAATCCGAAGCTGCCGGGCGCCCTGAGCTTCCCTAGCCCTCATATCTCCCACCTTTACTTCGGCGTCGGTTAGCGACGCGAGTGTTGCGTTGCTGATTCGCGGAAGTCAGGAGTCAGGAGTCAGGAGTCAGGAGTCAGAATCCAATATGGCTGGCTCCA
>CAZAEY010000010.1:0-1674 GCA_964484155.1 uncultured Acidobacteriota bacterium
GCAAGCGTCACTAAAAGCCGCCTGAAAGTGTCTTGATTTCAAGGGGGCACTACGGCCGCTGCAATTTGTTTTCGCCCAAATCGAAGTTGCGACGTTTTAGACGGGTGAAGGGGCCTAGGAAGCGGAGTCGGCATCGTCGCCGAAAGTCGGCGGCCGACCGGTTGCGCGGCAGCGTTCCCTTTCAGCTGGAGGTTTCCCATGGCGCGTCATCCCCGTATAAAAGTCGACTCCGGCGAGGGCTGGTATCATTTGTGCAGCCGGGTCGCCGGCAGCGTCGACTGGTTCCCCTTCGACGATCCCGCGGCCCGATGCAAACTGCTCGAGATACTTAAATTCTACTTAAACGTGTACTTCTGCGACACCGCCGGCTTCGCGCTGATGTCCAATCACTACCACTTGCTGGTCCGATTCCTTCCCTTCCGAAAGCTGTCCGATCAGGAGCTCCTGCAGCGGGCCGAGCTTCTTTATGAGCGACCCCATTCCAAATTGCGCAGCAAAAAGGAATGGAGGCGTTTTAACCAAAGGCTCTTTGACGTCTCCGAGTTGATGCGCAACGTGCAGATGGCCTATGCCAAGTGGTACAACCTGACCCACAACCGTCGAGGAGCCTTCTGGGCCGAACGCTTCAAGTCAGTCGTGCTGGAGGACCCGCAAGCCATTCTGGACGCCTTGCTGTACGTCGAGCTCAATCCGGTGCGGGCCGGCCTGGTCCGCCGCCCCGAAGACTGGAAGTTCGGCTCGGCCCATCTGCGCGCGCTGGGCGAGGACGACTGGCTGATTTCGCTCGAGCAACTCCTAGGCCCCATGCCCGGCGTTTCGGCCGTCGAGCATTTCCGCGCCCTTCTCTACCACAGAGGAGCCGTACAGAGCAAGCCCGACACAGCCGTAATTCCTGCACAAATCCTGCTTCAGGAGCGTAATCGCGGCTTTCGAGTTCCCGGCCTTTTCAGAACACGCCTGCGCTGCTTCAGCGACGGACTGGCGCTGGGAACCCGACAGCAGGTGCAGAGTTGGGTCGACCGCCTGCGCCAATCCGGGAGATACCTGCGCCGAAAGCGCCCCATCCGCCTCCGCCTCGGCGACGGCGAGGTTTTTATGCTCCGCGAGCAGCGCAAGGCGCAAAACCCGGCTCACGCTCCCGCCAAGTTGCCGCCTTCCGACTGAGGCCGCCCCAATCCGACAGCCCTTTCTCATCGAATATGGCCACAACCGCCTGACCATCCGACCGGCGCAGGTCTCCTGATCGTTCCCCGCATTGCATCACATCAATTGGACCGTGCCGCCCGCAGCCGGCGGGCACCGCACACTCCAGGCCGCAAGACCGCAGGAACTCCGCTTCCGTTTCGTTCCCGTTTCCGCAGTCATTGACCTGTCAGCCCGTAAATTATCTACTGCAGCGCAGACCGAGCAGCCACCTCCTGCAGATCAATCAATCGATCAATTCAGAGTGTGATCGTATTCGGAGCCCGCAACTCATAGAAGTTGGCAATGCATAGGAGTTGGAATATTTGGGACAATGGGCGCGACGGCGAGAAACGCCACCCACTTCGTGACTCTGCTCAGACCCCGCTTCGTTAAGTTCTTTAAGCATTTTCCCTCCTTTAGTCACGGGGGCAACTGCTGGCCAAGTGGCGCTTTCTTGGAGGCGGGAAGTAGTAGCCCCTAAAAAGACTA
>CAZAEY010000010.1:1774-44709 GCA_964484155.1 uncultured Acidobacteriota bacterium
GCTGGCCAAGTGGCGCTTTCTTGGAGGCGGGAAGTAGTAGCCCCTAAAAAGACTACTGTCCCCATCTCGCTGTGAAAAGACTAGTGTCCCTATCTTAGGCGGCGGGCGTAGGCGGCGGGCGGACGGGAAGTTTGTGCTGCCAGCGTTGGCCAGTCCTGGATCCCTGCGCTGCGGGCCGTGCTAACATACGGTCGTGTCCAGACTTTACCTCGTTGACGGGATGTCTCACATCTACCGCGCCTACCATGCCATTCAGGGATTGACGAATCGAGAGGGGTTGTCAACTAACGCCGTTTTCGGCTTCACGACCATGCTGCGGAAACTGATCGCGGAGGAGCGTCCGGAGTTTATTGGAGTGGCCATCGACCCGCCCGGGCCGACGATTCGTCATGAGCAGTTCGAGGAGTACAAGGCCACTCGGGCACCCATGCCGGAGGACCTGAAGGAGCAAATTCCGTTGATTCTGGAAGTCTGCCGGGCTTTCCGTATTCCGATTCTGACCTTTGAAAACTACGAAGCCGACGACGTGATAGGAACTCTGGCCGACAAAGCCGCAAGCCACGGTCTGGACGTTGTCATCGTCACGATCGACAAGGACCTGTTCCAGTTGGTAAATGATCGGATTCAGGTGCTGGACACCCGCAGCATGAAACGAATCAACGCCGCGGCCGTGCAAGAGAAACTGGGCGTCCCCCCGGAACGGGTCGTCGATGTGTTGAGTTTGGTAGGGGACAGTTCCGACAACATTCCGGGTGCTCCGGGAATCGGGGCCGTCGGAGCTCAAATCCTGATTCGGGAATTCGGTTCTCTGGAGAACCTGCTGGAGCGACGTCAAGAGGTGGCGCGAAAGAGCTATCGCGAAAGCCTAATGCAAAATGAGGCGGCGATCATTCAGAGCCGGGAATTGCTGTCGATCCATCGCAACCTGCCGATCGACTTGGATCTTGACCAACTGCGGCTCTCCGAACCGGATTCTAAGGCCGCCGCCGCCTTATTCGCGAAATTGGGTTTTAACAGTCTGCTGGAGGAGTTTCTTTCCGCTGAGCAAAGCTCCGAAGAAACGTCGTACGAAGAAGTTCGAACCTCCGAAGAGTTGATCCGGCGCCTGGAGAGCCTGAGGGGCCGCTGCTACTCGGCTGCGGTCAAGTACTCGCCCGGCAGCCAGCCAGAAATTGAACCGGAGGCGCTCGCGATCTGCATGGGCCGGGGTCAGGGGTGGTACGCCGCATCGGAGGCGCTGCGGGCAGCCGGGGACAAGGTTTTTGATCTGCTGCTAGGCGACGGCCGACCGGTATTTCACGACTTGAAGCCGCTGCTTTCGTGGGGGCGTCAAAGAGGCCGCCGCCTGGCCGGCGACCCAGCTGATACCATGCTGATGGCTTACCTGCTGTCGCCCCACGACAGCAACTATTCACTGGAGCATCTGGCGTTGGAGCGCCTGCAGTATCGCTTTCGCGAGGTCTCGCCCCGCAAGAGCCTTTTTGAGGAGCCGTCCCCGCACCAACTGTCGGAGCGCGCCGACGTGACGTTGCGGATTTTTCAACAACTGGAGCCCGAATTGGAGGCGACAGGCCTTGCCGAGCTTTACCGGGAAATCGAAATTCCCCTGGTGGAGGTTCTGGCCGACATGGAGGTGACAGGGGTCCAGGTGGATGCGGGCGCTCTCCAGGAAATGTCGGTCGAATTCGAGGGGCAAATCGAGCGACTGACGGCAGAGATCTTCGCGCTCGCCGGTGAAGAATTTAATTTGAATTCGCCCAAACAGCTCGCAGAAGTGCTTTTTGAACGGCTGCGGCTGCCGACTTCGAGAAAGACGGGGAAGGCGGGTCACTATTCGACCGGCGTGGAAGTTCTGGAAGAACTGGCCGTCAAACATGAAATAGCCCAGCGCATCCTCGATTATCGCGAGTTGACGAAACTGAAAAACACTTATCTGGACGCATTGCCCAAACTCGTAGATCCCTCTACAGGCCGGATTCATACTTCGTTTAACCAGATGGTGACCGCGACCGGACGACTCTCCTCGAGCAACCCGAACCTGCAGAACATTCCGATCCGAGGAGAGCTCGGGAGAAGGATTCGACGCGCCTTCGTGGCCCGCCCGGGCTTTCAAATCCTGGCCGCAGACTACTCTCAAATCGAACTGCGCGTGATGGCGCACCTGTCCGGGGATCCGGTCTTGACGGAAAGCTTTCGCAGGGGCGAAGACATTCATCAGCGCACCGCGCGAGAGGTGTTTGGGGAAGCCAGCGGGCTCGATCCCCAAGAATTGAGGCGGAGAGCCAAAATCATCAATTTTGGAATCATGTACGGGCTGAGCGCGTTCGGACTTGCGAAGAGCCTGAAGATCGATCGGACGGAAGCGCAGCAGTTTATCGACGACTATTTTCGGCGATATCAGGGGGTGCAGCGTTGGATCGAACAAACGCTGCAATTTGTGGAAGAAGAGGGGTATGTAGTCACCCTTTTCGGACGGATCCGGTACATTCCGGAGATCCGCAGCAAGAACTGGAACCTGCGGGAGTTTGCAAAACGAACGGCCATCAACGCCCCTATCCAAGGAACTTCCGCCGACCTGATCAAGAAGGCCATGGTGGCTATTTTCGACCGGCTGGAGAAAGTATGTCATCAAAGCAAGTTGGTCCTGCAGGTCCATGATGAGCTCGTTTTTGAAGTGGTCGAGGAAAAGGCCGATGCGGTCCGAGAGATGGTGGTCGAGGAGATGGAAGGGGTAGCTCGTCTCGATGTGCCGCTTCAAGTCGACGTCGGAAGCGGAAAGTCCTGGTACGAGGCGAAGTGAAAGCGAGCTAGCAACGGCGCGACGGACTTCGCGTGGAATCGCTATTTTGGAACCATTATCGGGCGAATTCGTTTAGAATGAAGGACGGGATGCAGAAGACGGCAGTTCTTGAGGAAGTTTCGAGCATTGGGGACAACGCCCTCGTATCCTCTTATCTGGAGGGCGACGAGCAGGCGTTCGCCTTGCTGATGACCCGTTACCAGGATCGGCTGACCAACTACCTGCACGGGATCATTAGAGACTATGATCGATCGATTGACTTGTGTCAGGAGGCCTTTATCAGGGTTTTCAAGAACGCCCACAGATACAAAGGCCAGTATCAATTTTCGACCTGGCTGTACCGCATCGCAACCAATCTGGCTATTGATGAAATCCGGCGGCGGCGCAGGCGCGGGCAATTTTTCTTTTACAATGTCATTGGGCTCTTCAACCGCGAGGAGCGACCGCTTCCGCTGCCCGATACCCGTCACTGCCCGGGAAAGGAATTCGATCGAAATGAAAGAAGCCGGAAACTGCAGACGGCGATCGATTCTCTTCCGGAAAAGTATCGGCTGGCATTTATCCTAAAGGAGGCGCACGACCTTTCCTACGAAGAGACGGCTCAGGTGCTGAACATTTCCCTGGGCACGGTAAAGTCGCGAATTCACAGAGCCAAACTTTTGCTGAGGGGAAAATTGGCGGAGCTTCTATGAATTGCCGGGACGTTCAAAAGTTGTTGACGGAAGACCTGTTGTCGCGAAACCTGGACGAGGTTCGGCGGCATTTGCAGGGCTGCGCACCCTGCCAGGACTTTTGCAACGATCTGCTGAAGCTTCAGGAGTGGACGCGCGAGCTTTCCAATGCTGTTCAAACCCCAGCCGGCTTTCAGGATTCTGTTATGGACGACCTGCATCAGCATTTGCGTTTTCGACGCAGGGCGCTTCGCCCATTGATTGCCGCAATCGTCCTCCTCACGCTCACCGGCGGCTTCTTCTGGGCCTCTCATCAGAGTCGCCCAACCGACGGCGCGAACCCGTACTTTCAGATTCGAAGTGTGGATGCACACGAGAGTCCGAACCAGACTTATCTGGATGTCGTTTTCGACATGCCGGACGGCGACGGATACATCCTCCGCCTTCCATCAGTGATCGAAGTTCGTCGTACGGAGCTTCATGAGGAAGTCTACCTTCAAGATGCAAGCCACTGATTTGCTTGGGCCCTCGCGGCTGCGCACGGCGCTGTTGATCGCCTGCATTTCATTCGGCGGTTTACATGGCGGAAACCCACTCGAGGGCATTCAGGAGCGCTCCGTCGTCAAGGTGTTGTTCAAGCATGAATCTGCAGGCATCCTCTACGAGGGGAAATTCATTCCTGAAGCTCGTATTCTAGAGGTACATGAATTTATCGGCCTAGTCTTTGACTCCCGCGGGTTCATCCTGACCTATGTTGGAACCCAGTGGCCGAAGATGCGCCTTCCAGGGACTCGGTTTCTGGTTGAACTGGAGGGCGGAAAGCGATTCAGCGCCACGCTGGTGGGGCTGGACGAACGGATTTCGCTTGCGGTACTTCAGTCGGGGGCGGCAACCAACCGGGAAGCGGTGTTGGGGCATTCATTGCGGCAGGGGCGCCTGCGATTTGTGGCAACTGATGGGCAAGGATGGGGCGCCTCCACCCTGCATGTCGTCCGCGTATCGGATCACCCTCTGCTTCCGGAAAAGGAACTGCGGACATGCGGGCATGAAAGCGAATCGAGGGAATTCGCCTCACCGGGCAGCCTGGTGTTCGATCCCGGAGGACGATTCGTCGGTATTGTGACTGATGCCGGCAAATCCGTTTTCGAGAAGAAGATTCGTTCATATCGAATCGCGCCGATTCAGGTCCTTCAGCGGTCCGCCAGCGGAATCATTCAGAAGGGGGATCAACGGCAAGGGGGATGGCTGGGCGTCTTGCTCGATCCGGAAGCCGATGGAATTCGAATCCACTCCGTTATAGCCGAGAGTCCGGCTGCGGCGGCAGGGCTGCTTCCAGGAGACGTCATCACCCGAGTCAACGACGTCAAGCTCCAAGACAAGGCGGTATTCGCCCGATCCCTCCAATGGGCCGGCGCGGACAAGCGAGTTCGATTGACTATTGATCGGAACGGCCGACGTGAGACCATCCTGCCCACCCTGGGCCGCCGACCCCTGGACGACGGGCAGCAGATGGCCTGGACCATCCAGCTTCCGAAGTTATGGGGCCCAACCGGTTCGGCAGCCGATCAGGAGGAGGTCAAGCTTTATCCTGTACCATTGCCCTCGGCGCTGGCGCTTGGGTTTGTCACCGAGTCGCTGACGCCCCAATTGGCAAAATACTTCAAGGGGCCGGAGACGGGCGGACTGCTGGTCCGTTCAGTTCAGCAGGGCACGCCAGCAGCCCGATTCGGCTTTCAGGCCGGCGACATCCTGTTGAGAATCAACGATACGGATTTAATGACGCCTGCCGATATTGCAACGAGCCTAAAATACGCTCATGACGGAGTGCTGCGAATACGATTCCTCCGAGACGGCAAAATGATGGCCGCCCGCGTTCTTCTCAATTAGCGCGAATCAGCTGATCCGATCGTATAGCTGAATGTCGGGAGGCGACTCCAGCAACCCTTCCGCTTTCGACATAAAGGCCTTCAAGTTCTCCGAGTTCAAGTGTTCCTGGAGACGCTCGGCGCTTTCCCAGTTTTCATAGAAAACGAAGACTCCGGCGCTCTCCTGGGAGCGGTGCAGGATATAGTCAATGCAGCCTGGCTCCCGATGAGTCGGGGCGATGGCGTAGTGCCCCCCTGGGTGGGTCCATTCACTACTGTCACCTTTTTCACCTGTTCCAGCGCGATCTCCAGTTTCTGCTCCTTCGTAAACTTCGACACCTTTGGCATGGCTTCCTCCGTGTTGTGGGGCCGGGACCGGCTCCGGCCTACGGCCTCCGCTGGTCCCGGCCCGTTTCTGGTTCCACCCGATCAGGTGTCTCGCTTCTTGAGGGGGGCACTATAGTGTGGTTCCTCCCTCGACCTGCTGCAGCCACCAGTCTGCGAAGTGCTGCAAGCCTTCATTGATGGACGTTTCCGGTTGATATCCCAGCTCCCTTTTTGCCGCGTCGATGCAAAACCAATGCGCTGTTGCGAGGGAGCGAGCCAGAAATCGTGTCATGGGCGGGTCATGGCGAATTCCGAAGCATCTGTAGATCGTTTCGCAGGCGGCCCCAAGCGCGTAGGCTGCAGACGGGGAGATTCTACGTTCAATCGGCGAAATTCCGGTCGCTTGCAGGACCCGATTGATAAATCCCCACAGGGAGACGGGATCGTCCTGGGAGATAAAGTACGGTTTGCCGGAAATGGCCGCGCCCGGCCGAAGGCGATCCAGCGCCAGCAAATGAGCGCGGGCGACGTCGTCAATGTATGTGAAGTCGACTCGATTCGATCCAGGACCGATCTGCCTCAATCTGCCGCTTCGAGCCCGCTCCAGGATCTTTGGCAGCAGATGCCGGTCCCCCGGGCCCCAGATCAGATGCGGACGCAGCGCGACGGTTGCAAGTCGGTGGTCGGCGGCTGCCAGAATCTGCCTTTCAGCTTGGGCTTTGGTCTCAGGATAGGACGCAAGGTAGCGCTCCGGATAGGGAGCCGATTCGTCAACTCCGTTCTGATCGGATCCATCCATCACAACACTGGGCGAGCTCGTATAGACTAGCCTGTCGATCCGTTCAGATCGACAGGCCTCAATGACGTTTTTCGTTCCCTCCACATTGGCTTGGAAGAAGTCTCGATGCCGTCCCCAGATGCCCGCCTTGGCAGCGACATGGACTACTGCATCGCGTCCTCGGCAAGCTTTGCGCACGGCTTCGCAATCGGCCAAATCTCCTTGGATTTGTTCAACATTTCGAGATTTCAGATCGGGATAAGACCTGCGAGAAAAGCTGGCGGCCATCCAGCCGCGGGAAAGGATCCGGTTGACGATCGCTTTTCCTACGAAACCGCCGCCGCCGGTGACCAAAACCCTCACTTCAATTGATCCTCCGCCCATAATGCCAGCTTTTCACGAAATATTTTTGAATTGTGCCGCACATCCACGGGAAAAGACGGGTGGAAAAGAATCGTGTCGATCCGGCTGGTTTGAAGGTGGCTGGAGCCGATCCGCAAGATCTCCTCGCTCAATTTAGGCCGATCGCTCTTACGGTGCTCCGCCTCCAATTCTACGCAAATAACCGGCCGTTGGGCGGGGGCGTTGCCCACGCCTACCAGCGCGGACCGAAAGACGGCCGGGTGGGCATTGAAGATCTCCTCACAATTGACGCTGAAGAGAACTCCATGGGACGTCTGGACCCGGTGGGATTTCCGACCGCAAAACCAGATTCTTCCTTTGGAATCAAAATACCCAAGATCACCCATTCGATGCCGAATTCGACCGTCAGGGCCAGCGATTTTCCCAACCTGGTCCGCTTCGGGCCGTCGAAAATAGCTTTCAGACACATTGTCTCCCCAGACAACGATTTCTCCAATTTCTCCGGAGGGGAGAGCCAGACCGTCGCTCCACTCGGGGACGGGCTCGTCTGTGATGGCGATCATCGCGACGTTTACACCCGCTAACGGCTTGCCGACGCACACGCCGTGCCCTCGCTCCGACCCGTCTTCGGACAGCAGTTCCGTTGCGCCGATGGAAGCCACTGGAAGCGCCTCAGTAGCGCCATACGGGGTGAAGACTTCGGAATGAGCGGGCAGGAAGGCTTTTACAGTTTCGATGACGTCTCGAGGGACCGGGGCGCCGGCGGAAAGGACCCTTCGAACCGTAGGCGTTTGAAGCCGCGTTTCCCTGGCGTACGGTCCGATCCTGCGCAAAAGAGCCGGGGAGCCGAACAGGTGGGTCACTCTAAATTGTCGGATCGTCTCGAAGATCTCCCTTGGGTCGACGCTGCCCGGTCGAGCGTAATCCATTTTCGGAAATACGGTCGTCACCTTCATGGCTGGATCGAACAGGCCAAACAATGGAAAGGTGGCCAAGTCGACTTCTCCGGCTTCAATTCCGAAGGTATTCCGCAGCAGTCGCACCTGAGCGGAAAACATGCGATGAGTATAGACGACGCCTTTAGGCGCCCCGGTGCTTCCCGAAGTAAACGCGATGGCTGCGGCTTCAGTCCAGCGACTCGCATGGAACTCTGGAGTCCGACCCCGCCCTTTGCCGGCTACCTGAAGATGAGTTTTGCCGGGCCACCAGGGAAACCGGGTCACCGTTACAGAATGGCGGAGCGAATTCCGAGCCCAGCCGAACAACATTCTTCCCAACTGCGCCCGCGGAATCCCGATAAAGGCTTCCGGTTCCGCCTCCGCCAGACATCGGCCGAGATTTTTCCAACCCATTCCCGGATCGATGAAAACCGGAATTGCGCCCATTCGTAAGAGGCCGAACGTCACGACCATGAAGTCGGTCGATGGAGTCACCATCAATACCGTCCGAGCGCCCGGTTCCAACCCGCACTCCAGCAATCCCGCGGCAAAGTCCCGGGACTGCTGATCCAACTGCCTGCAGGTTAGAGCACGGCCCCCAGCGATAACCGCCTGCCCGTCTGGATTTTCGACGGCTCGTTTTTCAACCCAATGGTAAATGGAAAGGCCTTCGTCGCTCATGCCGAACGCGCGATGAATTCCTGCACCCGTGGAATGATTTCATCGCCGGAATCCTCCAGCACGAAATGTCCGGATTTTTCAAACAGAACCACCTGGGCGGACGGGAAGCGCCGAATCCACTCCTGAAGAAAATCGGTGTCAAAAACAAAATCGCGGGCGCCCCAGAAAATCGCCAGCGGCGTCTCCCGAAGCTTGTCCAGCCCACTGTTGATCCGATCCAGTTCCTGGCGGCTGGGGTGATTGCTGGAAAGAGGGATATCCTGCACGAACCGCGCAATCGCCAGACGATTCGGCGGTGTGTCATACGGAAGAAGATACCCGCGGCGCACTTCCTCTGACATCCTGTTGCGGGTGGAGCAAAAACTCATGGCGGCACGAGCAAAAAGGTTGAATCGAAGGATGAGATACTCCGCCAGGCGGGACTTCTGACAGAAACGAATTGACCAGTGGAGCCTTCGGGGATCGTTTTCGGGAAGAAAAGGCGCCGTATTCAGAACGACGATCCGGCGGATCCGCTCCGGCCGCCGCGTGGCCAGTCCCAGGCCAATGATCCCTCCCCAGTCATGCATCACCAAGGTGATGTTGTCGGCAACGCCGACTTTGTCGAGCAGCTCCTCCAAATCTGCGATTCGATCGGCAAGCCGGTATCCGTAACGTGTGTCGGGCGGCTTTTCCGAGAATCCGCAACCGACATGGTCCGGAACCAGAACTCGATGGCTCGGACTCAAGGCGCGAACGAGGTCGCGGAACATGAACGACCATGTCGGATTTCCGTGCAACATGAGAACGGGCTCGCCCGTTCCTTCGTCCAGGTAGTGCATTCGGCAGCCCCTGATTTGCTCAAAACGCCCTTTGAAGGGGTACAGGCGAGAAAATCCCGGTTCTTTTTCAGGCATCGATCCGGTTTTCGAAGGGGTTGAGTTCAATCAGTATTCAAACGAGCAGATGGCAGTGGTGACTCCAGCGCTGCCCATCAAAAGCAGAACCTGCATGCCCCTCTCCAGACGGCCCTCGGCTTCGGCTACGGAAAGCCCAAGCGGAAGGGAAGCCGAAACCGTATTGCCGAAACGGGAGTGTGTTTCAAAAACGATCCGCTCCGGGAGTCTGAGCAGTCTGGCGACCTTAAAGGTAGAAGCTGCGCTGACGGCATGGCTGATCATCAGGTCATGGACTTTTTCGGCCAAGTCCTGGGTGCCGTTGAAATGAGCCACCAGCTTTCGAATCGTAAAAGAAAGCAGCTCGCTTGGAACGGTAAAAAAAGAAAACGGCTTCGGGATGGCGCCGCCGTTGGGGCTGAAATCAGCTGCATTCGGTAAAACGATCTTGCAAAGGCCGTGCTTTTCGCCCCAGGTCTTGAACGTAAAAAAGCTCTTTTCCTGGTTTGCCTCGTCTGCGGAAAGAATCGTCGCCGTTGCCGCTTCCCCAATCGTAAAGGCTGAAAATGAATTCTCGAGGTCTTCGACGCTCCGGATGTCGAAGTTTGCGTACTCTCTGAAATTGAACTCGCAATTCAGGACCATCACCAGCTTATAGATCTTCTGGGCCAGGAAGCTCTTGGCGATGGAAAGACTGCGGATCCAACTGGCGCATGCGTCCAGAACGTCAAAACAGGTGGCCGATTTCAATCCGAGTTCGCTCTGAAACAGATTCGCCGTCGCCGGTTCCACCCAGCCCCGCCCTACGCCCGCGTAGATCAGCAGATCGATGTCTTCCGGATTCACGCCGGCCTTCTGCAACGCCTGCTTGCCAGCCTGGACCGCAAATTCAACCGCGCGCTCTCCGGTATTTCGGTGATAACGAGTTTTTGTTCCCGCTATCTTAAAAAAACGCCGGATTCGATCCTCCAACCCCTTCAGTTCCTGGGCTGAAAAGTGCTTTCGATTTCGATCCAGGATCTCCTGGATCAAGTCGTCGTTGGTAACCTGCTTCCCTGGAAGGGCGTAAGAAATGTTCAGTATCTTCATGATGTGTCCCGATGGCGTCTACGCATCAAGCAGTCTACATGAGCGGCGCCAGGTCAATGAGTGTATACCATCACAACTTCAGAATCCGTTGTTGACCACTTCTGGGGAAATGTCAAGATCATATCAGCTGAGGCCCCGCGCGTTCAATAGATGCGCCGAAACGCCTTCAGGTTTCAGGTCCCCGCCTGATCGGTTCGGCTTTTCCTTCGTCGTCCAATCGGGCATAATTCCGATGGTAGACCGTGCATGGAGCGACCCTTGCGAGTCCTCGCAGAGCGGGCGAACGAGCAGTAGGGGGACGCCGTGGCTTCCGATTCGCGCCGTCTACGGAATCAGATTGGCTTTTGAGCATACCGGGAAAGGAGCGACTGAAATGTGGAGAATTCTGTTTCTGTCTTGTTTGGCGATCTGGCTGTCGATTCCCTCGATGCTCGCCAATAAGCAGGATGTGGAGAATCGGCTTGCCGACGCATCTGAAGTGCTCAAGGAAGTTTTGGGCGTCCCTGAAGGTCTGCCGGAGTATTTGCTTGACAGAGCCGAATGCGTGGTGGTGATTCCGGCTGTCAAGCGGTTCGCCATCGGGATCGGAGGCAGTTACGGAAGGGGCGCCATGGTGTGCCGGTCCGGCCCGCGCTTCGATGGGCCCTGGGGGCCGCCTGCGATGTTCCGCCTGGAAGGCGGCAGCATCGGGTTTCAATTGGGCGGGTCCGAAACCGATTACGTTCTGCTCGTAATGAACGAAAAAGGGGTCCGCTCGCTTCTCAGCAGCAAAGTCAAATTGGGAGCCGACGCTTCGGTGGCGGCTGGGCCAAAGGGTCGATCGGCGGAAGCGGCGACCGATGCGTTCATGAGAGCGGAGATCTTGACCTATTCTCGGTCTAGGGGTCTCTTTGCGGGCATTTCCCTGGAGGGTTCAACGCTTCGCCAGGATAATGGTCCGAACCGAACGCTCTACGGAAAGAGGCTTTCGGCCAAGGATATCATTGAAAAGGGTCGTGTTTCGGTGCCCCATGCGGCTCGCGAGCTGGTCGATTTGCTGCAGCGAACTTCGCCGGAGAACAGGTCGGATTAGATTCTTCGCGCCTTCAGCTTTTTGAGCTGATCCTGTAGTGAACAGGTTTGCGCTGCGTCAGGCCGCACTATGACTGAAAGCGAACTCCCACGCGTTTCACGGCTCTTGGAAATCAACACCCTTCATTGGTTGCATGATCTGGGGGAGGAGACGCAAGGCAGGCCTCTGCGCCTTGAGGAGGTGCCCGCAAAGGAATGGGAGCGGATTCGCGAGTTTGGATTTGACGGCGTCTGGCTGATGGGCGCATGGCAGCGCAGCCTCCTTGGCAGGCAAACGGCTTTGGAAGCTCGGGAACTGTTTGCCGAATACGCTCACGCCCTCCCTGACTGGGGGCCGGATGACGTTGCCGGTTCTCCTTACTCAATCGGGCGGTACGAGCCCGACGAAGCGATCGGCGACTGGGAATCTCTTCAGTCGGTTCATCATGAGCTGAACCGGTTGGGGATCCAACTTATTCTCGATTTCGTGCCCAATCACACCGGACCGGATTTTCCCTGGGTATCCGAACATCCCGAATACTACGTGCAAGGCGAAGCTTCCCAGTTCTCCCGGAATCCCGAAGACTTCATCAAGGTGAAGGCAAACGGGGAGAGCTTGTATCTGGCCAGGGGCCGCGATCCCAACTTTCCGCCCTGGACCGACACGCTTCAGCTCAATTGGTTCAATCCCTCGACCCGTCGCGCGTCTATGGAGGAATTGGAACGGCTGGCCCCTTTCTGCGACGGATTTCGATGCGACATGGCGATGCTGATTCTCAACGAAGTCTTCGCAAAGACGTGGGCAAGCTTCGACGTCGGTCCAGTCCCCAAGAATGAATTCTGGACCACCGTCTTTCGACGTTTTCCGGACAAGGTCTGGATCGCTGAGGCTTACTGGGGAAGAGAAAAGGCCTTGGCCGACTTGCGGTTCTCGTTCGTCTACGACAAGCGATTCTACGATCTGCTTGCGAATCAGGAGTTCTCGAAACTCTTCGAGCATGTTTCGGCTTGCGATTTTCCACCGCTTCGTTTTCTGGAGAATCACGACGAAGAACGAGCTCGCAATGTTTTCGGATCCAGCCTCTTACGGGCCTGTTCTATCTTATTCGAGGCGGTTCCCGGTCTGAAGCTTTACCTCCATGGGCAGTTGACCGGCAAAAAAATTCGGCTCCCCGTGCAGTTGAAGCGCAAGCAGCGCGAAACACCGGATCGGGATCTGGAAGAATTCTACCGAAAGCTGTTCCAGGTTTTCGACCATCCTTGCTTTCGTCGCGGCCAGCGGCGCAACTGCTCAACAGAGCGAAATTATGACGATTCCTGGACGTCGCTCTTTGCAGTCGAGTTCCGGTATTTGCATTTCTGGAAGCTGGTCGTGGTAAACCTGGACGGCTCTCAGGCTCAAGGCACTGTTCGCTTTGACTTGCCCGACGAAGCTGACATGCATGTCTGGCTGGACGATCAATGGAATAAAAAGACTTATGTGAGAGATGCCGAAGACCTTCGGCGAAACGGGCTTCACGTCATCCTGCAAGGGCACGCAGCGCACGTCTTCAGCATATCAACGGTTGCTCGCTGAATGAATGGAAGGCCGCTGCTCTCAGTCGCGCCTCCCACGCTGCATGGAGTCCCGCCCTTTTCAACATATGAGGAGTCGAATGAATCAGCGGCCCTGCTTCCGGCTATCCTCGATCAGGTCGATGATTTCCTGGTAATCCTCTTCGTCGAGCTTTTCCTGCGACAGGTCGATCAGCGTCGAAACGACTCTTGTGACCGAGCCAGCAAAGTAGTTGTTCAGCAAGTGTTGCAGCACGCTGGCCCGCGCCTCGCTAGCGGGAGTTGTCGGGTAGTACTCGTAATGATGACTCTTCCGCTCATGCCGAAGATAGCCCTTCCTCTCCAACACCCCCAGCAGCGTCCTCACCGTCGAGTAGGCCGGCGCGTCCGGCATCTCTGATAAGACGTCGGACACCGATCCGTGCCCCAAGCGGTAAATGATCGACATGATCTGGCGTTCGCGGCGACTCAAATTTCTCAGATCGGACTCAGACACAACTCTTTCTCCGGTTTGCAATGACCCATGCGGTGCGACCGTCGGCGACAGCCTCTCCGCCCATCCAAATAAACACAGCGCATCTCCCACCCTCCTTCGAAAGAAGGAAGTGCGAATAATTTAACAGTCCAGAGCGCCCACGTCAAGCTTTTCTGATACGATTTTCTTGTTAAGATTTTAGCAATAAAAATGGTTGACTTCGAGAGAAGACAATGTTAAATTATTAACACCTTTTCAAAGGCCGGATGCTTGAGGGGGGCCTGAGGAATGGGTGGATTGGGGAAATGAGAAAAACTTCCAAACTGATTTCGACGTTGCTGGCGCTATTCGGAGGCCTTATGGCCTCTGCCTACGCCGCTTCAGCTCAGAATTTTACGTTTCCTTATCTGGCAAACGGCAATGGAGTTCGATTCGAATTGACATTGACGAACCCGACTCCAGGAGTGGAGCGCGGACGAGTCGAGTTTTGGAATGATCAGGGCGAGCGGCTCGACTTCGCTTTTCAGGATTTCAACGCGGACGGACCGATTGCGTTTGAACTGGAACCAGGCGGGGCATTGAAGCTGGAAAGTCAAGGAGAAGGTCCGCTCGTAGTCGGCTATGCAGTTGTCGTTTCCGACAATGCATCCAGCCTGTTGCAGGGCAGCCTGGTGTTGACGATCGCGTCAAACGAAGTTTCCATTCCTCCTTCTCGAGGCCATACCAGGGCCCACTTGTTTGTAGAGGACGATGCCCGTTCGAGCACGGGAATCGCATTGGCGAATACTGGTGAGCAGTCGGCTCGGGTAATGCTTCGTCTGATGGATACAGGCGGGCAGCTTGTCGCCGAACTGGAAACGGAGATCCCCGCCCGAACCAGCCGAGCGGAAATGTTTGGCCAGATTTTCGATGATGTGGCCGGGGAATTTTCAGGGACGGTTCATGCAACTTCGGACCGACAATTTCATATGATCGGCCTTCGCCAGCAAAGGGGCAACTTGTCAATATCAGGACTTTCCAACGCCCCTTCCGCCTACCCGGGAACCGGTTCTCAGCTGATATTTCTAGCCGACAGCGGGGTTCGAATCGACCTTTCGTCCCATTCCGAGGTGGAATTGGATCAGACCGTCTTTGAATTGACCGGCGTGCGGCAAAGCCAACGGCCTCAGATGATTCGGATTCGAAACACTCATCCCAACCGGGCCGTGACCGTGCATCTTCGATTTACGAATGAAAGCTGCGAGGAAGTTCTTGGGTTTCTCCTGGTTCTGGAATGCAACCAGGAGATCTCGATCGACCCGTTCCGGTGGACATTGCCGGGGACCGGCGTTGCGGGGCCTCCCATCAGAACGGACCAGCTGCTATTCGGCGCCGAGGCGCTGCCGCCGGACGTCAACCCCATTTCCGCGCGACAGTTCGGCACAGGTCGGTTTCTGGTGAGCGTCACGACCGTAGGGTCTCGGTTGAACGGGGGCAGCCTTGCGGATTTGCTTTATCCGAATGAGCTTTCGACTCCGGGGAAATGCGGGATGACGACGGTCAATACGGGAGTTGTGGCAGGCGTTTCCAAGGAAAACCTCACTTTTTGCAACGCTTTTCCCGTCAGTTTCGACTATCTTTCCGGGGGTTTCCAAACCACGGTGCAGTGCGCTGGTCGACAGATGGCTGCAGACGTGCAGTTTCGCACGTCCACGAACTTCCTTCGCACCTTGACGCGGGTTGGCGAGCATTGCGTGCGGCAGAACGTTCCGGCTCTTTGTCATGCGGGCAAGCTCATGGAGAGCTTGCAGCAGGCATCAGATTGCGCGGATGCAGCGGGCGTTCTGTCGGTGACGTTTGATGACGAGGCATTCAGTTTGATGCCATGATCGCGCTCGGCTTCGCGTCCTACCCCCCTTGGACGCGTGGCAGGGCAAGCTTGGCTTCAAAGCGGACGGGCGAGCAGTAGTCCTGCTCGCCCGATCTTTTTTGCTGCAACTGGAGGGAGATCGCTCATTCCCCAAGGCTGGCTCTCGACGCTCAGACAGCGTGCATTCAAGACGGCAGGCAGGCGTAACGCTCTTCTATTCGGGATGCTTCAGCACCCAGACCACCGCCCGGGCGTGAACTGGTTCCGGAAAAAAGAAGTTTCCGGCTACTTCTCCGCGATCGTTGATGGCCACGATCTCGCTTTCTACGGAATGATCCACGTGAGTGGCAAGTTGCACGGTGCCGGTTGCCGCGCTCCAGACTGCGGGGCTGCGACTCCCGGTCGCAACTGGAATGGTCGCGCCTGCGATCCAACCGCCTCGATTCAACGCCTTCGGCAGGAAGAAATTCGAGGCGTCGATCTCCTGAGCGCCCGTTTCCCGACTCCAGACGAATCCGATGCTGTCATGCGGGAGGCCGCCTTCGGAAGGGCTTGAATGCGAGGCGATTCCGAGCGCCTGTCCAGCGTCATTGATTTCAAAGGCGACGTGGAAAGCGAAGTCTTCCCGCGACGGCCACGGATCGACCATCCCCCCTTCCAGCGTCCAAACGAAGGCCCGGGTGCCGTTTCCGCCTGCAGCGGAAACCTGCCCCACCACTTGCCCCGCTTGATTCAGGGCATACGCGCGACTGGGAACTCCCGGCTCGCCGATCCTGACAGAGCCTTCCTCCAGACTCCAGAGGAAGGAAAAGGAGCCGGAATGGCCCAGCACCTGGCCTTCCTCGTTCAAAGCAATCGCTTCCTGCCCTCCGACATTGACGATTCCGGTTTCTCGAGACCAGTAAAATACCCGGATGCGCTCCGGCCCGATCTCACTGATTCCAATCACCTGTCCGTGAGAATTCAATGCGGTGGCCCGAGTATAATCTCCGCCCAAGGTGCCGATATCCAGCCAGCCATCGGACGGAGACCAAAGGTAGCTTCGAGTCAGTCTCCTGTCGTCGGTTGCGACGATCAGGACTTCACCCCGGTCGTTTATTCCAACTGCTTCGCTTCGAACCCAGCCAAGGGGCGTTCCAATATCATCGACTCCGTCATGGATATCCCAAATCACCGCCTGCAGAGAACCATCCGCCAAGGAGCTGGCGCCGGCGATCTGGCCGGAGTTATTGATAGCCTTGGCAAGACTGTACTCGCCGCCGAGAGTCTCCAGTTCAATCTGTTCGACCTGCAACAGCGGAGGCGGATCAGATGGGGATTCGCCTGGCTCGGCTGGGACAGGAGACGTTCCGTCAGAGGGAATCGATCGAGGGGCAAAAAGCCCGGAAAACATTGGGATCTGAAGGTCTGAAGTGAAAAAAGCGCCTTCTGGGGAGGCGCCCGCAGAGGCGAGCGAAGCGGCCCTCTTATAGGGAAACGCCTGGGGCACGGGTATCCAGTTGAGGGGCGGCGGATTTATAGCCGGACCGACCGAACGGTTTCCCGCAAAAGCCAGGCCCGATGCGGATCCGAGCTTCGCACTGACAGTTTCGAGGCCAGGCGTTTCCTTCAGTCCGGCGCTGTGAAGTCGAGGCTCTTGTTTCTGCAGCCGAGCCTGTCGCTCGACTCCGGAGAGCCCCTCCCGTAAACCGGCATCCAGACTGTCAAAGACCCAGACTTGAACGGAGGCGAGCGGGACCAGCAGCAAAGCTGTTGCCGCCAGAACGGATGTGCATTTCCACGATGCGACGCCCGCTCTTCGCTGGCGTGGATCCAAGATTGCCACCAACCGTCCCTTCAGAGCCGAAGCGCTGGAAACGGCTACCGCTTCCAAACGAAATTTCTTGCTGCTTGCCTCCAGCAAAAAGCTTGCGTATTCGGAAGGGCGGACGCCCAATGCGAGCACCCGATCGTCGCACGCCTGTTCCCGGTGGATTCGAAGTCGATTCACGCACCACCATACCAGCGGATTAAACCAGTGAAACGCCGCAACGAGTTGAGCCAGCAGATTTGTAGCGTTGTCCCGTCTTTTTACGTGGGCCAGTTCGTGGGTCAGCAGTGCGCGACGCTTCCCGGCATTGATGTTCAGCATCCTGCCTGGAATGATCAATAGCGGGCGGAAGAGACCCGCTGACATGGCCGCATCGCCGCCCTCGGACTTCAGCAGCGAAACGTCTCGTTGGATTCCAAGGCCTCTGGCCATCGCTTCCGCATCTGAAACCCAACGCGGATCCACCAGTGGGACACTTTCCCTCATCAGTCGGTAAATCCCATAATAGGCGATGCAGAGCCGCAGGGAATAGAAGGCGAATCCCCCGGCCCATGCAGCGACGAGAATGACTGCCAGCAGAGACGCTCCCGCCGGATCTGCCTTCAGAATGGCGGGTTGAGGCAGTAGCGCGATTCGCCAGTCCGGAAGAAAGGCCAGGAGAAACGGAAGCGCAAAAGTGGCGCCCAGCGCGGCGGAGAGCAGAACGTGGCGCACGGAGGCCGAATGGTTCCGCAGAAACGCCAGGCAAGCGACCGCCAGAGCCAGCAATAAGCCGCCCTTCACGGAAAGCTGGATCAAAAGGTCCAGCAGAACGCGAATCTTAAGATCGGCGACGGCTAGAAACGTAGCGGACTCCAAAACTCCTCACCTCTCCCTGGATCCAAAAAGTGCGAATAAATTAACAAATCTACCCGCAAGAGTCAACCTGTTTCTTTTCGAATCGGGGTCGATTTCGACTGGTTTTCCTGTCTTCTTTCGCCCACCGCTTCGGATAGATTTACATTGTATCGGACAATGCTTGCGGTTGCGCGAGGGGAATGAGATTGCGGGAATGGTGCCCCGAAAACGGCCTACTCGGGAGCTTGGACGGTCGCTTCGTTTCCAGTCAGCACTTTTTCGTAATTGACGACGATGTCAATGATTCCGATTTCGACTCTCCGATTCCTCGCCCTGGACGTCGAGTCAGTGCCTTCCACGAGCGGGTTTGTCTTCCCGTATCCCTTCGTCGTAATAATGTCTGAGCTGATTCCGGCTTCAATCAAGTAATCGTGTACGGCTTGGGCTCTGCGCTCGGAGAGCCTCTGATTGTATTCCTCGGTGCCAACGTCGTCCGTATGCCCGCCGACCTCGATCCGATAGCCCTCCGCAGTCATCAAGATCCCGGCGATTCGACTCAGGAGTTCTCGATTTTCAGGCTTTAAAGCCGCCTGATCGAAATCGAATTGAATGGCATCGCTCCCGAGGTTCATGACCAAGCCGATGGCGGTTCTGCGCGTTTCGACGATTCGGCCGAGCGCATCGTGAAGTCGATTCAGTTCCTGCCTGCGCGCCTCATGTATCTGTTCGAGCTCCTCCTGCGCCGTTGCCGCCCGGCGGCTCATCTCCAGCGCTTCGAGGAGAGCCTCGTCCCGCTCTGATTCGGCCTGCATTTTTGCCGACTCAGCCCGGACTCTGCCGTCGGCAGCCGCTGCAGCCAACTCCGCCGCCCTCTCCGAACGCACGGTTGCGGAAGCGGCGATTTCCTCAATATCGGAAAGGCGGGTTGTGAGTTCCTGAACGGCGGTTCGTGTCTCGCTCAGCTGAACCCAAATGGTCCAACCCAACCATCCGATCAGGATGGATGCCGCCGTGGCAAGCAGCAGCAGCGGAAACATCCCTTTCAATCTGCGGTCGCTTCGTTCATCCATCAGACTGACGCTTTTTTCACCTTCTCCTATTTCAGATGCCGAGATCAACTCTTCGGTCGACATCGATCGCGCAATCGATCTTTCGGCGCTTCGTGAAATAATGTGTCTTCATGCAAGTGGATGCTTTGGCGTTCGGCGCGCACCCGGACGACGTAGAACTCAGTTGCGGAGGGACGCTGGCCCTGCTTTCCGCCAAGGGCTACCGAGTCGGCGTCATCTCTCTGACCTGCGGCGAATTGAGCACTCGCGGAGACGTGCATACACGACGGCGTGAATTTGATCAGGCGGCGAATCTGCTTGGGGCATTGCATCACGAAGCCATGCGGATTCCCGACGGCAATATAGAAAACACACTGGAAAACCGGGGGTTGGTCATCGAACGCATCCGCAGCCTTCGTCCTCGGATCCTGTTCGCCCCATACTGGAAAGATCGGCATCCGGATCACGTCCACGCCTCTCGGCTTGTCGCGGAAGCCGCCTATTACGCGGGACTGAAGCGCCTGTCGCCGGCAGAAGCGCCGCATCGGCCCCATCGGGTCTTGTATTATCCGACCCGGTACGAGTTCCGGCCCAGCTTCGTTGTCGACATTTCCGAATTTTTCGAAACCAAGATGAGCGCTGTGCGCGCATACCGGTCTCAGTTCGGCGACGGCCACCAAGCTCCGCAAGAGGAGCAGACAAACATCAGCCAGCCTGGCTTCTTGCAGGCGATCGAAGCGCGGGCGCGACAATACGGCGCTTATGTCGGCGCGGAGTTCGGCGAACCTTTCCTGGTCCGGGAGCCGCTTCGTTTGGAGGACCCTATTTCGTTTTTCGATGAGCGCTATCGCAACGCGTTCCTGTAGTCAATCTGGAATTTGTGCGACGAATTGATTGACCCGAAGGCGGAAGCTCAATTGAAGATAGCGGCGTGGATGTGAAATGCTCGAAGCGGTTCGTCTTAGTTAATCCCAGCAAGCCGGGCTGAGTTCGCGACTTTCGAAACGTCCAGGCCCAGGCAGTGGTTACGGGAGCGTCATTGTGAGAATCGGAATCACTTGCCATCCAACGCATGGGGGCAGCGGCGTCGTCGCATCGGAGATCGCCCTCGGTCTGGCGGAGCGGGGACATGACGTCCATGTCGTCAGTTACGCTACCCCTTTCCGGCTACGCAGCTACCATCAAAACGTCACCGTCCATGAGGTGGAGGTCTCCACCTACCCGCTTTTCAAGTATCCCCCCTATGCGCTGGCTTTGGCTACAAAACTGGTGGATGTGGCGACCCATTACGGTCTGCAGTTTATTCACGCCCATTACGCCGTACCGCATGCAACCAGCGCCCATCTGGCGAAGGAGATGCTCGCCGACCGCTATATCCGAACGATTACCACTCTGCACGGCACCGACATCACGCTGGTTGGTCTGGATCCGTCGTTTTTTCGCGTAGTGCAGTTCACGATTGAAAGTTCGGACGCCGTGACGACGCCTTCGGAATATTTGCGCCGGCGCACAGCGACTGAATTCGGTATACGGCGAGCTATCCGAGTCATCCCCAATCCGGTCAACACCAAACGGTTTCAAAAGAACGATGAGGATTGCACGCGAGAGCATTTCGCGCCGAGAGGCGAGAAGATTTTATTGCACGCCTCGAACTTTCGCCCACTCAAGCGCAGCGGCGATGCAGTCCGGATTCTGGAAATTGTCAGGCGGACTATTCCGGCCCGACTCGTGATGGTGGGAGACGGCCCTGAAAGGACCGGGGCGCAGGAGCTTGCTCGAAGCCTGGGGATCGAGAACGATGTCCTCTTCCTTGGCGAAGTCGACTTGATCGAGCGGGTCATGAGCTGCGCGGACTTATTCTTACTGCCGAGCGATGAAGAGAGCTTCGGCCTGGCTGCTCTTGAAGCGCTTGCCTGCGAAGTCCCTGTCGTGGCGTCTCGGGTGGGAGGATTGCCTGAACTGGTGGAAGAAGGAAAGTCGGGATTCCTCCTTCCGGCGGGCGATTTCGAAGCGATGGCCTTAAAAGCGATCGGCCTTTTGACGGACCCGGCTCAATACAAGATGATGAGCGAAGCGGCGCGGGCTCGAGCGGAAGCGTTTGATACCAGAATCATCGTGCCTCAATATGAAGCTTTGTACGAGGAGTTGTTGGGGGGGGAAGCGGAAACGTAAACGCGGCCTGCTCATTTGAAGTTCTGGAGTCTAATTGCCGCTCCCGATCAATCGAATGCAGCCTGAGAGTTCTTATGTCGAAAATCCGTGCTGGCGGCGATGGTGCGCTCCGTCGAAGCTTTGCGTTGATTTGAACAGCTCGAAACGGCCGTCGCCGGCGAGACCCTTTGCCTGATCGCGCAACTCGGCCTGCCTGATTTTCGACATCGGCTCAAATCCGCGGCCAATGCGCAGCGCTTGCTGCAGCTCCTCTCGATTCAGGATGCCGACTACCAGGGAGCTGATCGGCTGACTCAAGGCGTAACGGATCAAGTCTTCCGCCTGGAAATTGGTGTTGGACACGATGATTCCGCGGGGAAATCCGCCGCCCAGGCTCTTCATGCCAATCACGCCGGTCCCGTTTTCGAGACAGACCGGGATCACGTCAGTCTGAAAGCTCCGATAGTGAGCGTCCATCACATTGACCGGCATTTGGGCGGCATCCCAGCGATGACCTTGTCCTAACATTTTCAGGTGGATGCGCGGATCCTTGTGCCCGGTGAAGCCTATATATCGAATCTTTCCTTCCTGGCGGGCCTCCAGGGCGGCTTTCAGGCCCCCTTTCTCAACCACCCATTCGGGATCGTTGTCGTAAATGATTTCGTGAAACTGCCACAGATCGATGGTTTCGGTGCGGAGCCGACGAAGACTTTCCTCCAGGTTTCTCTTGGACCCTTCGTAATCCCTTTCGCAATTCTTGGTCATCAGGAAGGCTCGTTGCCGGTAGCCTTCCTGGGCCAATGCACGCCCCATCACCTCCTCGCTTCCGCCGTCGTGATAGTCCCAGGAATTATCGAAAAATGTCATTCCGCCGTCGATGGCTTCGTGCATGATGCGCACAGCTTCATTCGGCTCCTCGACCGCGCCGATGTGCCAGCCGCCCAGGCAAAGGATAGAGACCCGTTCGCCGGTGCGCCCCAAGGGACGGGTTGGGATTCCGCCCGTACCCGCCTCTGTCGCCATCAATACCTGCTTGGACAATAAGGCGGCGGCGCCGGCGCCCATCACTGAACCCAGAAAATCGCGACGGTTCGGTTCTTTTTGGCTCATGCGGGAACTCCCTTCAATAGAGACGAAACGGATCTGCCGGAAATCCGAATCGAGTCCAGCGTTCCTACTTTTCCATATTCGGATCGTTGCTGCAACCGATTTCGTTGACCGACGGCGGCGTTCGGCCTATAAAGATAGGCGGAAAGAAAGGAGTCTGAGCGTGTTTTACAAGTTGTGCCTCACGTGCCTTTTGGCATTCGTCCTCCATACAGGGGCGATTACCGCTTTGGGAGAATCATCGGCGGGTTTCCACGGGAAAGTGCTTGAGGGGTTGTCGATGGACAGCCGCATCCTGCAACGAGCGGTTAATTACGCTGTCTATCTTCCGTACGACTACGACCAATCCCGAAGAAATTATCCGGTCGTTTACCTTCTCCATGGATTTACTGACGACGAATCCGGGTGGATTCAGTTTGGAGAAATTCAGGCGGCGGCGGACCGCGCCATCCGCGAGCGTACGATTCCTCCCATGTTGATCGTCATGCCGGACGCTGGCGTGACCTGGTACGTCAACGACTGGGAAGGGGAGGTTCGATACGAGGATATGTTCTTTGAAGAGTTTGTTCCTTTCGTGGAGGCGGAGTTCCGTATTCGGTCAAAGAAGGAATTTCGGGGGCTGGCCGGTTTGTCTATGGGCGGACATGGCAGCTTGCTTTACGCGATGCGCCATCCGGACAAGTTCGCCGCGGTTGCGGCCCTCAGCGCCGGAGTACTCACGAGTGAGGAAATCCTCTCGATGGAACAGGAGCGATGGGACCAGGTGTTCGGCGCTCCGTACGGAGTCGGCCGCACAGGCGCCGAACGCCTGACCGATCACTGGAAGCGAAACAGTCCGCTGGAGCTTGCAGGCAGTTTGCCGGCGGATGAATTGAGGAAGGTCCGCTGGTATCTGGACTGCGGGGACAAGGACTTCTTGTTCAGAGGCAACGCTGCCCTGTTTGTAAAGTTGCGGGAGCGGGAAATCCCACATGAATTTCGGATGCGCGAGGGCGGGCATGTCTGGGAGTACTGGCGAACGGGAATCGTCGAGGGTTTGCGCTTCATCGGCAGGAGCTTTCACCGCTGAACGGCCGCGTGTAAAGACTGCTAGCCCGGCTGGCAAGGCCCGAGGAGCAAGCATATCGGGAAGATGTGTGCGACGAGCAACGCAACCAACCGGAATGCGGCGCCGCCCGGCTGCAGACGAACTCTTGACTCAGGACACTAGGGTCGGCGGAAGTAAGCCAGCGCGGCCAGGCACAGACTTCCCCAGGCGAGGTACATCCAAGCAGCCGCCTCGGGCACGGCGACCACTGGAGCGCCAGACGGCGGTTCACCCGAAGCGGAAGGCGGAGTCGGCTCCTCGGAAGATGGATTGTCGACGCCCCCTTCAGGATTTTCTCCGACTGGACGTCCGGGATTAAAGCCCATTGGAGGCCCAAAGCCACCGCCGGTCGGCCCGCCGGAAAATCCGGGAACCTTGCCGCTCAAGGGGCCGAATCCGAACAGCTCCGGCGAAAGAGCTCCCAAGAAATGGTCAGAGGTCGTTCGGAGTTCGGGAGTCCAGAAAGCGCTCTTGAAATCCTCCGCGGGCGCGATTGCCCCCACCAAGCGTTCGTCTGCAAAGGCCGGGCCGAGCGCTGAGAATTCGTGGAGAACGGCCAGCGACCGAATCCCGAGCATTTGCCGGTCGAAGCGCCGCAGCGTGCTTAACTCAAACACCCCTCCGTCTGCCCGCAGCAAGCTGAAATCCGAAACCGCCGTTCGAGGCGAACTTGGGGCACGGACTCGCTTTGCAGAACCCTGATGGCCGCTTGCCGTCTGCCTTTCTTGCAACTCCGGGGGGCTTGCCAGCCAGTTCGCAATGTCGCGCGGCGTCAACGGATTCCAAATCAAAAACAGAAATATCAACAGAAAAACGAGTGAAGCGAAAACAAGCACGAGGGACACGGCCGCTCTGCCTCCCTGCTCTTTAGGATCGTGAGAGCGGTAACCGTAAAAGACGCGCTTTTTTCGAGAGCGTCGCGCTACTACCCCTCTTGGATTTTCTTTCATTTTTTCCGGAGCCCCGCCATCCGCTGATGAATTGTAGCAGTTTGGCGCCCTTTCGATGAGGTTATTTCGTTCTGGAAGCGAATCCGCCGCAGGCGGTCGCTGCGAACACTGGCCGGCGAAAACCCGGGTGAACCCCCGGAGCCGCCGCCCTGCCGCATGAGCCCCCGGCCAGGCGTGCCAGTTTGGAAGGTCATCGGTTTGACGCAGGAGAACGCTTCCGCTCGGCGAGGTGCAACGCGGAAGCGGTCCGGGCAGCGATCCTCATCGAACCTCAAGCGGGAAAAACGGCAGCGCCACTTCGTTCTGATTCTGAATGCTATTTCTGCATGTAGTCGATCGTCAGGTTCAGCAACGCCTCAACTCCCAACTTCAGGCCGCTTTCATCGATGTAAAAGTCGGGAGTGTGGTGCGGCGCAGCCTCTGAGACAGGCACATCCAATGGCTTGCCGCCGAGGAAGAAGTACAGGCCGGGGACTTCCCTTTGGAAGAAGGAGAAGTCTTCGGCGCCCATGATCGGGGCGATCTGGACGACATTTCTTTCGCCGGCCGCACGCTGGAGGCTTGGGAGCATTTGCAGGGTCAAATCGGGGTCGTTGTAGGTGACCGGATAGCCTCGAAAGATGCTCACTTCTGCGGTGGTCCCCATGCTCTCCGCGATCGATGAAGCAACTTTTGCTATCTGCTTGTGAATCTTAGTCTGCATCGCTTCATCGAGGGTGCGAATCGTACCAACCATTTCGACTTCTTCCGGAATGATGTTGTTGCGCACGCCCCCTCGAATTATTCCAACGGTGACGACTGCCGGCGCAATTGTCAAATCCGTCTGGCGGCTGACGATTGTCTGGAGACCGCTAACGATATGGGCCGCTGCGACAATGGGGTCTGCGCCTGTCCAAGGAGTAGACCCGTGGGTTTGCTTTCCCTTCACGCGGATCCGAAAGCGGTCGGCAGCCGCCATGATTCCTTCCGCGCGGTACTCGATCGTTCCTACATCGGCCCGGCTGGAAATGTGAAGGCCGAAAATCACGTCCACATCCGGATTCTTCAGAACTCCTTCTCGGATCATCAGTTCCGCGCCGCCTTCTTCCCCCTCCGGAGCGCCCTCTTCCGCCGGTTGGAAAATGAACTTCACGGTTCCCTGAAGCTCTTCCTTGACTTCCGACAGCACTGACGCGACCCCGAGCAGAATCGCCATGTGCGTATCGTGTCCGCAGGCGTGCATGACGCCCACTTCCTGACCGTCATACTCGCCCGTCTCCCTGGATGCGAACGGCAAATCGACCCGTTCGGTCACAGGGAGTCCGTCCATGTCTGCGCGAAGAGCGACGACCGGGCCGGGCCGGCCTCCTTGCAGCGTTGCCACCACCCCGGTGTGGGCGATCCCTGTTTGCGGCTCCAGGCCCAAGCTGCGAAGCGCTTCCGCGATTTTTTCCGCCGTCTTGAATTCGCGATTCGAAAGTTCGGGGAACTGATGGAAATGGCGCCGCCACTCAATGACTTTCGGTTCGATCTGGTCAATCAGCTGATTCAACCGATCAGGTGGGGGGCTTTCGGCGAAACCGGATATCAGAAAAAGGGAGGCGACAGGAAGCGCAGCAATAAGTCGTTTCATGGTTCAGCAGTTTAAACCAAAATTTGCTTCCATATTGGAGTGGATCGGTCCAGCACCCGCGCATAGCAGGCGGACTTGAACCTCGCTCCACTAGTCCGGCCGCTCTCGGCTTCCCTCATTCAAGTAAATGGAGCGCAACGCGGCTCGGGTTCGCCACGCAGCGATCCCCAACGGGCGCGACAGGCTCATTTCCGGCCGGATACCCAAGTCGCGGCCCTCGACCGGCAAATCCACCACGATTTCGTCATCGATCCAGGCTTGGATGCGATCGTTGCGGACCGACAGCCGAATGGCGTACCAGCGCCGATCTTCGAAGGCGACGATCCGTGTTGTTTCATTCTCGGATGCGTCCATTCCATCGACACTCGACAATCCGACTACGCCACCGCCCCACCCTCCAACAATGAGGGTGCAGTGCGTGTCCAGATAAGGAAACGTCAGTGCGCAAAAAAAATCGTTGCCATGCAGACGCATCGCTTCCAGACCGATCTCGTAATCCACGGTTGGCGGCGTTTCGATCCAAGTCACCCCGGTCAGGCCGTCTCCCCAGTCCAGGACAATCCTCCCATCCGACGTGTATACGTTACCCTCCCCGCCGAAATTCGTAACCACCCAGCCATTCAGGGTTTCTCCGTCGAAGAGCGCTCGACCTTCAAACGAAATGGGAGGGCGCTCATCCCGCTCAACCGGAGGTTCGGAACTGCACCCGCTTGCGGCGCACCATGAAAGGAAGCTTCCTAGAAATATCAGGCCTCGGGCGTTCCTAACCCGCATTTCTCCCCATTGCAGCGTGATCGTATCGGAAATTCCGGCGAAATGCGATTGACCAGCCGGTTGTTGCTGCCCTATGGCATCAGAAAACTGAAATCTCTCCCGGCAGCGGCCGCGAAACGGAGAATACTAGCCAGCGGACTTGAGCGAGCGCAGGCTCAATTAGTGAAATCAGCTGAGGGTGTCCAAGAGCCTGAGAGAAGGACCCTGGACTTCGAGGATGTGGTAAGCGCGGCGGCCATCCTGAGTTGAGTCGAGAGAAAAGCTCCCTCCAATTCCATCAATTTCAGCCCCGCTGACGCTGAGCCTCCTCAGGTATCTCTTGATTCCCTCCCGGGAAAAGCCGTCTTCCTCAAGGGCCGCTTTCAGCAGAGTGACCGCATCAAAGGCGAAGGCCTGACCGGCATCCGGCGGGAAGCCCGTTCGCTCTTCAATCATCGAGCAAAACCAATTGCAGTTCCCGGAGTCGTCGCTCGGAACAAAGAAGGAGCCGACGCGAAGGCCCTGCTGTCCGGGGCGCGCTGGCAGGCCGCCATGACAAGAACCAGGATCAGAAAACAAGCACGGATCATTCCGTTCATTTCTGCAGGATCTCCGATACGGTGCGGCAATAAGCCGAAATCTCGAATGGCTTCGTGAGGCAGGGCACATCCGCGGGTATAGGCAATTGTCCGGTTCCCGTTTCCAACTGATCGCCAGAAATCAGCAGAAACCGGCCTTGGAGCTCCTCCCGATTTTGCCGGACCCAGTCCAGGAGTTTGAGGCCGTTTACGCTGCCGGGCATCCTGAGGTCTGAAACGATCAAATCCACGTCGTTGATTTCCAGGTACGCAATCGCCTCTTCGCCGGAGGCGCAACCGACTACCTCGAAGCCGAGCTTTCGAAGGGAACGCTCCTGCAATCTCACCAAGGAGTTTTCATCGTCGACGATCAGGATTCGAGGTGGCGAAGCTGGAGCCGCACTGAAATTAGTGTCGGCGGCCGGCAGGGCGGAATCCTCCTGCGGGGCTTTTGCGAGTTCCGGATCTATGGGGAGCCGCATGGAAAAGCGGGCGCCTCCTTCCCAATTTTCCGCCTGGATCATTCCGCCATGTTCGGATACGATTCCGTAACAGACGCTGAGACCCAGTCCCGTGCCCTCTCCCAAGGGCTTGGTCGTGTAGAATGGATCGAAGATTCTTTGTGGCTCCAGGATGCCGGTTCCGTTGTCGCAGACCTCCAGCACGGCGAATTCCTCCTGCCGAAAGGTTCGAACCCAGATCCTGCCTTTCCTCTTCGAATCAGCGATCGCATCACGCGCGTTGTTTACCAGGTTGAGCACAACCTGCTGGATCTTGGCTGCGTCTGCCGATACCAGGAGCGAATCGGAATGGTAATCCTCCATCAATTCGATATTTCTGGTCCGCAATTCATACGAGCGCAAAGCAACCATCCGCCGCACGGCGTCATTCAGGCACATCGGCAACATCTCCGCCTTTTGCTGGCGAGCGAACTGCAGGAGGCTTTCAACGATTCGAGTGCAGCGCATGGATTCGTTCAGAACGACGTCAATCGATTCCACCAGCCCAGACTCCTTCCTTTGAGCAAGATCGTCTCGGAGTATTTGAGCGTAGCCGATGATCGATGTCAGGGGGTTGTTCAATTCGTGGGCCACCCCGGAGACCAGTTTGCCAACTGCGGACATCTTTTCCGATTGGACAAGCTGCTGCTGCACTTCCTGCAGGCGCTCCGTCCTTTCAGCGACTTTCCTTTCCAGATCCAAATAGCTGGACTCCAGAGTCTCCGCCATGAAGTTGAAGTGGGAGGCAAGGTCTCCGAATTCATCCTCGATTCTCACTGGGGTTCGCACTTTCAAGTCGCCATCGCGAACCATTTGCACCGCAGACACCAACTCGTTCAGGGGCCTTAAAATTCTTTGCCGGTAAAAATAGCTGAGACCTATCAGAAGAGCGGTCAGAAAGCCGGCGAAGACCAGCAACCCGACCAGGCTGTCGTTCATCGCGCGGTCCAGCGAAGTCGTGGCTTCACTCAGATTGTTCAATTGGACGAATTTGAGAGCTTCAAAGGAGTCGTGCAGCTCGTCTTCCAGTTCATCCAAGGATGCTAGGAGCGGTCTCACGGACTCTCCCGAACGCTCCTCGCTGAGCATCTGATAAATCTGGTACACCTTCAGCGTCATTTCCGCCTGTGCTGAACGGATCCTTTGGACAATGACGCGCTCGTCGGGATCTATTTTTAATTGGAGGTACTTGGTCTGAATATCAGTGATTCGATGACTGGTCTGAGCGAAGGGTTCGAGGAAATCATCAATATTTGCTGCGACAACAAGCCGGCGGCCCAGTCGGGTCTGCTCGCTTGATGCGACGCGCAGTTCGTGATTCAGCTGCATCGTCTGTTCGAGATGCGCGGCGGAATCCTCTAGCTCCATTGTAACTGCGCGGTACCGTTCGATAAAGAATATTACGACGATCAGAGACGCCGCGACGGCTAGAAAGAATGCTCTTACCAGCCAGTCTTGAATTCTGGTTTTCTTGACGCCGCTTTCCGCGATGCTTAACAATAGTTCGCCTTACGTTCCGGATAATTGTCTGAACCGACTCAATTGTATCTTTCAGCGGATTTTTACATTGTGATCTGAGTTGCATCTGCGGAGAATGTCCCGACGGTGTGAAACGCGTGGTCCGACTCCGAAGTCTTCGCCATAAAACGGTTGACGGGCAGTGTTCGGCGCGGCCAAGATAGCTGGAGAGGCGACCCGAAACCGACTCGTGGGCATAAACATGGAAAGAAACCGTGGCTTCAGCATTCTCTGTGCGGGGGACGCTCATCTTGGCAAACGCTCTTCACGCATTCCCGCCTCTTCGGGAAGCCGGGATTTGTCGACGGCGGCAGGATGGTCCGCTTTCGTGGACGCGGCGGTGGCGCGTCGTGTCGACGCCGTCGTACTGACGGGCGACATCGTCGATCGAGAGAATCGTTTTTTTGAAGCCTTCGGGCCGTTGCTCGAAGGCATTCGGCGTCTGTCGGATGCAAGGATCGAGGTGTTTGCGGTCTCCGGAAACCATGATTTCGACGTATTCCCCCGACTACTCGAACAGGACAAAACGGAGCGGTTTCATCTATTGGGACGAGGCGGAGAGTGGGAGCGGGCGCACCTGATGCGGAACGGGAAGCTCCTGGCCTACTTGGACGGCTGGTCCTTTCCAGCCGCTCGCCACACTCGGAGTCCTCTGGAAGCCTATGCGCTGCCTGCGAGCGGGGAAACGCCTTGCATTGGACTGATGCACGCGGATCTGGATCAGACGGACAGCCCCTACGCGCCTGTCTCGTCAACGGAGCTGCGTGCGCATCCGGTTCACTTATGGTTGCTTGGCCACATTCACAGGCCTCAGAACCTTCCTGGGGCGCCGCCAATCTGCTACCCAGGTTCGCTGCAGGCGATGAATCCGGGCGAACCAGGCGCTCATGGAGCCCTCTTAGTCGAGATCGACGGCCTGGCCAGCCTTCGGATCACTCTGCTCCCCTTGTCCCCAGTTCGCTACGAGTCCCTTGCGATTGATATCAGTGAATGCAGTAGCCTGGGGGATCTCGAGGGTAGGGTGGCTCGAGGGGTCAAGGCGGCGGCCCAGAAGGTTGCGGACGAAACGGAATCCTGTCGCTTTCTTTCGCTGCGCGTGGCATTGCAAGGCCGGACTCCGTTGCATCACCGTATGGATCGTTCATTCGCTTCCGCAATCGTTGACGAGTTGCGGCCTGTGATCGGCTCGTTGCAGACTTTTGTGGAGTCGATCCGATTGGAGTCGCAACCGGCGAAGAATCTGATCGAATTGGCCCGCGGCTCAGGGATCGTTTCTGAGTTGGCCCAAATCATTCTCCACCTGCAGAAAGGGGACCTTCCAACCGAGCTTCAACCTTTGACGGAATCCGTCGAGGCAGCCATGGAGATGGCCGAGTCGGCGGCAGCCTACCGCGAACTCCCCTCCCTTTCCAGTGCCCGCGAATCTCACCAGGCGCTCGTGCGCGATTTGCTGCTTCGTCAGTCCGCCCGGTTGCTGGACGCGCTTTTGGATCAGAAAGGAGGCTGAGTGTCTGTTCAGGCAGTCTGGGTTGAAAGTCTGGCCATCGAAAGAATGCCCGGCTTCCGCCCTCCGGGCTTCGCGCTGAAGAACCTGACTCCGGGAGTCAACATCATCTGGGGACCGAACGCCTCAGGCAAAACAACGCTTGCGCGGGCGTTGAGCTTTGTGATCTGGCCGGACCTTCCTGAGCGCCGCCGCATGCCATGCGCGATTCGCGCGGGGTTTTACATCGGAAACTCCAGCTGGTCGGCGCTGGTCTTTCGGGACGCGGTGCGTTATCAGGAAGCCGGCCGGGCCGCTTCGCCCCCTGTTTTCGCTCCATCGGATCAGCGCGATCGATATGTGCTTGCATTGCATGAATTGTTGCAGAGCGAAGGTCGGAACGAACAGTTCGCCCGCACGATTCTGCGGGAATCAGCCGGGGGCTACGATCTCGCGGCTGCTGCCCAGTTGCTCGACTTTAAGGCGACGCCGGCCAGAGCCAATATCGCCGACGCATATCGGGAGGCCCGACAGAAATTCTGGCGCATACGGGAGGAGCACGTTCAGCTCAGCGAAAAGGAAGCCCAGTTGGATGCTCTAGCGCAGGACTTGGAATCGTGCCGGCTTGCCGGCAAGAGGGTTCATCTTCTGGAATCTGCGCTCGAGTTTCGCCGCCACGCGCAAAAGCGCCACGCCGCCGCCCGGGCGGTTGAAGAATTTCCGGCTGAAGTTTCCGGGTTGACTGGCAACGAGTTCGAGCGGCTGAAAAAGCTTCAAGGCGATTTGGAGGAAGGCGCTCTTGAAGCGCGCCGCCTGGAGGCGGAGATCGATCGGCTTGGTCAGCAGCGGCGAAGTCTGGCGTTGCCGGAGGCGGGAATCTCGGCCACCGATCTGCTTCGGCTTCGCAAACAGTTGGGCTCCCTTCAGGAACTGGATCGAGAATTCGACACGCGCAACGCCGAAGTTGCCGAGCAGGAGGGTCGACTGCAGGAAGCTGCCGCCGCCTTGGGACGCGACTGCGATCTGGAAAAACTGGCGCGACTGAGCTCTTCGGAAATCGGACGATTGGATGAGTGGGTGGAAAGGCTGCTCCAGGTGGAAAGCCGCCTGCAGGCCGCCGAAAGCATGCGGCGGATTTTGTCGTTGGGCAATGTCCCGGAACCGAGCCGCGAAACGATGCGGACCGGCTTGAATGCGCTAATGAACTGGCTGCGTCACAACCGGACGGCAGGAGGGCGATTCCGGCTTCAGCGACTGGCACTTCTCCTCTCGGCCTTCACCCTGATTCTGCTGGCCGCATGGCTTTCCTTGAGCCAGCATCCTGCATGGGCCTTGCTGGCCGTGCCCGCGCTGGCGCTCTTGCTTTTGCTGCGCCTGCAGGATGGCGGCGGCAGCTCGGCCGTGTACCGGCAGGAATATTGCGCACTGGACCTTCCGCAACCCGTGGAGTGGGAGGAGGGTCCGGTTCAGCTGCGGATGCAGCAGTTGCAGGAATGGATCGGGAAAGCTGAACTGGCCGAACTGATCCAAAGGCGGCAACAAGATTTGGCGCCTGAGATCGAGGACCTCCAGACTCGTCTTCAAGAGCTGGAGCTCGAAGGTCGAGAGCTGGCCGATCTGATTGGACTGGCCGAACCCCCGGGAATCCTGACCCTCCACTTTCTTGCCTTTCGCCTTGCGGAGTTCAAGAAGGCGCGGGAGCGATTGGTTGGACTGAAGCAGCGCCTACGGCATCTGGAGAAGCAGCGAGCTGAACTGCGGGCATGTCTTCAGTCGGACTTGCGGAAAGCGGGCGCAGAAGCGGAGCCCTCAATCGACTCTTTATCTGCCGAAGTCGAAGATTTGGTCAGCCGCGATCAGTCCTTCAAAAAGCTGGAGATTCAAATGGAGGGGTTTGCCCGACAACTCGAACAACATCGCAAAACATGTTTGGGACTGCAAGCTGAAGTCGACGGTCTGAGGCAGATCTACGAGGAAGGCGGTGCGGATGCACAGACGCTCCGCAGCTGGTGCGACTCGGTCGAAGATTTCCGGAAGGCCCGCGAAACGCTCGCGACTGCTGAGGCCCAGCTTGCAGAAGCCAGGCTCCGACTCGAAAGCAACGCGCTTTTTGAGGCCTCCTTGCTTGACCAGCCCGAAGACGCCCTGACGCAAATTCTGCAGCAGGCGGAAATCGATTCCCAGCGACTAGAGCAGTTGCAGAAGCAAAAGGGGGAGGTGGAAGCCCTCATTCGAAAAGCCCGAAGCGAGCACAATCTGGAAGAGGCCTTGGCGAATCAAGAAGCGGCCCTTCAGCAGCTTCGGGAGCAACAGTTGAGAGATGCGGAGGCGTTGGCGGGAAATGCTTTGCGCGAGTTTCTGGAGAGCAAGACGAAAAACTTCGACCGGCCCCAGGTCTTTCACGCGGCCCGTGAAATCTTTGCGGCCATCACGCGCGGACGGTATCTCCTGGATGTCCAGGAAGGAGACCCGCCCGCCTTTCGCGCTTTCGACACCGTCCTCCAAACCGGCTGCGACCTTGAGGAGCTGTCCAGCGGAACCAAGGTGCAGTTGCTGTTGAGTGTAAGGTTGGGCTTTGTGGAAATGCAAGAGGGCGGATACCGGCTTCCTTTAGTCTTCGATGAATCGCTCGCGAATTCAGATGAAGAGCGTTCGCGAGCATTGATGGAAGCTGCGCTGGCCATGAGCCGTGAAGGTCGGCAGATTCTGTGCCTGACGGCACAATCCACCGAAATGGAAAAATGGAGGCAGGTTGCAGCCAGTCTCGGCGATCGAGAGCCCGCAGTATTCGACCTGGCTCGAATCCGAAATCTGGAAGAGAGCCGCAGAAATCCGTTTCGGGACGTCGCTCCCAAACTCGAAGCGGTCCCAGATCCGGAGGGGCTGGATCATTGGGGCTACGGCAAGGAGCTTCAGATTTCATCAATTGACCCGCGGGAGCCCTTCGGCGCCGTTCATGTCTGGCACGTAATCGAGGATCCGAAGCTGCTCCATCGGTTGCTTTCCATGCAGGTGCGGACAGTCGGTCAGCTGGAGACCCTATTGGCGTCAGGAGGCGAACCGTTGCTGGAAGCCGGCAACGCGAAACCAGACGAGATTCGGGCGATTGTGGAGTGCCTTGCCCATCTCTTTCGCCTCCGAAAGATCGGGCAAGGCAAGCCGGTCGACAGGAACGATCTGCTGGACTCGGGGGCAGTATCGGACCGCTTCATTGATCAAGTGAGCGCGCTGGCGCAGGATTTGAAAGGAGACGGTCGGGCCCTCGTGGAAGCTGTATCCGGGGTGGCCCGCTTTCGTGAAAACAAGTTGAGGGACCTCGAGGAGTTTCTGATTTCAGAAGGATTCATCGACGCGCGCCCGCCGATTTCGCTGGAACAAGCAAGAACCCGTGCGCTGGCCCTCCATGCGGCGGAGATCCACTCCGGTCTGCTCAACATTGCCACGCTGGAACGGCTTCTCGCTGAGATTTTTGAGAGTCCGCCGGATTGACCGCCCTCTGGCGGGAATTGCCTTGGACGGGCCGCCCATTTAACATGAGTTCCAGTGTGGAATTGAAGCGAATCGGCGTGCCGAATAAATCTTCAGGAACGTAAGCATCCATGAATCGAATTGAACACCCAATCAAGCTCACAGCGCTCGAAGTGACGGGCGTCCCTCTGGATGTTCGTTTCCGAAATGGGGATTCGGAATCGGTTTTCCGCGCCGATTCGGCGCTCGTGCGCTTGGACGGAATGGTGATTGAATGGCCCAATCCCCCGAAAAACCTCAAGAAGGTGCGCATTCACTGGCCTGATCCGCCTTTTGCGCCGGAACCTTTCCGATGCGATTGCACCGTTGTGAACCGCTGGCCGGAGAAGCTCGAGGTAAGGTTCGAAAACACCGCCCCTGCAGCATTGCGAGACTGGTTTCTGCGCTTGACGGAAACCTCCAACCTGAAGGCGCCGGATGCAGCGCTGAGCACCTCCCGACTGTATACAAGCGCTTCGGTCATTTCCGCGCTTGGATTGTTTTGCGGCGCAGGAGCCATCCTTTTGCCTCTGCTGGTCGGGGAAGCGCCCTGGGTCGACGGCATCGCGGTGCTTCTGCTTCTTTTCATGTTGCTTTCGATCGGCGGTTTTGCATTTCTGCGAGCCCTTGCAGGGCGCCATGAATTGAAGGCCATCCGCCAGGGGAAGAAGTGATGTCATCGATCCAGGGGAGTTAGCCGCTTATGGATCCGCTTCTTTACCGCGCCAGCGGTCACGATTTTGCAAATCTCTGGATGAACATGACCAAAATCGTCATAGCGCTTGCCTTTATCTATCAGAATGCGCTGGGAACCCAACTGGGGGTGCGGCTTTTCCAGGACTACTACTACATTTTTCACGTGCCTGTGCGCACCGAATCGGACGAGGCCGGGCCCGGGTTCGCTGAAGTGGTGACTCCGGAAGAGCCCTACTTTTCCATCGATTTCAAGCCGTTGGCATTGGGCCAGGCCTACGAGGAACTCGCAGTCGAAGTGGTTGGCCTGTGGAGCCCTGACGGAGAGGATATTCTTGCCGCTTCGCCCGAGAGTCGCGGTAGTTGCCCCCAGGAGACGAATACTTGCGTCCGTTTCACGTGGGCCGAGTTGACGGGCGGCGACCGAACGATTCTTCATCGCGCTACTTTCAATCTTTTGAACATCGTCCGGGGTGATACCGCTCTGGGAACCGGCGACTATGAGGTCGAGTTCGGTTTCTGGTTTCTGCGTGAGGGCGCTCCGCTGGCCGACCGGAGCTCTTCGAAGGTCCACCGTGGCAGCCTGAAGTTCCTACGTCAGGAGGAACAGCGATTTGGAGACTTTCCGGTGGTGCAGGGGCGTCCCATCCGGCTCCCCGCGCTGATCCTGCAGCACATCCGTGCCGGGGGATCATGGGGCGGGTGGTCCTCCTGGCGCGAGACTCGCGCAGGAGAAAGAGCGCAGGACGGAGGTTGGCGAAACGGATCCGTGCTGACTGAAGACTTCCAGCGAGGCTGGCTCACCCCCTCACGCTCGCTGAATCCAGGCAGAAGTTTTGAGCAAAGGGGCTACTACTATGACGAGCAGAACCTGCGCCTGGATTTCACGATCGGCTTCATCCTGCTGAGAAACGAACCGCCTCGTTCCACTTATCTTGGTCCTGGCGAAAGCGACATCCATTTCGTCCGGATTTTCTACGAGTGGCATTTCTTCGAGGAGGATCGGGGATATTTCTACTACAACCTGAGCCGTCACATCATCGATCCTGACGGAACAACCGCTCCCATAGAAGGCCGACCAGACGTTCGGGTGCGGGAGTTCGCAGATCTCCAACCGCAATCGCTCCCCTACAGTCTTCAGCGGGATTCGCTTACAGGCGATTGGCACTTGCGCGTTCAGGGAAGCATCGAGCGCTCTCTGGCGGTCGGGTCGTATCATGACCTGTCGGTGATCGCCCGGGACGACTTCCAGTCGCAAAGAATCCGCATCAGGATCGAAAGGTGACCCGCCGCAGCAAGCAGGAAATCCGGGGAGAAAGGGGATGTTACAATGCTGGAAGGCTTCTTGTGCGGTTCAGCGGTTTGCGCGCTCCCCAAGCGGGTCGGGCCCCGAGGGGGGCAGGCGGCGCTGGCGAACCGTGCAATCAACGAAAATGTCGGATTGGCACATGCTATTCAGATTTTTGAGCTTCACCCTTTGCCTTGCGGCAAGCGCCGCGCTTCCGGAAGCTGGCAGGCAACCCTGTCAGCAGATGGACATTCACAGACCCGAACGACCCGAAATGATCGAGGTCGATCTGGCCCTGCTGATGGCCGTTGAGGGCCAACCCGAACTTCCCGAGTGGAGCAAGATTGAAAAGCTTCAGACCATGTATCGGGCCTTCGCCGCGGAGAGCGCTCCCTGCGAACTTATCGAGGGCGAGGAGGCTGCATTTCAGCTTTTCATTTCCCGCCAGACTCTGGAGTCGGATCAGGTCTGGAAAACGGCCGGTAGAATAGCGGCGGACGGTCTTTTCCAGTTCTACGGCGCCTCGCGCATTAAAGTGGAAAGGGCCGATCGCAACATTACGCGAGAGGTTGCTTATCCAGTCGGCGGGAGCGCTGCAATTTCCGAAGTTGCCGGCTCGGAGCAGTTGCCAGTCCTTCTGGAGGATCTGGCGCAGGTCCAACTCGTCTCCGTCCCCCGGATTCGACGCCTGCAAGGGATCGAAACCCTGGGCGAGCAGGCGCCGACTGAGTGCTTCGTGGTCAGCGATGTAACCCTGACCCCCAGTCGGGTCTTCGATGAGCCCAATCCCGCGGCCCTAACGGACCCTTCCTCCGTTGACTTGAGTCTGGCCGCACGGCGCAGAAGCCTGGAACGCATCGCCCGGGAAACGCGCTGGCGCGAGCGCCTGGCCACCGAACAGCCGGGCTGTCGAGTGGAATTGGAAGAGGGCCTGCTTGGAAGACAAATCACCTCGTTAAACCTCACGACCCTGGAGCTCGTGCCCGACGTCGATTTCGTCACCGAAGCAATCCGCTTCTGGCGGGAAGTCGAACAACGTGTTGCCCGGCTGCGAGCCGAAGAGGAAAGCTGGAAAAAGGAGCTGAGCCTGAAATGAAACTCCGCGGGCAGGAACTGCTTCGCCTTCTGGCGAAGGAGGGCCGTGTTTCGAGCTCAGGATAAGACAGCAATGGTTGCGCGGGCGACGAAGTCCGGATCAAACGGCTTGGACGAGGACCCGCCCGTTTCGAGTGGCTCTCGCGAAATGGGGGGACGGGCGACGCGTTTGGCCCGCAGCTGGTCGGCGGCTCTTTCCTGCTTTGCGTTGTTGCTGCTTATTTCGGGAATTTCCCCCATACAGGCGGTCGGGGCTTCCAGCGCCTGCTCCGACGCCGACGCCGGGCGCGTTCTGGGACGCCTTTCCTGTTTGACCGCCGATCAATTGCAGCTCTTGATCTCCTATAGCAACCCTGGCTCGGACGAACATCTGCTCCGTGAGGCGCTGGCAGTGGCGGCCGCGGCCGCCGGATGCGCCAATCGCGGCGCCGTTAGTCTGGATCCAGGCGGCTTGAGGGACTTGCACTGCCTTCGGGGTCACCTTCTGGATTTCTACCGCAAGGTGGCTCCGGACAGGCCCAGACCTGAAGAATTCGATCGCACAAAACCCCGCATTCCAACGCCCGTTCGAGTTGAGGAGGAGGAGAGGCCGGACCCCCTCCGCCATCAGGATCTGCTGGCCCGGGCGGCAACACGGATCCGTTTCTGCATGGCTGATACGACGTCGCCTATCGTCGACTGCCTCCACCTGGTTGACGAGGCGCTGACGGATTACCAGTTTGTGTTTGAAGCCGCCCATATAGTCCAGCGCGCTCCAAACTCCCCCGAAGCCCAGGAACTGGCGGAACGCCTTGGATTCAATCAGGACCAACCCGCGCCCGACCCAAGCCACCTCGAATTCTTCTTGGAGCTGGCGCTGGACAATGTGCTCCGCTTCCCTCTGGTGCTCGGAAAACGGGTGGGGGCCTATCTCGGGCCTGTTCTTTGCACGGCAGATGAGCTCTATCCGGAACATCGGGAATATATTTCGGTGCATTACAACCTGCTGGTCCGATACGACGATGGGAACGTCGCGTCGGCGGGGCAGATCTTCCAGTTGCTTCTGGCGCTGGAAGATATGTTTCAGCCGGATCCGTATGCATCCGGATTCCTCGGTTATGACCTCAATGTCGGAGGAGAATCGACCCGTCCATGCGAATCGCAGAGCGCCGGTTATCTCTTCCCGCACTTAAAGGTCCGGCCGGGCTTTCGATTTCCATCCGGGGATGAGTTCCAAGAGAAGCTGGATGCGATCGAGGATCTGCTGCAAAAGACCGGCTCGTTTACCGAGCGTCGAGATCATCTCTGGCAGCCGTTTTACGGCTATGGCAGCCTCCTGAACGAGTTGGCGGAGAGGTTGAAGATCCCGGCTTTGCGTTCCGAGTCGGCAATGGAACTTCGCCATCTGCTGATGCTCAGGGCTCGAGACGCTTTCCTATTGCGCACTGTGGCGCCGGAAAAATTGCCCCGAGATCCACGTATTTTGCAGGGGCAGATCCGGCGGCACATCGAAGCCTACGGCGGGGAACTGTTCCACGAAGCCCTCTTCGACCGGCTTATTGAGTTTTCCGAAGGTTATTTGGAAGGGGACCGCGGCCTGCTGGAGGAATCGGAAAGACGGATCCTCCACCGCTTTCTGGCCGTCGCCTATTACCTTCGCGCAGACAGTGAAAAATCCCTGTCGCACTTGCAGAAAAGCGACGTTGGGCAGTCCGGCTTGGAAGCCCTCGTGCGGCAGTTTAAATCGGCCGGGATTGGAGTTTCGATACGGCCATAGTTCGGATTTCTCAATACCGGCTCATTTCATTTCCAGCGGAATAGGTGCATGTGCGGTAAAAAGCAGGAACCGATCAGGCGCTGCCGCCGCAAGTCGGGACGATTCCAAAAGGATTGCCATGAAGAATGCGGATCGGTTCGGTCAAATTGTATGGACGGATTTGACGGTGCAGGACGCTCCCGGAGTTCGCGACTTCTACCGCGATGTCATCGGCTGGAATGCTGAAGAGGTTCCCATGGGCGATTACTCCGACTTCAATATGACCGTTGGAGGCAGCGCCATTGCAGGCGTGTGTCACAAGCGGGGAGTCAACGCGCGCCTCCCGTCGCAATGGCTGATCTATGTAACCGTAGCGGACCTGGACGCCAGCCTTGAATCATGCCTTCGATGCGGCGGCAAGATTCTTGCAGGCCCGAAAGGGGCGGGAGATCAGGGCCGTTACGCCGTAATCGAGGATCCGGCTGGCGCTGTTTTGGCTATTTGCGAGTAGCCTTGCCGGTGCGGTGGAATGTACAGGTTGAACGATGTTGAGCGCCGGTTTTTTCAGATCCCAATGAATGTCGAAGAGCCCATCGAGTTATCCGAAACGGTGCGGGTCCTGATCCAGACTCCGCAAGACGGAGTCTTTGATGCGCGAATTGTTGGCCGGAAGGAGGATCCCCTGGCGCTGGACCTGCTCTTCCTGAAGCCTCCCCCGGCGGATCAACTGGACGACGAGCCGATCCGTTTTTCCATGACGATCGGGATCACTCCGCTGGCTTCAGGCCTGGGGCGAATGTTCTCATCCCCATCTCGATCGCTTTCACGCCGCTGGCTCTTCCCCGAGTTCGCGGCTCGGGAAGATGCGCGCCAATTTGAAGCCCGGCTGCGGCCCTTCCTGCAGGCCGCCTCGTTGGAAGCCTCGGACTCCGCAGAACTGCAAGACGATTGGACGGCGTCTCTGCTGCGATCATCCCTGCATTTTGAAGAACTCAGTCAGCTCTTGAATCGCATCCATGCGGCTCGAAGCATGGATTCTCTGCTGCGGGAGATCATGGAAGCTGCACGACAGATCATGCAAGCGGAGGCCAGCTCCCTTTTTCTTCTGGACCAGGAGAGCGGCGAGTTGATTCTGCTGGTTCCAACCGGACCCGTCAGCGAACAGATTTCAGGAAAAAGAATTCCTGCAGGCAAAGGGCTCGTTGGCTGGGTCATTCAGACCGAACGTCCGATACTGGTCGACAACCCCTCCAGCGATCCCCGCTTCTTCGGCGAGATCGCAGCCGGGGATTTCGTCACTCGCAGCTTGGCGTGCGTACCGCTGCAAGATTCCAGCGGGCGGATCACCGGCGTCCTGCAGGCCCTGAATCGACGAGAGGAAGCCTCCTTCCCCGAAAATGAGATCCCGCTCTTTCAGACCCTTGCCGTGCAGGCGGGAATCGCCATCGAAAAGATTCGCTTCCACCAGATGGCCCTGGAAAAGGAACGGATCGATCGAGACCTGGAGCTCGCGAGAGAGATACAGCTTGGATTCCTTCCCCGCAGCGCCCCGAAAATTGACGAGGTGAGCCTGTTTGGCTTGAGCCGCCCGGCGACCCAAGTGGGTGGAGATTACTTTGACTATTTCCGGCGAGGGCCAGGGGTCTTGGGGATTGTGATCGCCGATATTTCAGGCAAGGGAATCGCCGCCGCGCTGCTGATGGCCTCATTGCGCTCAACCCTTCGCGCTCTTGCGGACGAGCAACTGCCCGCCGCTGAAATGCTGGGCCGATTGAATCGGATCTTCACCAGCGAGTCTCCATCCAATCGCTTTGTGACCTTAGCCTATCTGGAACTCGATCCGGCGAAGCGAGAAATAACATCCATTCACGCCGGTCACAATCCCTCGTTTCTATTGGACCCGGAGACCGGCACGATTCGTCAGTTGGAAGCCGGGGGACCGGTCCTGGGCATCCTGAAGGACGCCGAGTTTCAAGAAGAGGTCCACCCTATGAAGCCCGGCCAGCGCATTCTGCTTTACACGGATGGAATCACGGAGGCCCAGAACCTGGATGAGGAAATGTACGGCGAAGTAAGGCTGTCGGAACTGCTCGCGCAAGGGCGATCGGCTTCACCCGAAAGCCTTGCGCAAACCGTGCTGGAGGATGTCGACCTGTTCTGTAAAGGCGCACGCCAGTACGACGATCTGACTGTCGTCACCGTCGCCGTCAATCCTTTTTGACAATGCGCGCTGTGAGCCGTAAGGCTCGTATTAAAAATAAAAGTTAGACTTAGCTAAATTGTTGGCGTATGCTCTCTAAATATGTGGATTGTCGTAGGAATGCTTCTGCTCGTGATGCTTTCGAGTTCCGTGGAAGCCGTGCCGTATTTTGCCAGGAAGTACAATCTCACCTGCGGCTCCTGTCACACTCTGCCCCCGAGCCTGAATGAGTTCGGGCTGAACTTCGTAGCCAACGGTTACACCTTGAAAGCCGTCCCTTCGCACCCGACTTTGCCTCTCGCGGTGTGGGCCACGCACAGGATCGAGCGTCACGACTCGCAAAGGCGCAAATTTACCAAAGCCTTTCCGAACCGCGTCGAAGTAGTTTCCGGAGGAAAACTCTCCTCCCGGACGTCTTATTTTCTGGAGTGGCGGCCGCTAAGCTTCGAAGCCACAGGCCAGGAGGGACGGTTGCTGGACCGAAGCGGTCGGTTCGAGGATCTTTTTCTCAATTTTGACATCAGCGATCAAGTTTCCGTCATGATAGGACAGTTCCGGATGCTCAGCCAGTGGGACGTTTCGCGACGGCTCAGCCTGTCCACACCTGTCGGTTTTGCCGCTTCTATTCCAGGAAAGCCGGCGAGTAAACAACGCCTCTCCTCGCTCAGGTCCTTTTCATTGGAAGGGAGGGCCCCAGCCGTTCGTTTTTCCCTCGGCGATCCTGCTGCCGATGGGTGGAATCATGAGGTAACCGTCCCTTTTGGCGGGGAGCTATCGCTGCCGCTGACCAGGGATGCGCGGGATGCTGCCAGCTTTGAGCTGGAGGCTCGGCCCAAAGGCGCCTTCCTGGAGACTTCCAGAAGGCGCGGGCTGGACAGTTTCGGTGGGAGTCTCTTTTTAGGGGACGACCGCTGGATGGCCGCTCTGATCGGTCAGAAGCAGGTCGGAGCAACGCACCTCTATGGAGCGGCGGGGACGGCGCGATTTCGCTCCGGGGTGCAGGACTTCCGGATGAGCCTGGGGCACTACTGGATCCCGCGCACGTGGTTCGCCTGGGGCTCCAGGCTCGATCATCGCAGCACGGACGGTCTAGGAGTGGCCTTCGTGCCGCATGTCAATGTCCATTTTCCTGGCTCAAAATATACTTTTCTGTTCGTTCTGGAACCGTTCCTCCAAAAGGACAACAGCGGAGTCGCCGCCGAAATCAGCGCCATATTCTAGCACGGCGTCAACGCGGCCCGATCAGTCGTACCATGGAGCCTCAGTCAGTCGTACCACGGAGCCTCGTCAGTAACGACGAGGGCGCCGTATCGGCTTGCCCTGACGTTTAAGGGACAGGATAAGATTTTTGAGGCGGTTGCAGGCGCGGCTTTGAGGTTTTGATGTTTCGCTGCACCGGTCATGACTGACCGGTCCTGACCGGACTCTGTGGTGAATTGACACGGTGCCGCGCGGGGCATTTCCGTTTCCAGCCATCTCGTTTAGAATCGTTCTCATGCTAATTCGCGAGATGTTCGTGTTGGCAGTGGGAGGAATCGTCTTGCTGACCGGTCTTGGGCCGGTTGCGGTTTCTGAGGCGCCGCCCCAGTCCAGCTTGGCCGAACGTCTGGGTTACGGACCCCAGGACCGGTTGCTGATCGTTCACGCCGACGACGTGGGCGTCGCGC
>CAZAEY010000011.1:0-44511 GCA_964484155.1 uncultured Acidobacteriota bacterium
CGCTCTTTGGAATCTTTTTTGCGGGCGGAGGGGGACCGGGCAATTCCCGAAACCGGAACGGAGCCAATAGAACGCGGACCGCGCCGCTTCCTCTCAGCCGATCTTCAGCCGCGCCCGCCGGCTTTTGTGTCGCGGTCATTTCCGCGATGCGCTCCGTTGATCAGTATTCTAAGAATGAACAGCAGCAGGCAGCCCATTGCGGATCCGACCAGCGTTCCTGCGCCCACGCCGAATGTCAGATGGCCGACGACATGGCGAAAGTGGTAGGGGTCGGGAATGGGCAGGGAGAACTCTGGCGCGGTGTAAATGTTTTCGATTCCGCTGAAGACCGACAAAAGGATGGCGGCGACCACCAGCAGTTGCCCCCACACCACGAGAAGCAGGGTGCTCAGCACTACGCTGGCGTAGCCGCCGAAGTCACGGGCGTAGATTCTCAGAACGGCCAGAATAACCGCCACTGACACGATCGCGGTTACGCTGGTGAGATCGACAACCGCTTTCGGAGTGGCCCCGGGCGTCAGGAAGAACCGGATGAACCAGACCAAGGCGATCAATAGCAGTAAGGGTCGGATGAAGCGAACGTGTTCGGAAAAGGTGTGCCCCGAAACTCTCATGGCGAGTTCTCCTGCCCGTTGAATGCCTTCGCGTGCAATTTCAAACTGAGGTCGCCGTCGCCCGACATTTCGCTCTCGTCCTGCACCCGCACCAGCATCAGGGTGGTGTCGTCTTCACGGCTGCCCTGCGACCAATCCTCAACCGCCTTCAGAACCGCCGCTTCAATGTCCTCTAACGGGGCATCCCGAAACCCTGAGATGACTCGGCGCAATCGATCCACGCCGAATTCCTCGTCCTTGGAATTTCGAGCCTCTACTACCCCGTCCGAATAAATGACCAGCAGCGTCCCGGGCGGAAGTTGGACGCTTCCGCTCCTGTACTGGAAGTCTTCGAAAATTCCGACGGGAGGCCCGCCCTCGCTCGGCTCGTGATCGACTCCAAAAACCAATGGAATCTCGTGACCGGCATTGACGTACCGAAGAGTGCGAGTCGACGGTCGCCATTCGCCCACGAAAAGCGTCGCGAAGCGGTTCGCTTCGGTAACATTGCAGAGGTGCCGATTCAAGCGGTTGCAGATCTGGTCCGGAGCTTCCCGGGTCTCCTGAAGCATTCGAAATAATGCCTGTAGATTGGCCATCAGGATTGCGGCCGAAACCCCCTTCCCGCTGATATCGGCCAGCGCGAACACGACTTGGCCGTCCTGGCGCACCAGGACTTCGTAATAGTCCCCACTGATTCCCTGCGCGGGCAGGCACACTGCTGCGATTTCCAATCCGGGCAGACCCGACAGATCCCTTGGAAAAAGGGCCCTCTGCACCTCCAGGGCGAAGCTGATTTCGGCGTCTTTGCGGGCGAGTTCGTGACGGCTTCTCTTCAGCTGTTCTCGCACCCGATACAGCGCCACTAAAAGAACCCCGGCCGTGGTCGTCACGCCGAAGGTCAATCCCCAGGTCAGCAGATTGGACGCGGGCAGTTCGCCTCTACCCAGAAAAAGGAGCGCGGCGGCGATCAGCAGGAAAATGGTCAAGTAATAGCGATCGCTCAAGGCATGTGCGCCAACTTCACGGCGCCGGAGTCCCTCGAACCCGCGTCCGCACCGTCTTGGGAGACGATCTTCCGTGCCGCCGAGAGCAACTCCTGCCCCTTCAGGCGAACCCTGTAATCCGGATTCGCATATTGAAATCGAATCCTCCCGGAGCGGTCGATCAAAAAGACTGCCGGAACGGGCAATCGCCCGTCGGTCAGAGAAATCCCGGCCTCAGCGTAGCGATCTGCAGTCTCCGAATCCAACTCAAACACGATTCCAAATCGTTCGGCCGCCGCCAGACCCGGATCCCGTAGAATCTCAAAATCGAGCTGCGCCTCTTTAACCGTGCTCTTCAGACTCGCTCCTGCATCTCCGCTGACCCCGAGGAGGGTAAAGCCAAGGTCCCGCAGTTCCTGCTGAACGTTTTGCAACTCCACGAGTTGCGCCGTACAGTACGGTCACCATCCCCCTCGGAAAAAAACCAGTGCGACAGGCGAGTCGAGGGTCAGTTGCAAAAGTTCGACCTTTCCGCCATCAAGCGTTTGAAAGTGCACGCCCGAGGGGGCCATCGCGCCGGGCTGCAGGGGTTGAACCTCCCTGGGATTCTGGCCTGACAATGGAGCGCACAGCAGCAAGAGTGTGCAGATCGCAAGTGGAAAAGCCGATCTGGAGCGCGACAGAAATCGCCCGTTACGGATTGGCCACTGTCGATTTGCGTGCCTTCGCATGGTCGAGAGTCTCCTGTTTGCGTCTCCGTCTAGCCTTCGAATTCCTCGGCTGCAGCCGCCCAGTTGACGACGTTCCACCAGGCCTTAATGTAGTCGGGCCGCCGATTCTGATAATGCAGGTAGTACGCGTGCTCCCACACGTCCAAGCCCAGTATCGGTTTCTTCCCTTCCATCAGGGGGCTGTCCTGATTAGCGGTCGAGTAAATTTCCAGAACGCCCTGTCCCGTCTTCACCAGCCACGCCCACCCGGAGCCGAATCGGCCCGTGGCAGCGGCGGCGAATTCTTCCTGAAACTTTTCAAACCCGCCGAAGGCCTGATTGATCGCGTCATTCAGCGCACCTTGGGGACGGCCTCCGGCACTTGGCGCCATCAGTTTCCAGAACAACGAATGATTGGCGTGCCCGCCTCCATTGTTCCGAACGGCGGTGCGAATTTTCTCCGGGACGCCAGCGCAATTGCTGGCCAAAAGTTGCTCCAGGCTCCGAGACTGCAAATCGGACGCGGACTCCAGCGCCTTGTTCAGATTGCTGACATAGGCGGCGTGGTGTTTGCCGTGATGGATCTCCATGGTTCGACGGTCAATATGAGGCTCCAATGCATCGGGAGCATAGGGCAGGTCGGGTAATTGAAACGCCATGATTCCTCCTTCTTCAGCGATTCTTGCAATGATCGCTCAAATACTTGATTTTACGGATGATCCCAGTATAGCGCGAAAGCCTCGAGGATCAAATGATACCGAACCCCCATCGGAACGTTTCGGGCTACGCGCCCAGAATCCGGCGCAATTGCGGACTCTCTTCGAGGACGACGGTTTCCTTTCGATCCGGCCCTGTGGAAATGATGGACACATCGACCTCCGCCAGTTCGGTCAGTCGCTGCAGGTACCGACGGGCCGCAGTCGGCAGGTCCTGCAGCCGGCGAACCTGGGAGGTGTCGGACTTCCAGCCGGGAAGGGTTTCGTAAATCGGTTCGACTTGCTGCAGCTCGTCAATCCCGGTGGGGAAGGTTTCCAGGCGCTTCCCTCGAAGCCGGTACCCGACGGAGATTCGAATTTCATTCAGTTCGTCCAGAACGTCGAGCTTCGTAATTGCAAGCGTATCCAACCCGTTGATGAGCGCGGAGTAGCGAATGACGACGGCGTCAAACCACCCGCAGCGGCGAGGACGGCCGGTTGAGGCGCCGAACTCAGCCCCCCGGGCGCGAATCATTTCTCCCACACTGTCGGTCAGTTCAGTAGGAAAGGGGCCGCCTCCAACCCGGGTCGTGTAAGCCTTGCTGATCCCGATGACGCCATCGATCGCGCCGGGGCCTATGCCGGTGCCGGTGCAGGCGCCGCCGGAAGTGGCGTTGGAGGAAGTCACAAAAGGATAGGTGCCGTGATCGACGTCCAACAAGGCTCCCTGGGCTCCTTCAAACAGGATATTTCGACCCGCGCGAACGGCGCGGCCAAGGTATTCCGCCGTATCGGCCGCAAAAGGGAGAATCCGTTCCGAAATAGCAAGGTAGGAATCGACGATTCGGTCCGCTTCCAGCGCAGACTCGGCGTAGACTCTTGTCAGGATCCGATTGGCGAACTCGACGTTGGACCCCACCTTCGCACGAAAAGCCTCGGGCGAAAAGAGCTCTGCAAGACGAATCCCCCGCCTTGCCATCTTGTCTTCGTAGCAAGGGCCGATGCCTCGCAGCGTAGTCCCGATCTGGCCCTCGGCCAGGCGACTTTCTTCGGCGGCCTCCAGGGCCCGATGGTGAGGCAGAATCAGGTGGGCCCGGTTGCTGACCAGGAGTCGCCCGTTCAGATCGAACTCCTGCAGCATCTCGGCTTCTTCCAGGAACGCAAAGGGGTCGACCACTACGCCGTTGCCGATGACGCAAACCTTGTCGGGCCGAAGCACGCCGGAGGGGATCAAATGGAGTACGTATTTGCGCCCGTCGATAATGACGGTGTGTCCGGCGTTGTGGCCCCCCTGGTAGCGGGCGACGATGTCGAACCGATCCATGAGCAAGTCGACAATTTTGCCCTTTCCTTCGTCCCCCCATTGTGTGCCGACGATGACTACGTTTGACATGCGCTGCCGCTGTGCGGCCCGCCGCTCAGGCTGCGGGCGCTGCGATTAGGACGGATCTAAAAAATGCAAATGGGCTTTATTCGCAGGTCGAACCTACCTTCCGCAGGAAGCAGGTTGAGGCGATCTGCCGGTCTTTACAGTTGGTTATTGATCATCCGCGCGATACTTTCCCGCGAAGTGGCCCCCACTACCTGATCCTTTACTTCTCCATCCTTGAAAAGCAGAAGCGTCGGAATTCCCCTGATATTGAAACGGGCCGAGGTGGCGGCATTGTCGTCGACATCGAGTTTAACCACTCGCGCCTTCCCTTCAAAGTCCTGAGCGATCTGCTCGATCGTTGGAGCCAACATGCGGCAGGGGGCGCACCAGGCCGCCCAGAAATCCACCAGCACCGGCTGGTCCGCTTTCAGCACATCTTGCTCAAAGGAATCGTCCGTCACTTCTCTGACCAACTCGCTCATATTAAAGCACCTCCAGCTAAATCCTGTAACATCAACATTTATGCTAACATAGGCACCATTTTGGAAGGAGCCTATCGCACCAAGAAGTCCTTGGGTCAGCACTTTCTGACCGACCCCCGATACGTCCGACGCATCATCGATCTGGCCGTTTTGCAGCCCGGCGACTTCGTCTGTGAAATCGGGCCCGGCACAGGCGCCCTGACAGCCGAGCTGCTGAAATCGTGCCGCCAAGTCGTGGCAATTGAACTCGATGGCGACTTGGTCGATCGACTTCGGCGACGCTTTCGAGAGGAACTTCGCTCCGGACGGTTTCGCCTGCACCGCCAAGACGTCCTCCAAGCCAATTGGGCCGCCATCTTACCGGAAGAGTCCGTCAAGTTCGTCGGAAACCTGCCGTACAACATCTCCACACGGCTTTTAATCAGGATGACGCAAATAACGAAACGGTTTCAGAGAGCGACGTTTATGGTGCAGAAAGAAGTCGCCGAGCGCATCCTGGCCGAGGCAGGCGGTAGAGATTACGGATATCTGACTCTCCTGCTGAGACTTTATTTTCGAGTCGAAGCCGGATTCGACGTTCCGCCCGGCGCCTTCCTCCCCCCGCCGAAAGTGGAATCTCACGTTTTCCGGCTTTGGCCCAGGCAGAACCTCCCGCCCGCGGACGTACGCGAAAGTTTTGAGAATCTGATCAGCGCGGCCTTCCGGCATCGCCGCAAGACGATTTGGAATAACCTGAAGGCCCATGTATCATCGGATTCCGTTCGAAGGAGGTTGCTGGAGGCGGCGAACGTAGATCCGGGAATGCGGCCGGAGCAAGTGGGATTCAGGCAGTTTCTCGCCCTTGCTGGGATGATGCGTTCGGTTGACGAAAGGAGTTGATAACGGAAATGAGCGACCATCTGGAGTTCATCGCAATCGGAGGACTCGGCGAATTTGGAATGAACTGCGCGGCCCTCCGTTTCGGGGACGACATGATCTTGATCGATGCCGGGATGGCGTTTCCCCGCAGAGACCAGGGGACGGAACTGGGCGTCAACGTGATCGTTCCGGACATCGCTTTTTTTAAAGAAAACAAAGATCGAATCCTCGGAATCTTCCTGACCCATGGACACGAAGATCACATCGGATCGGTTCCCTACATTATTGACCAGACGCCCCTTCCCGTTTACGGCAGCAGCCTGACGCTGGCTTTGATCGAAGGCAAGCTGGAGGAGAGGTCTCTGCCGGCCAAGCCGGCTCTCCACGAGCTGAGAGCCAGGGAGAAGGTGCAGGCGGGCCCCTTCGAGATCGAGCCTCTGCATGTGACGCACTCTTTTCCGGACAGTTTCGCGTTCGCAATCAGGACGCCGGTCGGGGTGATCGTCTGGAGCGGCGACTTCAAATTCGATCAGGCTCCCGTCGACCAGAAACTCTCCGATATTCACCGGCTGGCGGCTTACGGCGAGGAGGGCGTGCTGGCCCTGTTTTCCGACAGCACGAACAGCACGGTTCCTGGACTGGCCCCGTCGGAGCGGTCCGTATACGAACCCTTGCGCAATTTGTTTCGAAAGGCTCAAAGCAAGATCATCGCCACCACGTTCTCCAGCAGCATCAGCCGCATCCAGATTCTGCTCGACCTGGCGCTGGAGTTCGACCGCTTCGTCCTGCCCGTCGGCCGCAGCATCGTTAACAATTTCCGCATCGCCTCAGAGCGCGGCTATCTGAAGACGCCGGCCGATCGCGTCATCAATGTCGGAGACGTTAAGAACCACAGCCCCGAACGGATCCTGATCCTGGCTACAGGCAGTCAGGGAGAGCCGATGGCCGCATTGAGCCGGCTGTCGATCGATCAGTTTCGCAACCTACGGATCGAAGAGGGAGACATGGTCATTCACTCGGCCCGGATCATTCCGGGAAACGAGAAGGCCATCTCAAACATGGTCAATCACATTTACCGTCGCGGCGCTCGCGTTTATGACGCCAATCATTCCGCCGTGCACGCTTCCGGCCACGGGTTCGCCGACGACCTGAAGCTGATGATCAACTTGATTCGCCCCCGTTTCTTCATTCCCATCCACGGCGAGTATCGCAACCTGAAGACTCACTGCCGGCTGGCGGAAGCGCAAGGCTTCTCCGAGGACCGGGTCCTGCTGGTGGAAAACGGAGACGTTTTGCACCTCCGGCCGGAGAAGGCCGAGATAACCGACAAAGTGTCGCTGGGCAGAAGATTCATCGATGAGGGCGTCCTGGAGGAAGTTCACGAACTGGTGCTGCGCGAACGGCGATTCCTGAGCGAAGACGGATTCCTGGTCGTAATGTTGCGGATGGACCGCTCGACGGGAGATCTGATCGGCGAACCGGAGTTGGTTTCCCGAGGTTTCGTTCTGATGGAAGAGTCGGAAAACCTGATTGACGCTCTGAAAGAGGAGGTGGTGCAGATCGTCCAGAGCACCGCTATCGAGATCAAGCAGGATCAGGACGTCCTGGGCGACGTGCTGCGCAAGGGTCTGCAGAAGATCATTCGCCGCAAGACAGGCAAGCGCCCCATCATCATTCCGGTGACGATCGAGATCTAACGGCCGTGCTTCCCATTAGAACTCATTTTGGTGTCCGTCCCGAGTGCTAGAATTCCGGCCATGTCCGCCTACCCGAGAAGCAAAGCTAGTGAAGTCGCAGGTCTGATCCTGCTTGCAGGTTCGGTGATGCTGGCGCTTTCCCTTGCGACCTATCACTCGCTGGACTCCTCGCTGAACGCGTCTTCTTTCCGGACCGAATACTTCAATGCCGTTGGACGGCTGGGCGCGTGGATTTCCGACCTTTTGTTTCATTTTGCGGGCATTCCCGCATTGCTGCTTCCTTTGCCGCTTCTTTTCATGGGCTATAAGATGGTGCGACGAAGGGCCGTTGAACATCCATTCCTGAAAGCGGCGGCGTTTGCCACGACGGTCGCTTCCCTTTCGACCGGCCTCTCGATTCTTTCTATCTCCCTCTCGGATTCCGTGAACTTTTCTGCGGGCGGAGTGCTGGGAATCTTTCTGGCGGAGATCCTGCAGACCTACCTGAATCCCCTGGGAGCGCTGTTGGTTGCGGCGACGCTGCTGCTGCTTTCGCTGACAGCGGCGACCCGGCTGTCGATCGATGCTTCGCTGCGGCGTCTGGAAAGGTTCCGCTGGACTCCGCGACTGAATCTGCGGGCTCGCTTCGCCGCCTGGCGCCTGGGGCGGATGAATCGAAAGGAACTGCGGCGGCTCCGTCAGGAGAAGGAGTCAGTGGTGACGCAGGCGCTGCCGCGAAAAATCGTCTTGGAACGAAGCTCCGCCCAGGCCGATGCCGGTCGGCGGCAGGAGCCCGAACAGGAGATCGAGGAAGAGGCTGTCGCTCCGGTGGTGGCGCTTCCTCAGCGACGCGGCCAGAAAGCCTCCCCCGAATGGTCCAGTCCGCACTCGGTCCGGCCCCAATCCGGGAAGGCGTTCCAGTTGCCCAGTCTGGACTTTCTGCAGCAGCCGCTGGCGGAGGCCGACATCAATGAAGAGCAATTGATCGAGCGCGCTCAGCGGCTGACGGAGAAATGCGAGGAGTTCGACGTTCGGGGGCGCGTCATCCAGATTCATCCAGGACCCGTGGTCACCACCTTCGAGTTCAAACCCGACCCCGGAGTCAAATACAGCCGCATCACGAATCTGGCCGACGACTTGTGCCTGGCGCTCAGAGCCGAATCGATCCGAATCGACCGCATTCCGGGGAAAAATACCGTAGGAATAGAGGTTCCCAATCCGGAAAGGCGAGTCATCTTTTTACGGGAGGTGCTGGGATCCGCCTCTTTTCAGCAGTCGGACGGTCGCCTCACTCTGGCTCTGGGACAACTCATCAACGGGAGCAACCACTGCGCCGATCTGACTCGGATGCCGCATCTGCTGATCGCCGGCGCCACCGGAACCGGCAAGAGCGTCGGGCTGAACTGCATGGTCTGTTCGATTTTGTACAAGGCGACTCCGCGCGAAGTCCGCTTCATCATGGTCGATCCCAAGAGGCTTGAGCTGGGAGTCTACGAAGACATCCCGCATCTGTTGACGCCAATCGTCACCGACCCGAAAAAGGCCGCCAACGCATTGAACTGGGCGGTCCGGGAAATGGAGGATCGCTACCGGATCCTGGCCCGCCAAGGCGTACGAAACATCGACCAGTTCAATCAGCTGGTCGATTCCGGCGGAAGAGCGGACGAACCGATCGATGCGCTGGAGCGCCTCCCCCTGATCGTCATCATCGTCGACGAGTTGGCCGACTTGATCATGACATCCGGCAAAGAGGTCGAATATGCCTTGACGCGACTGGCCCAGATGGCCAGGGCAGTCGGCATTCACCTGATCCTGGCCACGCAGCGCCCTTCTGTGGACGTTTTGACCGGCCTGATCAAATCGAATTTTCCATGCCGCATCTCTTTTCGCGTGTCTTCGAAGATCGACTCGCGCACCATCCTGGATGGAAACGGCGCGCAGCAGCTGCTCGGAATGGGCGACATGTTGTTTCTTTCGCCCGGTACTTCTCGACTCGTTCGCATCCACGGAGCCTTCGTCAGCGAAAAGGAGATCGCAGGCATTACGCGGTTTCTCAAAAGCCAGTCCGCCCCCGACTACCGTGAAGAGGTTCTGGAAGGAACGACGGAGGAGACAAGCAACGAGGGCGCGCTTCTGGCAGTCGAAGACATGGAAGACGATTATTACGCGGAAGCTGCGCGATTCGTTGTGGAAACCGGCAGAGCGTCGACTTCCCTGCTCCAGCGCCGCTTCCGCATCGGCTATGGTCGGGCGGCCCGGCTATTGGACATGATGGAGCACGAAGGCCTGGTGGGCTCGGCTGAGGGAACCAGGCCGCGCGACGTTCTGGCGCCGCCGGACTATTTCGAGCAGGTAGGGGACGTCGAAGATCGATAAGCGGGCAAATCGACGCTTATTTGGAGCGAACCTGGCAACTTTGAATTCTTCGGCGGATGCGTTAGAATAGTATCCAGCTATGACCAGAGTCGCGATCCCTTCGCTACTGCTGATTTTTTCTCATCTCTTGATTTTCACCCAAGGGCGGGATCGCCCTCCCAGTTTCAGAGTGGGCGTAGACACCGTAGTGGTGCGGGTGACGGTCACCGATCCGCTGAATCGATACGTGGTGGGTCTCGATCGGGATCACTTCAAAGTTTTTGAAGAGCGCATCGAGCAGACGATCACCCATTTCTCCAACGACCAGTCGCCGGTCAGCGTCGGTCTGATCTTGGATGCCAGCGGTTCGATGAAGCACCACATGCTGAGCGCGCGCACCTCGATCGTCCGCTTCCTGGAGCAGGGAGACCCGCAGGACGAATACTTTCTGCTGACATTCAACGAGCGGGCGACGATGGTGCAGGATTTCACGTCGCGCGGAGAAACCATTCAGAACCAGGCCACGTTTGCGAATCCGCGTGGCAGGACCGCTCTGTACGACGCCGTCTATCTCGGGCTGGAAAAGATCAAGGCTGCAAGCCATGAAAAGAAGGCTCTGATTGTGATCACCGACGGAGAAGACAACAGCAGCCGCTACACGTTCAGCGAAATCCGGGAGGCGGTCAAAGAAGGCGACACCCAGATCTACGTCATCGGTGAAAGGGGTCAGTTGGGCTACGGTCGCGGAATCATCAGCGAAATCGTGCGCCTGACCGGTGGGCGCGCATTCTTCCCGCACAATTTCAAGCAACTTGACTATTTCGTCGACCTGATCCACACGGAACTGCGCAACCAATACCTGCTCGGCTACATTCCTACAGACCGCGACTTTCAAGGCGAATGGCGCAAATTGCGGGTTCAGCTGGATCCTCCGGAAGGCCTGCCCCGGCTGAGCGTCCGCGCCAGAGAAGGATACTTCGCTCCCAGACATCGCGAGTTTCCCCAATGAACTGCTTGTATCGATGGGCTCTGTGCGCCGCCCTTGGAATGCTGTTCCTGGGGAGCGTCTGGAGCTCTTCGCAGCGATCCTCGCCTCCCCGCTTTCGGGCCAGCGTCGATCAGATCGTCGTGTTCGCCTCCGTAGTTGACGCCCGCGGACAGCTCGTTTCGGGTCTGACTCTGGAAGACTTTCGATTGTATGAGGACCGTGTCGAACAGGACGTCACCTCCTTCGCTCAAACCGAGGTTCCTTCCTCGATCGGGCTGGTAATCGACACCAGCGGAAGCATGCGAAACAAGATCCTGCAGGTGGAACACGCGGTCGGCCTTTTCCTCGACCAGAACCATCCGCAGAACGAGGTTTTTCTGGTTCGATTCAGTCATCAGGTCGAACAGGTGGAAGCCTTTACCCGGGATGTGGAGGACATTCGGGACGCCGTCTTCAATCTGGTTCCCCGCGGAGGAACGGCGCTTTGGGACGCCATATATCTGTCGGTAGAAGAGGCCCAATCGGGGAACGAGCCGAAGAAGGTCATCATCGTTTTCACCGACGGCGAAGACAAAGACAGTTTCTACCGTCAAGAGGAAGTTGTGGCGAAGGCGCAGGAATCGGAAGTCCAGATCTTCGTAGTGGCGTTTCTGGATGAAGACCTGAACGAACGGGGCGGTTTTTTCGGGCTCTTCCGATCGGAACGCGACAAGGTTCAGACCAGCCTGAGCGAAATCGCCGAAGTGACCGGAGGAAGGACGTTTTTTCCAAAGCGAATCGACGAACTCGATTCCGTATTTGAGGAAATCGCCCACGAGCTGAAAAACCAGTACCGCATTTCGTACGTTTCCAGCAATCCCTCTCGGGACGGGGAGTGGCGCCGGATCGACGTTCAGCTGAATTCGGCCCGCGAAAAAGGCTACAAAGTCCGCGCGCGCAAGGGATATTATGCGGTCGGCGAGCCCCCGTCGGCCTCCGAACCCCATCGAACGGAATCTCCGGCCACTGAAATCCCCTGAAGTTCGTGGCAGCCGACCGATCATGAGCGATTCTCGACGCAAATCCGAATGGTCGGGGCGGGCGGCGGCGGATTGACTTGAATTCCGATCAAATCTATGCTGACTGCATGATCTCTGCAAAGAAGGTGTGGCGCAACGGCAAGTTGGTTGATTGGGAGCGCGCAACCGTTCACGTCATGTCTCACGTGATTCACTACGGCACCGGCTGTTTTGAGGGGATTCGCTGCTACAAGACGGCTCGCGGCTCCGAAGTCTTTCGACTCCGCGAGCATCTGCAGCGACTTGTGGACTCTTGCAAGATCTACCGAATGGAGCTTCCCTTCAGTCTGGAAGAATTCGAAAAGGCGACGCTGGAAACGATTCGAGCCAACGAATTGGAACACTGCTACATACGCCCTCTCGTATTCCGAGGTGTGGGGCCCATCGGCGTCAATCCGCTGAAAAACCCCGTAGAATGCTTCATTCTGACCTGGGAGTGGGGGAAGTACCTAGGCGAAGAGGCGTTGGAGCGGGGCGTGGACGTATGCGTTTCCAGTTGGACGCGCGCGGCCGCCAACACTTATCCAACGCTGGCTAAGGCTTCGGGCAACTATCTCAACAGCGGACTGATCAAGATGGAGGCCGTTTTGAACGGCTTCTCGGAGGGCATCGCACTGGACCCGGATGGTTTTGTCAGCGAGGGGAGCGGCGAAAATGTTTTTCTGGTGCGCAGCGGGAGAATCCTGACGCCTCCCATAGGAAACGCTATTTTGCCAGGAATCACCCGGGAAAGCGTCATGACGCTGGCGGCTGAGCGTGGACTGGAGGTTGTCGAGCAGCGCATCCCAAGAGAGATGCTGTATCTGGCCGATGAGTTATTCATGACCGGAACCGCCGCCGAGATCACTCCGGTGCGATCGGTCGACCGAATTCCCATCGGCGATGAAAAAAGAGGCCCGGTGACGGCTCAATTGCAGACCGACTTCTTCAACTACGTTGAGGGTCGAGTTGACGACAAATTTCGTTGGATGACCGCCGTTTATGCGGAAGCCCCGGTCCGGTAGATCCGTTTTGTGGAATCAGGCGCCCCCCCGTTGCCGTCTCAGAAACCCCTCTTCGGCTTTTCCGAGAGCCGGGCCTAGGGCGACGGTCGCCCATGGCGGAATCGGGGCGGCCGGCTCGAAGGGTCCGTCGGCGCTTTCAAAATGATCGAACTGAAGGAACTGCTCAGAATCGCGACAGAACGGAAAGCCTCCGACGTGCATATCAAAGCCGGGGCGGCGCCCTACTTTCGGATCGAAGGGGAACTCGCCCCTTGCGAAGAAGCTCAAATCGTTTCGCGCGAGGAAACCGTCGATCTGGCCCGCCGGCTTTTAAACACTCGCCAACGCGAAATTCTCGCCAAGAAGTCCGAGATCGACGTTTCCTTCGGGGTCGAGGGGATCGGCCGGTTTCGTCTGGCTATCTTCCAGCAGAGGGGTTCGGTATCGATGGTCTTGCGATCGATCGTCAAGGAGGATCGTCAGATGGAGGAACTCCATTTGCCGCCCATTCTGCGTGAGATCGCCGAGGCGACGCGAGGGATGATTCTGGTGACGGGAATCAGCGGAGCCGGCAAGTCCACCACGCTTGCGGCGATGCTTCAGCACATCAATTCCACGCGGCGCTGTCACATCCTGACCATCGAAGATCCTATCGAATTTCTGTTTGAAGATGATAAGGCCCTGATCACGCAACGGGAGATCGCCTCCGACACGATCGATTTCGCCTCCGCGCTGCGAGCGGCGCTGCGCCAGGATCCGGACGTTATCATGGTTGGAGAGATGAGAGATCTGGAAACAGTCACGACGGCGATGCAGGCGGCCGAGACCGGTCACCTGGTAATGAGCACGCTGCACACCGGCGACTCGGTCGACACGATTCGCCGTGTGATCTCGATGTTTCCACCGACCCTGCAACAGGATATCCGCGCCCGCTTCGCTTCCGTCCTCCGGGCGATCATTTCCATGCGCTTGATCAAGAGCAGCGTTACGGGTCAACGCATTCCGGCTGTCGAGATTCTGCGCAACACGGACCTGATCCAGTCGCTGCTGGTCCAGCAAGAACGAACTAAAGAGATCCTCCAGGCTCTCGAGAAAGGGCATTCGCAATACGGGATGCAGACCTTCGATCAGTCCATTCTGCGCCATTTTCAAGACGGTTTGATCACGGCCGAAGACGCGCTGAAAAACGCCACTTCTCCCGAGGATGTGCGCCTGAAGATGGAGGGGATCGTCAGTTCATCCGAGGCTGTGTGAGCGAATCGACTCATCTGTACGAACGCGCTCTACGACTTCTGGCGCGCCGGCCGCACAGCCGGCTTGAGTTGCAGAGGAAGCTCCGAGGGGTCGCCGGGGAGGTGGAGGCAGTCCTGGACCGCCTTTGCGACAACGGATACATCGACGACTGCAAGTTCGCCGCCGGTCTGGCGCAGGAGCGCCGTCGCAAGCATTGGAGCGATCGCGCCATTCTAAGGGATTTGAAGCGCAGGGGAGTTTCCGACGCGATCGTTCAGCAAACGATGGCGGACCTGGAATGCGAAACGGGGGAGGGTGAGGCGTTGCAGGCATGGATCGCCCTTTGCGTCGGCCGACGGGGAGTCCCGGAGACTCCCACCCAGCTCAAGAAGCTGTACGACTCGTGCGTCCGCAGGGGATTTCCAGGCGGCGAGACTCGAGCGGCGCTGGAAACGTATTTCAGGAATCTGAACTGGCGGAAGTAGCCGATCTCGTTGCAACCTGCGCCTCCGGCGCTTCCACGTCGGAAATGAACAGGCCGCCGGCGTCCTTGCCCGCGGTTGGCGAAACGGCCGGCCGTCAAACCAGTACAATGGGGTGCAATGACATCAAACGAAGCCAGAGAAGCGTTCTTGAAGTTTTTCGAGGAGCGGGGGCATCGCAGAGTGCAGAGCAGCTCCCTGATTCCAAAGGACGACCCGACGCTGCTTTTCACCAACGCCGGCATGAATCAGTTCAAAGACGTCTTTCTCGGAATCGACTCGCGGGACTACACGCGGGCCGTGTCGAGTCAGAAATGCATGCGGGTCAGCGGCAAGCACAACGATTTGGAAACGGTCGGCCGCACTCCCCGCCACCACACTTTTTTCGAGATGCTCGGAAACTTCTCTTTCGGCGACTACTTCAAAAAGGACGCCATCGAGTTCGCCTGGGAGCTCTGTACGCAAGTCTACGGTCTGAAAGCGGAAAAATTGATCGTGACCGTCTTCCGGGACGATGATGAAGCCTACGATCTGTGGCGCGGGCATATCGGGATTTCCGAGGAGCGACTCGTTCGGTGCGGCGAAGAGGAAAACTTCTGGGCAATGGGCGAAACCGGGCCCTGCGGGCCCTGCTCTGAAATTCACTACGACATGGGCGATCGGCTGGGAGATACCGACAGCGCGTTCGGCGTCGAATCGGACCGGTTCGTCGAAATCTGGAATCTGGTCTTCATGCAGTTCAATCGAAGCGCGTCTGGCGAAATGACGCCGCTCCCCTCCCCCTCCATCGACACCGGGATGGGACTGGAGCGCATCAGCTGCGTCTTGCAGGGCGTTTCCAGCAACTACGAGACGGATTTGTTTCAGCCGCTGATTCAGGAGGCCGAATCGCTCACCGGCGTCCCGTACGGTCGCAGCGAAGGAGCAGACGTCAGCCTGCGGATTCTGGCCGACCACAGTAGAGCAGCCATGTTCTTGATATCTGACGGAATCGTTCCCGGCAACGAAGGTCGAGGCTACGTATTGAGAAAGATTCTGCGCCGCGCGATCCGACACGGAAAGATGCTCGGAAGAGACGCGCCGTTTCTGTTTTCAATGGCAGCGCTGGTCGCTGAGCTGATGAAGAAAGCCTTCCCGGATCTTGAGAAAAGCCGTGACTATGCGGCCCGGATCGTCAAGAGCGAGGAGGAACGCTTTGGGACCACTCTGGCGCACGGAATGACGCTGTTGGATGAGATCTTCGAAAAGCTGGAGCGGCAGCGAGTCCACCGCGTGCCGGGCGAAGATCTGTTTCGCCTGTACGACACTTTTGGCTTTCCGCTGGATCTGGCTCGGGAGATCTGCCAGGAGCGGGGATTCGAACCGGACGAAAAGGGGTTTGAGGAGGCTCTTGAAAAGCAGCGTCAGCGCGCTCGAGCAAGCTGGAAGGGAGCGGAGCGGACGGTGCCGGCCGCCTACGCCGATTTGAGCCGGAAGGGCCTGGACACGGAGTTTACCGGTTACAAGGAACTGGCCGACGTAGAGGGCGAAGTGCTGGCGCTTCTGCGCGATCAGGAACCAGTCGACGAACTTGCCGAGGGGCAAACCGGAGAGGTCGCCTTGAGTCGGACCCCCTTTTACGCCGAAGCGGGCGGTCAGGTGGCCGATACGGGATTGATCGCAAACGCAGCCGTCCACGCCGAGGTGGAGGACGCCTTTTCCCCGACGGGCTCTCTGCAGCTCCATCGCGTACGGATCTTGAAGGGGCGCCTGCGCGTCGGCGACGTCGTTCGCTCTACGGTGTCCCGTTCTCGAAGACGTTGGACGGAAAGCAACCATACCGCGACCCACCTGCTGCATGCGGCTTTGAGACAACTGCTCGGAGAGCATGTCAAGCAGGCCGGTTCCCTGGTGGCCCCAGATCGACTGCGTTTCGATTTCACCCATTTCCAGCCTCTGTCGGCCGGCGAGTTGCGGGAGCTGGAGGAGACCGTCAACTCCAAGATCCAGGAAAATCTAGCTGTGGAATGGGAGGTCCGGGATCTGGACGACGCGATTCGCGAAGGCGCGATGGCTCTTTTCGGAGAAAAGTACCGCGATCGGGTCAGAGTGGTCCGGATCCCCGGATTCAGTCTCGAACTGTGCGGCGGCACCCACGTCGAACGCACCGGAGACGTCGGCGTCTTCAAGATCGTCGGCGAAGGAAGCATCTCCGCCGGAGTCAGAAGGCTCGAAGCCGTCACTTCTCAGAAGGCCGTTCAACGGATGATCGAAGACGACCGCGTCCTGCAGGAACTGACGCGGGACCTTCGCGTCGGCCGGGATCAGCTCTCGGAAGCGATCGGAAAGATGTCGCGGGAGTTGAAGGACGCTCAGAGAAAAGCCGCCGAACTGGAGCTCCAGCTGGCGAAGGGGCGGACCGGCGACGTCGAGAGCGAAGTGCAGCGGGTCGGCGGCGTCAACGTGCTGGCCCGGCGCGTTGAGAATCTGGATCGAAACGGCCTTCGCCAGCTGGCCGCTGAGCTGAAGAATAGACTGCGGTCTGGAGTGGTCGTTCTGGGAACGGATGCCAACGGAAGCGCTTATCTGGTGGCCATGGTCTCCGCCGACCTGACCGACCGGATCCGGGCCGACCATCTGATCCGCGGTCTGGCCGCTCTGATCGACGGTGGAGGGGGCGGCAAGCCGGAGATGGCCGAGGCCGGCGGAAAGGACGCCTCCGGACTCGACCGGGCGCTGGATGAGGCCATCGAGATGGTCCGTAGCGCCGCGGGCGATTCCGGGAAATAGGGCGCAGCAGGATGCGGCGATTCCGCATGCCTACGCAATGCTCCAGCAAACTGCGCTTTTCATTCGATTCAGCCGTATCTGCTATGATGTCTCGGGGCTTGAACCCCAGAGTGTAAGGAGCGTCACTAGGCTTTTTTAATGAATATGGCATCTTATTGCGGACGATGACGACATTGGCGCGGCTTTTCCCTCTTTTTTTCTTGAGTGTCTCTCTTTACGGCAGCAAGATTTATTCGTATGTAAATGAGGACGGCGTTCGAGTCTTTACGAATCTCGGCGCGTCGCGATACTCCGACTTTCCTGAATTTCAGCCTGCCGAAACGCCGTCTTATCCGGCCGACGGCAACTTTACGGAAGTCGTCCGCAGCCATGCCTCCCGGTACGGCATCGACGAAGACCTGATCCATTCCATCATCCGGGTTGAAAGCAATTACAACCCGCGGGCCGTTTCCGTCAAGGATTGCAAAGGCCTGATGCAGCTCCACCCGGACACGGCAAGACGATTCGGGGTAGCCGATGTCTTTGACCCCAGTCAGAATATCGAAGGCGGCGTCAAGTACCTGCATTTCCTGATCGAACTCTTCGATCGGGATCTTGATCTGGTTTTGGCCGCATACAACGCAGGTGAAAATGCCGTCAAGCGCTTCAACGGCATCCCGCCGTATAGGGAGACTCAGAATTACGTCCGCAAAGTGCGTTCCCTCTTTTCGGGCGATCTAGTCTCGACACAGCCTCGCGCCGGGCGGGGCAGCCATCGAATCCATCGGCTCGTCCGCACCGACGGCACCGTTCTTTTCACAAACACGCCCGCTGAAGAGCTGCGTTAGACGACTGCGACGACACCGCGCGGCGCAGCGGCCGCCGGAGGCCTGACGCTGCCTATGCGCCGGTTTTCAGCCCTTCTCTGCGGCAATCTTCGGAAAAATGGGTGCAGCGACCGATACCGGCCCCGCACCACGATCGTTAGCTCGGATTTCTCAAACTGGTTCGTAGCGAGGCGACGCAAAGCGGCGCGGATGGAAAACGCGCGCTCAGCAAGGAAAGCTTTGAGATAGTCTTAATCGTCACAGCGCCCTGAAACAGCCCGATTAATGAATGTAGAACTGGGGCCGATAATTAGTCCAGGGCGGCGTGGCCTGGCTGGTCCGGGTCCTGCTCGTCGGAGCATCCACGATATCGAGACTGCCATCCAATTTTTGCAGACAGGCGGCGGGCTGAGGATCGTTCAGCTCGATTGTCAACAGCATCTCCGCGCGCTGGCCCGGCTCCCCATGGGAGATCACGTTTATGAGCGCTGCCTTGGTCATCCGGGAACTGGGATCGGCGTCGGTCCATTCGATGACAAACTCCTCCCGGAGCGGAACGCCTGGCGAGGACGAATCCCACACTTCCCGCGACGGGATGGTTTCCACAACGAGAATTCCGGAAAAGTCGCAGTTCGCGGAAGGCAGGATGCCGGGGTCGTGCTGATTGAAGTCGGTCCACTCGCGCAAATGCACGCGCCCTGTCTGCTGAAAACCGAGCCCCAGAAACCCAAGCGGAATCCGCTTCCTTTGTCCCGCTGGCGCTGGAGCCGGAGGCGGACCGATGACGACGCCGCCAATGAGAAACTCGGTCTCCATCGATTCAGCGTCGTAGCCGAACGCTTCGACCATCAAGTTACACGGGCCAACGTTCGGACCTTCCGAGACAAGCCGGACATCAAGGATTTTCGGACTGGCTGTCGGCGTTCCCGTCGGATCGTCAAACAGAAGAGGACCGATGTTCCGGATCGCCACCGATTCGCCCGCCGCGAGGCTGACTTCGATCGGAACCTCGAGCTCAACCGGGTTTGAGGGGTCCGAGATGTCAAAAATATGGATTCCGCCGCTCCAGTGGCATTGCGCCTGCTGAGTGCCATGCGTGAGTTCGTTAGCGATCAGTAGAACCATCGACTGGCTCGCCGGCAAACCCACCTGACGGGCCAGAAGTACGTGCTCCCGCGGTTGCGAATGAATAGGCTGCACTGAAGCGACCAGACCCGTCAGCACGAAAGCGCACGCCAGCGGGAAGGATCGTGAAAGAATCGAGCCAAACCATCGGCCCCGTAAGGGATGCTGCAGCGATGTCATGTTTCTGTACATTGCGGTTCCTCCATTGAAGCCATCGGCTCTCTAGACCCCGAGATCTTCCAGCGTCGAGAGCGCTGGTGGACGCAGACAAATCAGTTTATTGATTCTTACGCGGGCTAGAAGGCTCTTCATCGGCCAGGCGCGCAGGAGCGAGCACTCACATCGCGGCCTCAAAAGAATGCAAGCGACTCAAGGGCCTTCCATAGGGCGCCCGTCGCAGCGGAACAGGACTACACCGGGTCGAAACCCACCGAAGGACCCGGGACAAGGCGTCCGGTGAGCGTCGCGATGCCAGCGCCGCGACTGAACCTGCGCACGTTCACTCTCGGCTGCCGTCCCTCGACGACGTAGCCTTTGACGTCCGCGTCAAATATCCATGCTGCATTGACATTGCCATCTGAGGAGGCCTCGACTTCCTCGAAGCCCAGGTAGTATTGCCGCACGACGAAGCCGCCCAGGCCCAGCGAAGGGATCGTCGTCACTAATTCAAGATCTATGGGCCGAAGCAGTACAGTTTCTTCGCGAAACATCTTCATATTGAGGTGTTCGATCACGAGCATTTTACCCTGCGGAACCGGCGGCCAGAAAAACGGACATGGGAAGAGACTTCCGGCCGCGTCCTCCGTGCAATTGGCTTCAACAGTAACTGAGTACGGTATCGAATCGTCAGGCTGCGGCGCCTCAAAAGGCGGGCCTTGCGCCGTAACATTGTATTGAGGAACAACGACCAGCGCCAAAAGGGCTAAGATCGCAACAAAGCTACCGGTGCTGTAGGCAATTTGCTTCATTTTCGTTCTCCTTCGTTCTCCATTGAGATGGACGGCGGCGCGCCGCCTGGTTAATGGTTGCAGACCTTTCCAGAGACACTCTCTAATCCCCATTTCTATGACTCGTGCACCGAAATGATCCCTCCAAACCGGCTGTCCGGCGCCGCATTCGATGCGACCTCAATAAGAATGGATTGGAATAGGCCCGGAAATCCTGATCAGAATCTGATTTATTATGTCCAAATTCTGATTTTTCGCCATTTTGAGGCGAAAACTTGGATTTGAAGAAGGCTTCAGGGAAGCGGCAGGACGTCGGCGAGACCGACTCGCTGGGCCAGCGAACGGAAATCGGGATCGCCGTGAAGTTCGCGGAAATGGGCGTCGACGGCTAAATAGACCAGCCGGTCGTCGCGCGCTTCAACCGCCCGATCCAGCCACTCCATCGCCCGGCGCCGATCGCCCACGCCGAGCCACGCGATCGCCAATTTCGTTGGCGGGACGTATCCGGTCTGAACGAGGGTTTCGAGCTCGTCCACGAGCTCGCCAGCGTTTACGCCCTCGCCGCTTCTGGCCAGAGCGAAGGAAAGAGGGCCTCCCACAATTGCAAGACCCAACTCGGGCATGGCCGCCCGGTAGCTGGCGATCGCTCCTTCCCATTCACCCAATCCAGCCTGCGCGAGCCCTAATACGTAGTGAGTCAGCGGAAAGTCGGGATCCCCTTCCAGAGCTTGCGAGTAGGCGGCGATGGCTTGGACGTAGTTTCCGGAAAAAAGGTGGGGAGAGCCCTGCATCATCCGCAGCACAGGTGACAGGGGGCTGAGGCCGACCGCGGCCTGCAGGTGTCTGCGGCAATCCTCCGTGCGCAGGCGGTAACAGTAGAGTTCCCCCAGCCACTGCTCCGTCGTGGCGTCGTTTGGATTCAGCGTAAGTGCTTGGCGGAGAAGAGCTTCCGCTTCCGTCCACTCCCAATCATACTGCATCGCGATGACGCCAAGCACTGCCAGAGCTCGTGGCGTCTGGGGGTCGAGCTGCAATGCCTGCTCTGCGGCCGCGCGGGCCTGGGGTATCGCCTCGCTTGGAGGGGCGGCGCCGTAAAGAGGCAGCAGGAGCCATGCATCCGCCAACCCCACGAACGCCTCAGAGTAATCCGGGTCGACTAACAGCGCGGCCTGAAAGGACTCGATGGCTGCCGCCAGCCCGGTTCCCGAACGCCGGTTCCACAAGTATCGCCCTCGCAGATAGTGTTGATAGGCCGTCGGGTTTACAGCCGAGGGGCGATGGCGATTCCGGAGATTCGCCCACAGGCGCCTGGCCACCGAAGAAGCCAAGCGGTCGATTTGCACGGCCTCCAACTCTCCCTCTTCGGGTCTCGCTGCAAAGTTCCAAAGGACGCTTCCATCCACTGCCGAAACGAGCTGAGCTCGTAAAACCGTTGCATCTTCTTCGCGGCCCAGTTGCGAAGCCAAAACCGTGCCGACGTTCAATTCTCGGCCGATTTCGGTGGGATCGGAGCGGGCCGAATATCGAGCTGCCGAACCGGCGGCGATGACCGTGAGCCCCTCGATTCCGGAGACGGCCTGACCAAGGTGATCGGTCAATGCCTCGGCCAGCCATTGGTCGTCGGCCAGTTCAGCCGTCATCGGGAGGACGGCCATTCTCTCCGCGCCCGGGAAGGTCGTCCTTGCACCGGAGCGCCAAAGCCACACGGCGGCGAGAGCCGCCAGCAGAGCGCCGGCAAGCGCCCACTTGCCAAAGACGCGGCGCTTCGGCCTGGAACGGACGCTGCCTGGCCACGGGACCGGGCGAACTACCTTGGCAGAATCGTTTTTCCTGCGAATGGTGGCCGACCCAATAAAGCGATAACCCTCGCCCCACACCGTTTCGATGTAGCGAGGGGGCTCGCGAACGTCGTCCAGCAGCTTTCGGACGACGCTGACGCATCGAGTCAAGACTTCCTCGTTGACCGCATGCGGCCAAAGATCTTCGAGCAGCTCCTCCCGCTTGACAACGCGATGTGGACGCGCGGCCAGGTAGATAAGGACGTCCAGCGGCTTCCGTTGGATCTGGATCCGTCGTCCGGCGCGCGTCAAGCGCCGTTTTCCGCAATCGATATGAAACTCGCCAAATGAAATCGCGACCGGCTGCTCCGAGCCGTCACGAGAGTCGAGGAGGCGGCCTCTTCGGGTTTCCAATCCCTTTCCATTTCCCAGTTTTCGCATGCAGCCTCCCCGAAATGGGACGGCGCCCGGCTCAAATCCGATCAAAACCGCGAGCCGGCACGATGCCACAATGGCGTGCTTCATTATCCCTAGGTTGGGGCCGATTTGTCCACAGATACAAGTCCCGGACGCTCCGTCGATGCGCGCAAACGCTCGCCTTCAGCATGGAACCAGCATACCTGCCCCCAAAACGTCGCCCGAACTGACAGACCGGGCGGTTATACTCTCGGAGAGTGGTGCGCCATTTGAAGGATTCGCAAGGGAAGAGCAAGGCTCGGCGATGGGGGGTGTGTTGGCTCTCCTTGGGGCTGGTGTGTCTTTTTCTCGCGGGCGACGCCTACGCCCGCGACCGGCAGGCCGCCCGCCAGGCGTTTAGCAAGGCCACCGAGTTCCATCGCTGGCTGGACGCGCAGCCCGAATCCGGCCAGACTCTGCGGCGGCTTCAGCGCGGCATTTTTCTATACCGCCTTGTCGTCGACCATGACCCGACTTACGGCGCGGCCGATGACGCCCTATTCTTCATGGCCTCCTTGTACGAGCGGATCGGCCGGCGCTTCGATCGCCCGGCGGACCTGCGTCGAGCCGCCTACTATTTCGAATTTGTAGCGCGTGACTACCCGACCACGCCCCACCGGTCCGAGGCTTTGCGCCGCGCTGCCCGCCTGCGCGCTCCCCCTGAACCCGCTCCGCAGGTCGCGGCAGCAGCCGCCCCGGAGGCGGCCGAAGAGGCGGCCGGCAATTTCGCCTCGCTCTCTGAAGTGCGCTACTGGTCGAATCCGGACTATACGCGAGTCGTGCTGCAGCTCGACCGCGAAATCGAGTTCGAAAGAAGCGTTCTGCAGAACCCGGACCGCCTGTACTTCGACCTGCAGCGCACACGCCTGGAACCCGGAGAAATGGATCAAAGCTATCCGGTCAACGGTTTGCAGATCAGCCAGATTCGCGTCGGGCAAAACCGACCGGACGTAGTGCGCGTGGTGCTCGATTTCGATCGTCTCAGCCAACACACCGTCTTCGCCCTTTACGACCCCTTTCGAATCGTCATCGACACTCGGGGGCCGCCGCGTACGGCTGAAGAGTTGGCGGAAGCGGAGTCGGACGCCTCCATCAAAACGGCCGAAGCGGTGATTTCGCTGAGCCCTGAGCCGGATCGGAGCGCGACTCTGGAGGAGATCGAGCCTGTCGCGTCGCCGGCGCGAACGTCTAGCGGCGACCTGACCATGACCCGAACGCTAGGGCTGAAAGTGGGCAGGGTCGTCATCGATCCTGGACACGGCGGAAAGGACACCGGCTCGATCGGCCCCTCCGGACTGGTGGAAAAGGAGCTGGTTCTGGACGTGGCCCTGCGTTTGCGCCGACTTCTGCGGGAACGACTCGGCACCGACGTCATTATGACTCGCGGCGACGATCGCTTCGTGCCCTTGGAGGAGCGCACCGCAATCGCCAACAAGAACAATGCCGATCTGTTCGTCTCCATCCACGCAAATTGGTGGCACCGAAGGGACGTCTCCGGTGTCGAAACCTATGTACTTGATTTTGCGACCAATGCAGCGGAACGCGAAATTGCAAGCCGTGAAAACGCCAGCGCGCAGCGTACGATCAGGGAATTGGAAGGTTTGCTGAAACAAATCGCGATGGAGGATTATAATAGAGAGTCGAGGGAGCTGGCGCAGATCGTTCAGGATCAGCTCTATCTGAATTTGAAGCGGTTTCGCCCGGGACATCACAACCGTGGCGTAAAACAGGCCCCGTTTATCGTCCTCATCGGCTCGAATATGCCGAGCATCCTGACGGAGATCGGATTCATCAGCAATCCGGAGGATGAGACCTATTTTCGGACCGAAGAGTCCAGAGAGCATGTTGCAGAAGCCCTTTACAAAGGAATTGAAGCTTATTTTCGGACGTTGGGATCCGCTCCCGACCGCAGCCGGGCGGCTGCGGCCAGCAGTCCGTAATCTGTTACTTCTTTCGTCTCTTTTCGCCTTTTGCCAGGTTTTCCTGTTCTCCGGACCCGCCATTGAGCGCGAGTTTCGCAATTTGAGCGGGCCGAAACCCGTACTTCTTCAGGAAATCGCATTTCCTCAGCAGTCGGAGCAAGTGGGCCCCTTCTCGGAGCACTTGCTGGAGGAGGCGTTGATGCGTTCCTACTCCCGCTGGCGTCTGGACGATATTCGACTCGAAGTTTTTGAAACGCCCGATCCGGCGGGGGCCTATCAATTGTTTCGACTCTGGCCGACGTTGCGGGGAAAGGACGCGGCCCGGCTCTCAAACCTGCAACTCCATCACCTGCTGGTAGACGATCGCCTTCTGGTGTGGAAGGGAAACTTCCTGCTCTCATTGTCCGGAAAATCCGCTGGAGAGCTGATTCAGACCGCTACCCGTCTTTCCGAACTGATTCGGATTGAAAACGAACTCCCGGTGACGACGACCCACCTTCCGAAAGAAAGCATGCTCCCAGGATCCGATCGGTTTTACCTTGGCCCGAATGCGCTCGCCCTGAATCCGGATTTTCCCGAACCTCTGCTGGAAACGATCGGTCTGGAAGATCACATCGAAGTCGCTTCGGCACGCTATCAACCGGACGGACGATCCCTGTTTCTGATCGGCTACCCCACGGTGGATCTGGCGCGCGCATACGCGGTGGAAATCCAGGATCGCTTGCACGACTATTTTGTGGATGAAGGCCTGTACATGAAGCGCTCGGGCCTGCTGATCGCCCTGTTTGACGGCCCTTGGGAGCAAGCGGAGTCGATCTTGACGGCCGTGCAGTACCGACCTCGGATCGATTGGATCGAGGATACTGATCCGAGGGCAAAGCGGGAGGGGGAAGTTCGAACCTTCTTTGGGTTGCTGACCCAGACGTTTATCGGAATCGGCTTCGCCCTGCTGATGGCTTTGGGAGGGGGAATCGTCGTGGGTCTGGCTCGATATGAATTTCTCAGGCGGTTTCCCACCGTTGGCGGGCGTCGAGAAATGATTCGTTTGAATCTTGACAATTTAGGGTCTCGGCTGGCCTCAGCCGAAGAATCTTCGGCTGATTTCCCGCCGCCGACTCGATCGCCCTCCTCGAATCGACCGGCCTGAATCCAGCGGGTGGACAACCCCATCGCGAACGGTCAGCCGACTAAAACGAATCGCATGTCCATCACGTTGGTTCGGGTGGGACCGGTAACGATCAGGTCGTCCAGCGCCGCGAAAAAACGATACGAATCGTTGCGATCCAGAAAGTCCTCTATCGCCATTCCTTCCCCTTTGGCCCTTTCAGCGGTGTCCGGAAAAGCTGCGGCGCCGGCCGCATCGGTGGGGCCGTCGTTTCCATCCGATCCAACGCTGGCGATGACGAATGCGCCGCTCCAGCCCTCCACCCAGCGGGCGCTCTGGAGAACGAACTCCATATTCCTGCCGCCTTTCCCGTCCCCTTTGACCTCAACGGTAGTTTCGCCGCCCGAGATCAGGCAGCAGGGTCGGGCGACCGGATTTTCCGAAGCCAGAATCTCGCGCAGAATCGAAACGTGGAATCCAGCTGCAGCAGCCGTATCGCCTTCCAGCGACGAGGTCAAAATCAGCGGACGGTACCCCAGCTTTCTAGCCTGAACGGCGGCGGCTTCCAGAGCCTGGATGTTGCTGGCGACAATGTGGTTGGAGACTCTTTCAAATCGCGAGTCGCCCGGTTTGGGACTTTCACCTTCGGCTGCGTCGAGCAGTTTCAGTACCGGCTCCGGCAGCTTCGACCTCAAATCGTACCGTCGAACGATCTCCCGGCAATCCTGGAAAGTCGAAGGGTCGGGCGAAGTCGGCCCCGAAGCGATGCTCGGGATGTCGTCCCCGACCACATCGGACAGAATCAGCGTCAGCACGCGGCATCCTCCCGCATAGTCCAGCAGACGGCCTCCCTTGACGCGGCTCAAATGCTTGCGGACGGCGTTGATCTCCTGGATTCTGGCGCCGCATCGAATCAGTGCGCTGGTCGTTGCCTTCTTGTCCTCCAGCGTGATGCCTTCGGCGGGAGACACAAGCAAGGCCGAACCGCCCCCCGAAAGTACGACGATCAGGAGGTCGTCGCAGCTGACGTTGCTCCGCAGGAATTCCAACAGATCAGCGGTCGCCTTCGCTCCCCGCTTCCCAGGTTCAGGATGAGACGCTTCCAACATTCTGGTGGCTCTCAGACTTCCCCCATGCCCTTCCTTCACGATGACCATTCCGCCGGCGTACCGCTCCCCCGCCGCTTTCTCCACAGCTCTGGCCATGGGCGCCCCCGCCTTTCCGGCCCCCACCAAAAAAATCCGGCCGAACCGTCTCATTTCCTTCTCCCTTCGGGAAAGGAAACGCGCTACCGCGTCCTCCGGGTCGACGGCCTCCAATCCTGCCGTGAATACGGATTCCAGATCTTTTCGCAGCCTGGCTCTCTGCTCCGCTTTCATAGGAACCTCAGAATCGAGCCTACCGGTTGACGAAGGCCCCTTGCAACTCGCCCGGCCGCTCTGATTGTCCGTTATGGATTCATTGAACGCCGGCAAAGGAGACTCTGGATCTTGCTCCCGCAAGATTCAGTAAGATGGCGAAATGGCGGCGATCAAGCGGTTAGGCGTAGGCGCTTTGGCTGGGTTCGGGATTGGATTCCTCGTGCTTGGATCGACCGCGCGTCTGGCGATGCATGGCATCGCTTTGGCGACCGGCGGGAGCCAAGGCTTCAGTTTCGCGGGCAGCCTGGAAGTGTTGTTTTTCTCGGCATTGGTTGGGCTGCCCTCCGGCCTGGCTTTCGTGGTGTTGCGCAGTCGCCTCCCGCGAAGTTCTATGCGGTCGGGCCTGCTGCTGGGCGCGGGACTGTTCGTTGCAACCTCTGCGCTGCTTCCGGCGCGGTTCCAGAGCCTTGCGTCCTCGTTTGAAGGGATGCTCTGGCTCGTGTTCCTGCTGTTCGGGATCTGCTTTCTGATTCACGGCGTCTGCCTCGCCCGGGCGGTCGACGCCGTGCTGAGCAGTCCCAGTTAAAAGTCTGCACGGGCCGCGCGGGAAGGTCTTGCCGGCTTTTCAACTGTCTGATATGTGACGGCGCCGGTGCTTGCCCGCGAGATTGCAAATTTTTGGCGCATCAGGGCATCGCCTGATCGCGGGGCCCGTCCAGGCTTTCACCGCGGGCTAAGTCTCGATTTCCAAGAGTCGATTCAGAGATCCCGATTCAAAACCCCTCAGATCCAATGTCACAAACTGATAGCCGAGCTGTCTGAGACGGTTCTGAATCCGGTCGAAGCGCTCCAGCGTCAGAAGGTCCGCCATTTCCCCAGTCGCAACCTCAATGCGAGCGATCTCCTCATGATGGCGCACTCGGAAATTTCGAAGGCCCATCTCCCTTAGAAACGCCTCCGCCTCCTCCACCTGCCGCAGTTTTTCAGCTGTGATCCGAACCCCGTATGGAAATCGGGAAGACAAACAGGGCATGGCGGGAAGGTCCCAAGTCGATAGCCCGCGCTGTCGGGAAAGCGTCCGGATCTCGGCCTTTCCCAACCCGACCTCGGCCAGAGGACTCCGAACATCGTTCTCCGAGGCCGCCTGCCCGCCGGGCCTGTAGTCGCCCGCGTCGTCCAGATTGCTTCCGTCCGCTATCGCCTCAACCTCCCAGCGCTCCCGCAGGCGGCCAAGGGCCTCGTACAGTTCCGATTTACAGAAGTAGCAGCGATTGGAAGGATTGGAGCGGTAATTCTCATCCTCCATCTCATCGGTGCGCACCAGACGGTGATTGAGGGCATGCTCGGAAGCGAAGCGTCGGGCCAGCGATTCCTGCATTTCAGAGACGGCAGGAGAAATCGCGGTGACTGCGATGGACCGCCCTCCCAGCACCTCGTTGCACATGTACGCCAGATAGGAGCTGTCGACGCCTCCGCTAAATGCCACGATGAGGCTGTTGAAAGACCCGATCCGCCCGATCAGTTCCTTCTCCTTGTCCCGTGGGTCCATCGAATGCGGATTGTACCACAGCGCCCTGCAGGGCATGACTCGCTGCAGGGGTGAATTCATCAACCGGACCGTCTATACTGTGAAACAGGGATTTCGAATGCAACGTTGGATGCAGAATTGGCATCCAAGAATAAGGAAAGACTCTGCTCTTTGATCTGATTTGGGAGTGATTTATGAAGCGTTTTGCACTTCTTTCGTCCCTTTGTATCCTCGGAGCGTCGCTCCTTCTGTCTTCGCCAGGCCAGGATTCCCGGCAGATCGAAGAAGAAAGGTCCAGACCGGAAGCCCAGGCGGCCTTGCAGATCAAAGTCAATCAGGTCCGCGTCGACGTCACGGTGCGCAATCGTGACGGGAACCTGATCACCGGCCTGACCCAGGAGAATTTCAAGGTCTACGAAGACAACGTTCAGCAGGAAATCACCTATTTTGAACCGGTGGAGGCGCCGATGACCGTCGTGCTGATCACCGAATACAACAGCACCCTCCCGTGGGAGTGGTTGTACGAGGCGCTGATCGCTTCTTACACATTCGTGGACAGGATGCGGCAGGGCGATTGGGTGGCCGTGGTCGCCTACGACATGAGGCCCGAAATTCTGGTCGATTTCACTCAGAATAAGCACGAGGTCTACCAGGCTCTCAGACGTCTCAACTTTCCTGCGTTTCGTGAAAGCAATCTGTTTGACACGTTGAAGGATACGCTGACCAGAGTCGAAGAGATCGACAGCAAAGTCGCCATCGTTCTGCTGGCGACAGGTCGAGACACCTTCTCAAAAATAAATCTCGGCGAGGCGCTCGATGTGGTGCGCAAAAGCGACGTGGTCATTTACCCCGTCAGCCTGGGAGGGAATCTCCGCGCCCGCGCCGATCATCGCATGGGAACCATGACAAGGATGGACTTCCACCAGGCTGACAACGTGTTGAGAACGATCGCGAAATACACCGGCGGCGAAGCCTTTTTCCCTAGATTTGAGACGCAGTTTCCGGGCATTTTCGAGACCATTTCCCATCTGCTCCGCAATCAGTACGCCCTCGGCTACGTTTCGACCAATCCTGCGCGGGACGGCAAGTACCGAAAACTGAAGGTGGAGGTCACTGCCGACATCAGCGGAGACGGTAAGCCGGATCGCTTGAAGGTCAATCACCGGGAAGGCTATCTCTCTTCTGAGACGATGTAGCGCATGCTGCCGTCAACTCCGGGACTCCGGCCGACGCGACCTGGCGTTCAATTGACGCGATAGCTGCGCAAGGCTTTGAAATAGTTGGCCCTTTCAAACATTTCCGGATCCGGGCAGAATTGCTGGCTCATGCTGCCCTTCATCTGAGCGATCGACTCGTACTCGTTTTCTTCCATCCATTCCAGCATCTCGGACAACAGGCTTTCGACATGCTGGATGCCGTGCTTTAGCAGCGCCGCGCAGAGCATCGTCACGTCGGCGCCGGCCATTATCAGCTTGAAGACGTCTTCGGCGGAGTGAACCCCGCTGGTGGCCGCCAGGCTGCAGCGCAGGAGTCCGTAGAGGATGGCGATCCAGCGCAATGGAAGCCGGGCCGCTTCCGGAGTGCTCAGAATGAGATTGGGGCGAACCCGCAGCTGATCCAGATCGATGTCCGGCTGATAGAAGCGATTGAACAAGACCAGGCCGTCGGCGCCGAGGGAATCCAGTTTTGATGCGAAATTTGCAAACGCGCTGAAATAAGGACTCAATTTGACGGCCACCGGAATGGTCAGTGATTCCTTCACGGTCCGTACGATTTCTAAATAATTGCGTTCGACCGCCGCGCCGTCGACGGCCGGATCGGTTGGAATCCAGTAGACGTTCAGCTCCAGAGCGTCGGCGCCGGCCTCTTGAATCAATCGCGCGTACTGAAGCCAGCCTCCGGTGGTGAATCCATTCAGACTTCCGATGACCGGGATGTCCAGAGCCTCCTTTGCCAGGGCGATCCGCTGCAGATACTCTTCCGGCCCCATGGTCAGGCAGGCGGGCTCGGGCGTAAACGAAAGGGCCTCGGCGTAGCTTTCCTCCCCGGTGGAGAGAAAGCGATCCAGCTCCAGGGCTTCTCCGGTCAGCTCCTCCTCGAAGAGAGAATAGTGCACGACGGCCGAAATGCCGGCGTCTTCCAGTCTTCTCAAACTGGCAACGCTCTCTGAAAGCGGAGAAGCGGAGGCCACCAGAGGATTTTTCAACGTCATTCCAAGGTAGGTGGTGGTAAGGTTCATCGTCCAGCCTCCGCCGCAGGGATTTCCGCTCCTTCGGCCTCCTTTGGCCCGTTGACGCCGACCGACAGTTTCGACAGGTGCTCGTATAAAGCGAATCGCCGCTCAACGTCTCTCTGCAGTTCGGCCTGCAAAGCCATGGCCCTTTTCGGATGGCTGCGATGAAGGACTCGGAATCGATTTTCAAGCTCCGTGTACGCCTTGACCGGCACCTTTCCGGCCCGCGAATCCAGTTGCAGGGGGTTTTCGCCCTGCCGCATCCGCTCGGGATGGAACCGAAACAGAGGCCAGTAGCCCGAATCGACCGCGGCCTTCTGACTCACCAGGGCCCGCTCCATGTCGATCCCGTGCGCGATGCAGTGGCTGTAAGCAAGAATCAGCGAGGGTCCGTCGTAGGCTTCGGCTTCCAGGAACGCTTTGACGGTGTGTTCGTCCTTGGCCCCGAAAGCCACGCTGGCTACATAGACATTTCCGGTGGCCATGGCGATCAACCCCAGATCCTTCTTCGCGAGAGCTTTCCCGCCGTCGGCGAACTTGGCTACGGCTCCGCGAGGAGTAGCCTTTGACATCTGTCCGCCCGTGTTCGAATAGACCTCCGTGTCCAGAACCAGAAGGTTCACATTGCGCCCCGAAGACAGCACGTGGTCCAAGCCGCCGAAACCGATGTCGTATGCCCAACCGTCACCGCCAACGATCCACACGCATTTCTTGACCAGGTAGTCGGCCAAGTCCTCGAGCCTGCGCGCCGCAGGGTCGTCGACTTCGGCCAGGCGCTCTTTGAGCTTCTCGACCGCTTTACGCTGCTCGTAGACGTCGGCTTCGCTCTTCTGGGTGTTCGACAGGAGGGCGGCGACCATCTCCTGGTCCAGGTCGCTTCCAAGAGCGCGCAGCAGATCCTCGGCCATCGCGCGGTGCTGATCCACGGCAAGGCGCATTCCCAGGCCGAACTCCGCATTGTCTTCAAACAGGGAATTGGACCACGCCGGCCCTCTTCCCTCCCGATTCTTCGTCCATGGCGTCGTGGGCAGATTTCCCCCATAGATCGATGAGCAGCCTGTGGCGTTGGCCACCAGAGCCCGATCTCCGAAAAGTTGCGACATCAGCTTCAGATACGGAGTTTCGCCGCAGCCCGAACAGGCCCCGGAGAATTCAAACAGCGGTTCCAGCAACTGACTCTGTCGCACCTGGCCCATGCGAACCAGGCGGCGATCCACTTCCGGAATTGTCAGGAAAAACTCCCAGTTTTCTCGCTGAGACGCCCGCAAAGGCTCTTGAGGCGCCATGTTCAGGGCCTTCAACTGGGGTCTCCGCTTGTCCCGAACCGGGCAGACTTCTACGCAGAGTCTGCAGCCCGTGCAGTCTTCCGGAGCCGTCTGCAGCGTATAGAGCATTCCCTCCCATTCGCGGTCCCTGGCCTTCACCGCCGTGAACTGCGGCGGGGCGCCCTCCGTCAGAGAAGGATCCAGCACCTTGGCTCGAATCACCGAGTGCGGGCAGACCAGCACGCACTTGTTGCATTGAATGCAGATCTCCGGATCCCAGACCGGAATCTCCTGAGTGATGTTTCTCTTCTCCCATCGGGTGGTTCCGACGGGAAAGGTTCCGTCGACAGGCATCAGGCTGACCGGCAGCTGATCCCCTTTTCCGAGGATCATCGGGCAGGTGACGTTGCGGACGAATTCAGGCGCCTCGTCAAAGATCGGGAGGTCCAGATCCGCGTCCGACCCGATCTCAGCCGGCTGCGGCAATTCAAAGAGCCTCTCTGCGGCCAGTCCCACGGCGCGCAGGTTTCGCTTTACAATTTCCTCTCCCAATTTGCCATAGGTCCGTCGAACGGACTCCTGAATGGCCTCCAATGCCGCTTCCTCCTCCACGATTCCGGCAAGGCGAAAGAAGCACGTCTGCATGATAGTGTTGATGCGACGGCCCAGTCCGCACTCGCCGGCGAGCGCATAGGCGTCGACGGCGAAGACCTTGAGTCGCTTGCGACGGATCTTTTTCTGAACGGATTCAGGCACGCGTCGCCACAACTCCTCTTTCGGATAAGGAGAATTGATCAACAGGACGCCCTCCTCCCTTATCCCCTCCAGAATGTCGTGTCTGCTCAAGAACTGAAACTGGTGGCAGGCTACGAAATCGGGTCGCTCGATCAGGTACGGCGCCCGGATCGGAGCGGGACCGAAACGCAAATGGGAAACGGTCACGGATCCCGATTTCTTGGAGTCGTAGACAAAGTACCCCTGCGCGAACCATCCGGGCATATCACCGATAATCTTGATGGAATTCTTGTTGGCGCTGACGGTGCCATCCGCGCCCAGTCCCCAGAACACGGCTCGCCTGGTTGAGGCGGCTTCGATGCTGAAATCCGAATCCGTTTCCAGACTCGTCCCGCCGACATCGTCTCGGATACCGACGGTGAATGGATTTCGAGGATTCTCCCGCTCCAGTTCCTCAAAGACGGCTTTCACCATCGCCGGCGTGAACTCCTTGGAAGACAACCCGTAACGTCCTCCAATGACGCGGGGAAAGGATTTGCGCTGTCCCGTTGAAAAGGCTTCGGCCACCGCGGACTGGACGTCCAGATAAAGCGGCTCCCCGGGGCTTCCGGGTTCCTTGGTTCGATCCAGGACCGCAATCCTCCGAACCGACGTCGGCAACGAACCGAGCAGCGCCCGTTTGCAAAATGGGCGGAAAAGCCGAACCTGGATCACGCCGAATTTCGATCCCTTGCGATTCAAGTACTCGACGGTCTCAGTCGCCGTTTCGGCGCCGGACCCCATCAACACCAGAACGCTCTCTGCGTCCTCAGAGCCGAAGTAGTCGAACAGCCGGTATGATCGCCCCGTCAGCGCATGGAATCGAATCATGATCCGCTGCACTCGATCCGGACACGCCTTGTAGTAGGGGTTGGCGGCTTCCCTTGCCTGAAAGAATACGTCAGGATTCTGGGCCGTGCCCCTGACCACAGGACGATCGGGAGTCAGGGCCCGGAGGCGATGCGCGCGAATCCCGTCTTCGCCGATCATTTCCACAATTTGCCGCTTCGACAGCGATTCGATCTTGGCGATCTCGTGGGACGTGCGAAAACCGTCGAAAAAGTGCACAAACGGGACTCTGGTTTCCAGAGTCGCCGCCAGCGCGATCAGAGCGAAGTCCTGCGTCTCTTGGACCGTCGCCGAACAAAGCATTCCGAATCCCGTGGCGCGGGCCGCCATGACATCACTGTGGTCGCCGAATATCGAGAGCGCGTGGGAAGCGATGGACCGCGCGGCGACGTGAATCACAGCCGGCGTCAGCTCCCCAGCAATCTTGAACATGTTCGGAAGCATCAGCAGCAGCCCCTGCGAGGAGGTGAAAGTCGTCGCCAGCGATCCGGCCTGCAGGGCTCCGTGGACGACCCCGGCAGCTCCGCCTTCGCTCTGCATTTCCTGAATCACAGGAACTGTATCCCACAGATTCCGCTCCAAAGCCGCAGCCCATTGGTCGGCCCATTCGCCCATCGGGGACGCAGGCGTGATCGGATAGATCGAAATCACCTCGCTGGTTTGATACGCGATGGAGGCCGCCGCTTCGTTTCCGTCAACCGTTCTCCAGGTCTGATTTTCCATATTCGTTTACTTGAGGCTGCAAGCGGCATGCCAGTGACGCGCCTCCTGATCAACAAAGAACGTTGGGAACGAATCGGGACAGGACGATCTCCAGAAGCGTAAGTTCCGCTCCGTCACCTTCCCAGAGCGGACGACACTTTTCGCTGCAGGACACTTTTGCGTCCTCCAAGGCGGAAATTCCGGTCTAAAGCCAATTTTTGCGAGTTCGTCAAAATGGGTGCGCTGGAGCCAATTGACCCGGAAATTGGGTGATATCACCCAATTTCCGGGTCGAACGAAATTGTCTGGGCAGGCGCAGGGCGGGTGTCGTGAGTCAAGGATCCAGCTACAGTCTAGCTGCGGCTCGACAGACAACTGAAATGGAGAGAGGGATAGTCCGCCGCGCATCAGGAGCGCGCGGCGGACGGTTTGCCTTAAAAGCTGCCGGTGACGCCTCGGAAGCGGTTCTTGGCCTGCTTAGCCATCCACTTGAAGACTCGCGTGTTGTCGTAGCAGTGTCCCACGATGGAGTTCAGCGTTGAATAGCAGTGCTTGGTGCACTCTTGCTTCATTTCATCCAACTGCACCAGATTGAATTTCGGCTCTTCGGCTACTCCCCAATCCATGGTGGCCGAATACATCGGGAAGCAGGGCGCCAGGGAGCCGTCTTCGCGGATGATCAGGGTGTTGTGGCCCGCCCGGCAGTTCCAAGGGTCGATGTCGCCGCGCATCATTCGCTTCATGTTCTGCAGTTGATCGATCGGATTCGCCATTTTATAACCCGACTTCGCCTTTTCGATCAGCCAGTCGATGACTTCGTCGACCCGCTCGTAATCCTCCGGCATGATGAACGTGTTATTCCCTTCCTTGTGCTTGAAATGCTCCTGCTCGATCATCGGAGATTCGTTGATGTGGTAATCGGTGGCGATGCCGTATTCTCGGCCGACCTCAGTCAACTGCTTGACGTCTTCCAGGTTGATGCGCGTGATGTTGATGTTGATAAAGGAGCTGTACCCGTAGTACCGCTGCATCTTGACCATGTATTCGAAATTCTCTCGAATCGGAACGAGCGCCTTCGGAAGCTCCGGCCGCTCTTCGATGCTGTCGATGGCCAGATTGATGACGGATATCCCGGAATCTCCCAGGCGGTCCATGACTTTTGGACGAAGCTGTCGACCGTTGGTGGCCAGATAAACGAAAAATCCCTTCTTTGCGGCGTAATCGGTCACTTTGTGCACGAACGGCCACCGCACCAGCGGCTCGCCGCCCATGAGTGCCAGGACCCGGCAACCGATCGACTCCAGCCAGTCGATGGAGCGACGAGCGGTGTCTTCGGTCATTCCCTTGATGGCATTGTTGTAGGCCCAGCAGTAGTGGCAGTCGAGATTGCATTTGTACTCGGTGAACAGATAAGCCACGATCGGCCGCAACTGCTTGCTGTGCCATCGAGACTGAAAGTAGGGAACGCCCCATGCTTTCCATGCTCTCCACCCGTTGAATTTCCAGAACTCGGAATCATCCATTTCCTTCTGTGTCGCTTCCGGCCTTTGGGGAAAGATCGGGTCGGGCAGCTTCAAGGGTTCCCCGTTGGGGCGAAGTTTCGAGCGGATCTCGCCGCCCATCAGCTTGCTGTGGAGCGAAGGATCGATTCGAAACTCTTCTGCACCGTTGGCTGAAGGTTCGCGTAAGGGCGTGCTCATAAGGGTGCTCCTTTCTCAGTTCGAGGCTGTCATTCTCTCATATTGAACGAAGAGGCTCAACGAAGCGGGCTTAGCCGCCTTCATCGCCCCGTCTGAACGGGATCCGAATCGGTCCTGCAATTCGCCAAGGGACGCTTACGGCCGGAGTCTCGACGTCGATGAAACGACGCCATCCCCATCTCGTTCATACGCTGGAAGCAGGTGAAAAGTCAATCGGTTTCACGCAATTCATGCAAAATTTCAGCGCTGCTGGCCGCCGCTTTCCTCCAACCCGTTCTCCTAAATACTTATCACAAAGGCCTGCCTATTCCGAATGGGTCTGGGCGATTCAATCCTTTCCTGGAAGGACTTTTTGAAGCATCAGAACAGCCCATCGATATGGTAGTCTAAGGGTGATTCGATGAACGGTTTTTCGGAAGTTTATCCTGCCTATTTGAAGCTCACGGCAGCGGACTGGAAGGGCCGGGTGGAGGCGGCGCTTCAGGAATTGGAAGACTGCCGGGCCTGCCCTCGCGATTGCGGGGTGAATCGGATGGAGGACAAATGGTCGGCTTGTAAGACGGGCCGATTCGCCGTCGTCGGAAGCTTCTTTCCCCATTTCGGAGAGGAGGACTGCCTGCGCGGATGGAACGGCTCGGGCACCATCTTCTTCTCGCACTGCAATCTTCGGTGCGTGTTTTGTCAGAATTACGACATCAGCCAGGCCGTGCCCCCGGGTCGGGCCGCGCAAGGTTCGACGCCTGAGGAAATCGCGCGGATGATGCTTCAGCTTCAGCGGCGGGGATGCCACAACATCAATTTCGTCACGCCCGAGCACGTCGTTCCGCAAGTGGTGGAGGCTCTGGCGGTCGCCGTCCGCCAGGGACTTCGACTTCCGGTCGTCTACAATACGAGCGCCTACGATTCGCTGCACAGCATCCAACTGATGGAAGGGATTGTTGACGTCTACATGCCCGATTTCAAATACTGGACGTCCGAATCGAGCAAAAGATATTTGAAGGCGGAAAATTACCCGGAACTGGCCCGCCGAGCGATTCGCGAGATGCAAAGACAGGTGGGGCCTCTCCAGTTGGACGAGCGGGGACTGGCCAAACGGGGCGTCTTGCTGCGACATCTCGTGATGCCGGGAGCCTTGGAGGAAACCTTCGCCATCCTGGAATGGGTTCGCAGCGAACTCGGGCCTGACGCCTACGTCAATGTGATGGATCAGTACTTTCCCGCCGGCAAGGTGGACGAAGAGCGTTTTCCGGAACTCTGTCGGAGACCGCACTCTTCGGAGCTGGCGGCGGCTCGGGAGCATTGTCGTCGACTCGGGCTCGACCGGCTCGACACTCGCTGCGCGTCGGTGGCTGGATTCTGATTTGCGCTGGCGCAAGCCTTAACAGCCCGTGGGAAAAGTCCTGATGGGTCGGGCAACAGAGCGATCTGCGCCCGACCGGGGATGAGCCGAAGGCGTAAGCTCCACTTGGAGAGAAGGCGTTTCGGTGATACAAGTGTTCTGTTTTTCGGATTGCGGTCCGCATTCAACCCTGAGATCAAGGAGTCGCCCATGAGAATCATCCTTAAGTCCGTCGCCCTCCTGACCGTGTGGCTTACGGCCGTCGCCGTTCTTCCAGCGCAAACCAAGCTGCTGCGGTTTCCGGACATCTATGAAAATCGCATTGTATTCAGTTATGCGGGCGACCTGTGGACTGCGTCCACGGACGGAGGCGCGGCCACGCGCTTGACCGCTCATCCCGGCAAGGAGCTGTTCGCGAAGTTCTCGCCTGACGGACAGTGGATCGCGTTCACCGGACAGTACGACGGCGACGAGCAGGTCTACGTCGTGCCGTCGACGGGAGGAATCCCCCGGCAACTGACGTATTATCCCGCCCGAGGCCCGTTGGCGCCCCGGTGGGGCTACGACAATCAGGTTTACGGTTGGAGCCCGGACGGCGATTATGTGCTGTTTCGCTCCCTCAGAGACGCTGACGGCGGACGCACGTTGACGGCGCTTTATCGCGCGCCCTTCTCCGGAGGACTTCCCGAAAAACTGCCGATGCCGACCTCCGGGGCCGGAGACTATGCTCCGGACGGCGATCGCATCGTTTATTCTCCGCTGTTTCGCGACTTCCGCACATGGAAGCGCTACGAAGGCGGCTGGGCTCAAAATCTCTACATTTTCGACCTGCAGACTCATGAAACCACTCCGGTCGCACACTCTCGCCGCAGCGAGCGGGATCCGATGTGGATCGGAAATCGCATTTACTTTGCATCGGACCGGGACGGCATTCTGAACCTGTATTCGTACGACGTCGAGTCGGAAGAAGTGAGGCAGGAAACTCATAGTTCGCTGTGGGACGTGCGCTGGCCTTCGTCCGACAAGAAAGGTCAGATCGTCTACGAACTGAACGGTGAGCTGCACGTGTTCGACACCGGCGCCGGCCAGGAACGGAAAGTCTCGATTTTCGTTCCCGACGATGGGGTCGCCATGCGGTCTTCTCGATACCCGGCGGAAAAGAATATTGAGGGGTTTGGGCTGTCGCCAGCCGGAGAAAGAGCGCTGTTCGTAGCGCGGGGCGACGTCTTTACGGCGCCGATCGAAAAAGGGCCGACCCGGAACCTGACCAATTCCTCCAACGCTCACGACAAGCACGCGAGATGGTCTCCGGACGGACGCCGCATCGCCTTCATTTCCGATGCGGACGGCGAAGAGCAGATTTACCTGATCGATCAGGACGGCCGCGGCGAAGCTGAGCGCTTGACCGACCGATTCCGGGCCATGCTGTACGCGCCGGAATGGTCTCCGGACGGCGCCCGCCTCGCTTTTTCAGACAAGGACGGCAACCTGTACTCGCTCAACGTTGCAGACCGCACCGTGACGGAAGTGGCCCGCGACGAGTTCATTGGGATTTTTGATTACAGCTGGTCCCCGGACGGAAAATGGCTTGCGTTTTCCATGAACGAACACAGCGGCTTTCAGAGCCTCTACATCTGGTCGGTCGAGGAAGAGGTTGTCCGCAGGGTGACCGGCTCCTACTTTCACGAGCAGACCCCAGTCTGGGATCCGGATGGAAAGTATCTGTACTACCTGTCCGATCGCGAATTCGCGCCCCAGATTTCCACAGTTGAATGGAATTACGCCGGAAACCGCCAGAGAGGAATTTTCGCTTTGGCTCTCCAAAAGGATGGGCCGCATCCCTTTCCGCCCGAAAGCGACGAGGTAAAGATCGACGAGAGCAAGACTGAAGAGTCGACGGAGGAGGCCGAAGATACGGATGCCGACGAAGAGTCGGAGTCGAAGTCGGATGAAAAGCCCTCGACGAAAAGAGTCGATGTCTCCATCGACTTTGAAGGGCTTTCGGATCGGGTGGTCCGGGTTCCCGTGGATCCGGACAACATTACTGCGCTGGCCCATGGCAAAGGAACCCTGCTGTATGTCACCGTGGGAGCTCCCTACTACGGGCGCTCCAGCGACAAGCGACCGAATCTGCAGGTCTTTGATTTAAAGGAGCGCAAGAGCTCCACGCTGGCCGAAGGAATTTCGGGAATGGCCGTCAGCGGAGACGGAACGAAGGTTTTGACACAGGAAGGGGAAAGCTTTCAATTGTACCCGGTCGCCGGAGGCGGAAGGGACAAGAAAACGGTCTCCACCGCCAATCTGATGGTCGACCGAGTCCCGGCACAGGAATGGGAGCAGATCTTTAATGAAGTGTGGCGCCGCTATCGAGATTTCTTCTACGTTGAAAACATGCACGGCTACGACTGGGAAGCCATCGGCGAAAGGTATCGGCAGTGGCTGCCCCATATAGCGCATCGCTCGGATCTGAATTACGTATTGGGAGAAATGGTTGCGGAGCTGAATGTGGGACACGCCTATATAGCGGGGGGCGACTTCGAGATTCCCGAACGCCCCCGGGTGGCGCTGCCAGGGGCTCGATTCGAGCTGGACGAGGGCGCCAACCGATTTCGCATCAGCCGGATCTTCAAAGGCGACAGCGAAGAAGAAAAATATCGCTCGCCATTGGCCGAAGTCGGTCTGAACGCATCCGTGGGCGATTACGTGCTGGCGATCGACGGCGAGGAGCTTTTCGGCGACGAAAATCCGTATCGGCTCCTGCAGCATAAGACCGACCCGGTGACGCTAACGCTCAACTCCGAACCGACTCGCGAAGGCGCCCGGCAAGTGCAGTACCGCCCCGTGACGAGCGAAGCCGGCCTTCTCTATCGCGACTGGGTCGAGCGCAATCGCAACTATGTTTCCGAGCAAACCAACGGAAGGGTTGGGTACATTCACATTCCCGACATGGCGGCCAACGGAATCTACGAGTTCATCAAGTGGTACTACCCGCAAATCCGCAAGGAGGGGATGGTCGTCGACGTTCGTTCCAACGGGGGAGGAAACGTCTCGCAGTGGATTCTGGCGCGTTTGAGCGCAAAACTGCTGGGCACGCGCTTCGGGTACTCCAGCGACCACCCGATGACCTACCCCTATACGGTCTTTCACGGCCACATGGTGTGCTTGATCAATCAGACCTCGGCTTCCGACGGCGATATTTTCCCGCATCGCTTCCGCAAAGCCGGACTGGGACCGTTGATCGGAAAGCGCACCTGGGGCGGAGTGGTCGGAATTTCCTCGCGGGGGCCGCTGATCGACGGAGGTCAGGTCTTCGTTCCGCTGCAGGCAACCAACGATGTCGACGGCAGCTGGATCATCGAAGGCGAAGGCGTGACGCCGGATATCGAGGTGGACAACGATCCCGCTTCGGTGATCGCCGGCCGGGACCCGCAGCTGGATCGCGGCATCCAGGAGGTGCTGCAGCGGATGGAAGCGAATCCGATGCGGCTGCCGTCTCGGCCTCCCGATCCTGTGAAGACGCCGTAGGCTGCAAAGTCCCGATCACAACGGCTGCAAGTCCGGCCTGAATCAGGGCCGCAAGGATTTAGCCTGCCGGTTGACGGCCGCCGGACAGTGGCGCCTTGAGCGTGAGAAAGCCTGGTGGCTTGAAAATCGGGTTCAGACGGAGCTCATTGCGGCCGATCTGGAAACCGCCCTCCGAACTCTCGCATATCTCCCCGGAGTGGGCACATCTTACGAAGAGGCTGGTGTTGCTGGCCTTTGCCGCCTTTACCTCCATAAGATCGATTGCCATCTGTATTACACGTTCGACGAGCACGAAATAATCGTTTGCGCACTGTGGGGCGCCCGTCGTCGCCATCGTCCGAGTATTAAACCATAGGCATCCAAACCTCTGGTCCGCCCAACGCCACACTGAGACCCGTCGGCTCCAGCGTGATGTTAGCTGCTCATCGAAAACGTCGAGAAGCTGACGTCACATCTGGCACGCGGTGGAATTCAATCACGGTCACGGACGATCTCAAAGTCACCGTCTCGACTTCCCCCGCGCACCACCCAACCGGGCGACAGAGTAATCCTCCATCCCTCGCCTGTCAGCGTGTCGTCCGCTCTTTGGAACGGAGCGGGAAGCCTCAACGTCACGCTATCGGCCGACTCCAATACGCCGCTTGATTCAAGGCTTCCCCACGCTGCCGTTACTCGGTACTCAAAGAACACGGTGCCTTCACCAGGAATGGGCGTCGCGCCAGTCGTATTGAGCATTGCACCACGGCCTCTGGGGACGATCAGCTGCGGGCCGTCCACGAAGCGCGTTCGCAATTCCGCAACTCGCGCCTCTTGTTCCCTGGCACGCCGCTCTTCTAAGAGTTGAAGCGCGGAAGCTCCATACCGGCTCGCGGATTCTTCAGCATCCGCAGCCGGCTCGATCATCGCCGCCTTCATCACGAGCATGCCTAGATCGTCATTCGATGTGATCGTACGTGTCCATCCCGGCGACATCCTGTCAAGAAGCAGGCCGTATGCCGTGCCAGAGGAATAGGCGAATGTACGGACAAACGTCGGAGCATCTTCGGCATCCACCAATTGGCGCACTGCATCCGATATGGCCTCGCCGCGCGACGCGGCCGCCACGACCGTACCCGTGTACTGGGCGAGCCCTTCCCGAAGCTCGTCCATCCGCTCGCTCTCCGCGGCCTCTGGAAAGATTCTGCGCCGCGCCTCCCGGAACGCTAAGGCGTCCCGCACCGCTTCAAGACGCTCCGGTCCCGCCGCTTCGAGGGCGCGTGCCAGGGCACGCCACTCGAGACGCAGCCAATAGCGTCCCCGCATCGTATCGAGATGATCGTTCGGAGCTCCAACGACCATCAAGCCCAACTCGGGTTGCACCCGGTGAAAAAGCTCGTGCATCATCAGCCGCCCACGGGCCTGGCGATCGTTCTCGGGAATCATTGACCACACGTACGCCGACCAGCGAGTTCCACCCCACTCAATGGGCGCGTTGACGAATCCCAGAAGCCGCGGCCAGGTCGCTGCAGGTGGAGACTGGTTCGTCACGACCGACTGCGTCGTTGAATCGGCGAACACCATGGGGCCGCACAGAGAGATTCCCCAAAGACGATTCCCCTCCCGCTCGCAGAGCGTGGCTGCCTCCTCAAAGTAGGCACGCGCGCGCTGCTCATCGATTTGGGCCGACACGCACAACGACGCCGCCAGAAGGCACGTGCAGAATGCCGATATCTCTATCCAGCTCCATTTCGTCATTAGGCGGCGCTTCAGGCGAATCACGAATCTCCGCTCCTTACGAGAGCTCCGATCTCCAAGAGGGGACCCAGAAGGTTCGCTGCCCCAAGGTGCTCGAAGATTTGCCCGCGTAAGACACGGTCAATGTTCACCACAGTCACTTCGACCGGTTTTGCCGTCGGTTTGATGCCCTGCCATTCACCACGATGGGTCCCGCGCATCGTGACTCGCGTAACAACAACTCTCCCTCTGCAATCTGCTGCTCTACTGTGAGGCGCAGATCTGGGTGCGTGTGCCGAACGCCCCGAATATGCTCCTTAGCACTCTCCACGCCGATTGGCGACCTCCTCGTAGTATTGCAGCACAAGCTCCTTGTTCTCGTCATTCGACACGTGTGTTCTCGCTATCGCTGTCGCCGCCAGCGCCGCCTGACGCCCAGCATCAGCGGCGACGCGCAGCGCTGTCCACTGCATGCTATTGTTCGGCGACATCACCGCCCGGTCTCGTTCTTGACGATTACGCCAGCCTTCATCACGAAAAGGACGGCTTCCAGCTGTCGGATATCGTTAAGCGGACTTGATTTGACCGCGATCAGATCAGCGCGCTTGCCTGCTTCAATCGTACCAACATCCTCACTCACCCCGATCAGTTCGGCCGCATTCACTGTGGCACTCTGCAGTGCCTCCATCGGCGACATGCCGAGCGCCACATAGAGCGCGAACTGCCTTGCATTCTCGCCGTGGGGAAACACACTCGCATCGGTGCCGAAGGCAATCTTTACGCCTGCCGCGTGTGCCAGCTTGAAGCTCTCACGAAACTGGCCGCTGACTGCTCTGGCCTTGACAAGATGTGCGGGGTCGAGTCCCAGCGCCTCGCCATGCGTCAGGGAGTGCTCGTCCGCATACACATCTGAAACAAGGAACACACCGCGCTCGGCCATGAGCGTCGCCGTCTCGGCGTCCAGATAGCTTCCATGCTCGATGGAATGCACACCGGCAAGCACTGCGTTGCGGATGCCCTCGAGGCCATGGGCGTGCGCTGCAACCCGTTGACCACGCTTGCGCGCCTCGTCGACGGCGGCCTCGATCTCTTTGCGTGTGTACGAAGCCGCTCCGGCATCGGACCGATCGGTGAAGATGCCGCCGGTCGCGATGATCTTAATGAAGTCTACTCCGTATTTCTGGTGCAACCGCACCGCCCTTCGGATCTGGTCCACTCCGTCGGCCACAGACACGGCCGCGCTCTTGATCTTAAGTTCCGGTGGCGCCCAGTTTCCAACGGCGCCATGCCCGCCAGTCATGGTGAGTAGGGGGCCGCTGACGAACATCCGCGGACCATCGACCCAACCGGCAGCGATTGCGTCCCTCAAGGCGACATCTGCGTAGTAAGGGCCGGCAGGGTCGCGCACGGTCGTAAACCCGGCCATCAAGGTCCGCTTGGCGTGCATCACACCGAGAATCCCGCTCGTCGGCGCCGAGAGCTCGCCGTAGTCAAGATCCGGATCGTGGCTCATGGTGAGATGAGCGTGAACGTCGATCAATCCCGGGAGAACGTGGAAGCCGCTGAGGTCAATTGCACCAGGGTTCGCCACATCCGCCTGCGTGGCACTGCGCACTTCAACGATGCGCCCTTCTCCAATGATGATTACGACATTCTCCCTCGGGGAGCTGCCGGTCCCATCAATCACGACTCCGGCCCTGATAACCGTCGGCTGCGACTCCTGCCCCCTTCCCGGGACAGGCATCGCAATCATTAAGGCCAAAATCAACGCGAATGCCAAGACGGCGGCTTGCTTTCGGGTTCGCTTGTCACAGGTCAATCGCGTCTCCTCGATGATGGCGCCGAACGAGTGCGATTGAGCTGCGGCGACCCGTTGCGCGAATTCTGCCAACGGTGCTCGACGCCGTCGGCTCCAATCGCTGTTGAACTAAATCCGCCTTTGGCGGATTTAGTTCAACTACTGTTTATTTCGTTTCCAGATAAGCCCGCACTCACCTTCGACGTAGGCTTAAGACGTCGCAATCGCGCGACGATAACTCTTGCGTTTCAAGCATCTTGGAGACGACGATGCGAATTGCCGTCGTCTTGTATGGTTTCCGTATATCACGGTTCAGGTCTCCGGCGCAAGGCGTCGACCGGACTC
>CAZAEY010000012.1:0-24317 GCA_964484155.1 uncultured Acidobacteriota bacterium
GCGCTCCTCGATCCAGTGCGCCCAGTCGTTCTTGCTGCGACGCAAGCTGACCTGGATATGGCACAGGCCCGTCAACGGTTCCCCTTCCAGAAAGAGGGCCGTTTCACCCCGACGTACATCCTCGTGATCGATGCGCTCCGGTCGACCCGCAGCGGCGGGAATTGGCTCCAGGAACTCCCCGACCGCCTGCTTGCACGATTCATCCATACAGACGACCGGGTACCGGCGATCATATGGCTGGGCATAGACGGCCATGAGACCTTCCATCCGGGCTACCAACGTCTCGTTTTGCTGGGGCGTCAGCCCCGCGCGCGGTGTCGGGGTGGGACGAAAAAGAAAAACAACCGGACGCCCGTGCGCTATGCGTTCAGCCTTCGGATTTCTCCGAGCGGCCGAATCGGCTCAGAAGAAAAGGAGTCAGCCAAAGCAGCAGACAGGTAGCCGCCAGAATCGCGGACGCCGGGCGGCTGAAAAAATCCGCCAGCGAATCGGACTTGGTCAGGTTCTGAATGAAGGTCTGCTCCAGTCGGCCGCCCAGAATGATCCCCAGCACCACCGGGCCGAGAGGAATCCGATTTCGCTCGAAGGCGAAGCCCAGGACTCCCATCGCCAGCATGACGCCCACGTCGAAATAACTGCCGGCGATGGCGTAGGAGCCCACGACGCAAAAGACCAGAATGACTGGAAGAAGAATGCTCCTCGGAATTCTCACCAGCAGGCTTCCGGCTCGAATGGCTATCAGACCTAATGGAATCAGAATCAGATTGGCCAGCAGAAAAGTGAGGAATATGCTGTAAAGCAGGACCGACTGAACTGGATCCGTGAAGATCTGCGGGCCGGGGGAAATATTCTTCATCAGCAGAACGCCGATTACAATTGCCGTAATTGAGTCGCCCGGAATTCCGAACACAAGAGCCGGGATCCAGGCGCCGGCCAGCGACGAATTGTTGGCGCTGGTGGCGTCCCCGATTCCTTCCAGCGACCCTCGTCCGTATTCTTCCGGACGCTTCGAAAGGCGCTTCGAAAAGCCGTAAGAAATCCAGGCTCCGATGTCTGCGCCGGCACCCGGCAGCATTCCGACGAGAGACCCGATGGAGCTGGAACGCAGAGCGTGTCCTTTTCGTTTCCACAACAGCCGCAGCACAGGGAGTTGCTCGGCGTCTGAAGCTACGCCTGAGAAGCCTCGCTGAGAGGCGTCGAGCCCCCCTTCTTTCGCCCAGGCGGGATCCCTCAGTCGAAACGCGTTGCGCAGGAGTTCCGAAAATCCGAAAAGGCCGATCATGGCGGGGATAAAATTAACTCCCGCAATGAGTTCATCTCTGCCAAAAGTGAACCGGGGCTCCCCGTGCACTTCGCTCAGACCGACCGTGGACAGCAGGAGACCCGCCATCAACGCCAGAAACCCTTTCGAAAGGGGGCCGCGCGAGACTACGACCGCGCAGCTCAGCCCCATGACCATCAGCCAGAAATACTCGTAAGTGGTGAATTGAAAGGCGATCCTGGCCAGCCATGGCGCTGCCGTCATCAGAACCAACGTTCCGAAGAGCCCGCCCGCCACGCTGAACAGCAGCGCAACCTGAAGCGCTCTTTCCGGCTTCCCCTGCTGAGTCAGGGCGTAAGCGTCATCGACATAGGCGGCTGAGGACGGGGTTCCGGGAATCCTCAAAAGCGTGGCCGGGATGTCTCCGGAGAAAATGGCGCATGCTGCCAGCGTCACGATGGCGGCCAGCGCCGAAGTGTTGTCCAGAAAAAAAGTAAACGGAATCAGAAGCGCCACCGCCATGGTGGCCGTCAGTCCAGGGACGGCGCCCATGAACAGCCCGTAGGCCGCCGCGATGACAATAATTATCAGCACTTTCCATTGCAGCACCTGAAAGATGGCTTCGATGATGGGTTCGTTCACGTCACCATCCCAGAATTCCGCGGGGAAGAGGCACTCGCAGCAGATTCGCAAACAGCTCGTAAACTCCGGGCGCCAGGAGCGCCGTCACGAGCGCGCTCGTCCAGATCCGATTGCCGTACAGGACCAGCAGCGTGAAGACTATGGCGGAGCACGTCAAAATGAAGCCCAGCGTTTCCGCGAGGAAAACATAGGAGGCTACTCCCCCGATCAGACTCAGCGCAAACACGAGGCCTTTTGAAGAGAAGGCTTCAAGCGGAGTGACGTCATCTTCCTCGATAGGCTTTTTCACAATGATCAGCAACAGAAACAAACCGAGGAATCCGCCGATGATCAAGGGGAAGTCCATGGGCCGAAAGCGGCCTTCATCCAATCCTGAAAACTCGGGTTGCGTCAGCAACTGCCCGAGCTGGCTGTCGATTCTGTCCAGCAACCCGGCGAAATCCGCGGGCCCCATCCAATACAGATGAAAGCCCTCGCGATTCATGAAGTCAACGAAGCTCTGCCCGGAGACTCGGGTCTCGCCCGAGCGGATTCTTTCAAGGGACTCGGCAAGCTTCGATACGATCTCTCGGGGAGTTCCGCGCGGTACGCCCAGCCCTCTCCAGGCTCCGAGCGACCAGTCGTAGCCGATTTCCGCAAACGTCGGCACGTCCGGAAAGGCCTCCGAGCGTTCGGGCGCCATCACCCCAAGTGCGCGAACCTGTTCGTTGGCCAAAAGGATTCTGGCTTCGGGCAGGCTGCAGGATACCAGATCGAGGCCGCCGCTCAGCAGCTCCTGCAGAGCAGGTCCGGAGCCGTGCATGGGAACCCACCGAATCGCGTCCACGTCCAGCCCGATCGAGTGGAGCCACCCGGCCAGAGCCAAATGCCAGATGCCGCCTGTGGCCGTTCCGGAAGCCGTCAATTTTCCAGGATCCGAACGCAGTTCCGCCACCAGGTCTTCCAGATCCTCCCAGCGATCGTCCTCGTATCGAATTAGCAAGGCGGAAGGATCCTGATTCAACATGACGACGGGCTCGAAATCCCGCCAAGTCAACTCCGTCAGGCCGCGCCAGTGAAGCATGGTTATCTCGACGGTCATCATCGTGACGGTGTAACCGTCGGGACGGCTGTGCGCCCCCCGGCTATGGCCGGTCACTCCGGCGCCGCCCGTGTTATTGATCACGTTGACCGGCACGCCGAGGTCTTCTTCCAGGTATGCGGCGATCTGGCGGGAAAGGCGGTCGGTTCCTCCGCCCACCGCCCATGGGCAGACCAGCAGGATCGGCTGCTGAGGGTACTCGCCCTGACTGCGGCAGGAGGCGGTTGCAAAGAGGCACAGCGCCAGCGAACCGGCGACTCCGATTCTCGATACCGCTCTGCGAATCGGCTTGAGCGGAGGTTGAATTCGACCGCGAGGCTGCTCGAACGGGCCTGAACACATGACGTTTCTCAGGAATCTCCGCATGGATCGGGAGCTTTCGGTATCAGCGGAGGCTGTCGAACACGCGATCGATCGCCGCCAGCGACTCCCGAATTTCTCTCTCTCCATGGACCACTGAAAGGTAAACGCGGCCGTCGGGCAAGAAATGCTGGCCTTCGGCCAGGCAGCCAACAACGAATCGTCTGAGAAGTTCCCGATCATCGTGCAGCGTGTCTCGATACTCGCGCAGGGCGGTCATCTCAGTGAAGTGAAGGCTGAACGCAGTTCCAAAGCCACTGACCAGAAGGGGAAGCCCATGCTTTGCACCAAGCGCCCTGATCTCTTCGGCGAAGGCCTCTCCGAGCCGATTCGCGCGCTCCAGCGGCGCTCCGCCGTCCTGAGACAGCTCGTCGAAGGCGCACCTGGCGGCACACAGAGAAAGCGGCGCTCCGTTGAACGTTCCGCCGAAAGCAACTCCGCCATCGTACACCTGCATCAGTATTTCGGCGCGGCCGGCAACGACGCTGAGCGCGGCGCCGCCAGCAACGGCCTTTCCAAACGTCGCCAGATCGGGGGTGACCCCGTAGAACTTCTGTGCGCCCGCCAGTTCCAATCGAAAACCGGTGATGATCTCATCGAAGATCAGCAGCGCCCCGTTTCTGGAGCATAGCTCCCGAATCGCCTCCAGGTAGCCAGGCTCCGGTAGGATTCCTCCTCCGTTGCAGAGAACTGGCTCCATGATGACAGCGGCGATGTCGCCGCCCATCTCCTCGAAAATCTCAGCCACCGTTTCCAGATCGTTCCATCGCGCGACTACTACGTCCGACAGCGTGGACTCCGTTTGCCCGCGCGATCCCAACAGAGCCCTCGGCCTGCGGCAGGTCCCAATCTCGTGGGGGGCCGGCCGATAGCTGACCAGAATCGAGTCGAACCAGCCGTGGTAATGCCCTTCGAACTTCAAAATCAGCTTGCGGCCGGTGAAGGCGCGGCTGAGCCGCATCGCCAAATGGACCGCCTCGCTGCCGCTGGAGGTGAACATGACGCGCTCGGCGCAGGGAACCACGCGCTGCAGCCGCTCCGCCACTTCGAACTCGAGTTCGTGCTGTGCGCCAAAAGTCAAGGGAAAGGCCGCCTGCTCCTGCATCGCCCCCACGACGCGAGGGTGGCTGTAGCCCAGGATCATCGGCCCCCAGGCCAGCCCGTAGTCGATGTAAGTGTTGCCGTCTACGTCGGTCAGACGCGGCCCCGCTCCCTCCCGGAAAAACAATGGGACGGGAGCCTTCGAACGAAAAGGGCTGCTGACTCCTCCCGCCAGTGAGCGTCTCGCCCGCTGCATCAGCTCGCTGGAAAGACTCCAACTGGATTTCAAACTGCGCTCCCTGCGATCGGCGCTCGGGCTAGTCCAGCCCAAACAGCGGTCTACGAACGTTTCGGTAAGTGAAATACGCGGGGTTGACCGCGGTCGTTCCCGGCGAATCGACGTTGATGATCTTGTGCACGATCGGCTCGTAAGCCGCCCTGGGCGCGATCGCCCCTTTTGCGACCAGAATCCGCTGCCGCTCCGGATAGATTCCCACGCTGATGATCTGGTGAAGGCTGTTCGGACTGGTCCTCTGCTGGGTCAGCAGAATCAGGTTCGGCAGATCGGGCGTCGAACCCTCGACCTCCAGAACCGCGCAATGTCCCAGACTCATATACCTCCGCCCTCCGTGTCTGACTTCGGGCTCAACATAGTTTCCGTCGTGAAGCGACTTGATGCGTCCTCGAACGCGCACCGGCTTCCCGTGCAGGTCGTCGGTTTTTCCGCCCACTTCCATATCGAATTCGCCGCCCACTCCCACTCGAAAAGCCTCTTCGGTCGCTGCCCGGTCGTACATCGCCATAACCCAGCCCTGGGCTCGCTGCCGGATCAGCTCTTCCAGGATGAAGGTGGCGTCGCCGGAAGAGCCTCCGCCGATATTGTCGGCCATCTCCATCAATAGGATGGGAAAATGCTCGCTCTCCATGGCGAGCCTGACGGCTTCGGCCGGTTTCGGCAAATCCAGAACCAACTGGTCCCGCGTCGCATAGACCATGTCGGCCAGCCTCCGGGCCTCGCGGCGAGCCAGTTCGAGATCTCCATCGGTCGCCACGATGACGCTGGGGCTCATCGCCGGGACGTCAGCGTACTGATAGCCGCCGGAAACGCTGACCGCAAGCACCTTCGGGTTCTCTTCGAGTCTCCTGCTCTCCCGCACGATCGGCGTCAACGGACCGTTGAACGTGTTCTGGTGAACGATATTGTAAAGCATGGGAGGCTTGACGACCACCTGAACGGGCCTGACTCGGCCGGAAACGATCCCCGACATGACCTCCGCCGCCTGCAATCCCCTTTCATAAGTGTCCAGGTGCGGGTTCTCCTTGTAGGTGATCAGCACATTGGAATCGCGAACGATTTCTTCCGAAACATTGGCGTGGAAGTCGTGGGTCACGACAATCGGAAAGTCGGGACCGAAGGCCTCGCGTATCCGGCGGACGATCTCAGCATCGCCATGCAGGTATCGTTCCGAAACCATGGCCCCATGATTGATCAGAATCAATCCATCCAGATTCGAAGCCTGGGACAGACGATCCAGCAGCTTGCCCGTCAGCATTTCGAAGGCCTCTGAGGTCACCGGCCCCTTCGGAGTGGCGCCGGCAAAGAAAGTGGGTATCAGTTCCAGACCGAAGCTCCCCGCGCCTTTGATCACACCGCTCCGGACGCTCTGGTCCCGGCCCGCCTGCTCGAACCATTCCGGAGAGCCGTCCGGAGCCTCCTGGCGAAAGTCGCTCAGGCCTGTGACGTCGGGGTTAAAGGAGTTGCTCTCGTGACTGATTCCCCCGATTGCGATTCGCGGCTTGGGCGCGCTCTGGGAAAAACCCGTCACCAGCAGCGCGAAACTCGCAAGGCTTGCCAGAACGGCCGGTTTCATAAGTCTTTTTACGTTCATCATCAACTCCATGCATCTGATGAATCGGCAGGGTCGCTGTCTCTTACGCCAGCCCCCGCAGAGGAGGGAATCGACAGATGAAACCGGCCGTCGTTTGGGGGGAAACATCGCTTAGTCTCTGGGAAAACAGCCTGTTCCGGAATAGGCCCTCTCCCTCCAGAAGCGGCGCTCTTCAGGAGGCTTCAGGCCCCGCTCCGCCAGTTTCTGACGAACATAGGCTTCGCACTCCTGCTGATAGCCCAGATCCCGCATGCTGATGCGGCCATACAGGTCGCTGGGCTTGTACCTGCCGCCCGAACTTAGGTATTTGTTGATGCGCCATTCGTCAATGAAAGTGTAGAGTTCGGAAACGTCCACCACGTCTTCGGCCACGTGCGGCGGAATGAAGGTCACTCCTTCGCTGTCTCCGACGACGACGTCTCCGGGCATGACGGTGACCTCTCCAATCCGGATCGGCACGTTGATTCCGGTCAGCATCAGGTCTCCAAATACGCCCGGCCAGACTCCCTTAACATATATGGGGTAGCCCAGCGGTTCGATTCCCTCCTGATCCCGAAGCGCGCCGTAAATGACGAAGCCGTTCCCGGTTCGAGCAATGATGGCCGCCGCCAGGTTGTCTCCGACAAACACGCCGTCGCGAATCCGGCCGCCGGCCATGTCGGCGACGATCACGTCGCCCGGCTGCAGCATATCCATTACGCGCACGTTGTGCTGCGAAAGACCCGCCTCGCGAGCCTCGCTCTCAATAACCTCCGCCATTTCGGGACGTCCGGGCATGTATTGGCAGGTGAATACGCGTCCGATGAGACGTTTTTCCCTATTGAGCACCAGCCAGTCTCCCTCCCACTGGTGCTCGTATCCGTGAATCAGGCGCAGCGGACCCCAGGCGGCTTCCTCCGTCGTGACCTGAATCGCCTTCATTCGATCGATAATTTCATCCGAAACTTTAGGCCTTCCGTCGGGAAATCGCTCCCCAGTCCAGTTCGGTGTGTACTTGATGATTTCTTCCCGACCCCAACCGTCGAGCTGAGCGTAAAGCGGTTGCGCGATCAGAATGGCGACCATGGTAACGAACATGCGGACTTTCATCTGATTTTTACTCCTGTTCCTTTTCTTCAAAACTCTGCGGCTTCAGGCTAAAGCCAAGCCTCGGACCATCTAAAAGAATTCTCCTGGCTACTGCCTGCTGCGCAGTCCACAGATTGGGGTTTCCTCGGAAGGGACGGGAGGAGTTTTGCCCTCCTCCCGAAACTTTCTCGAGACGTATTCGTAGCATTCGCGGCTGTAGGCTGGATTTTGAAATGCGATGCGGCCGTAGAGCTCGCTGGGCTTGATTGAACCTCCGCTGGAAAGGTATTTTTCCTTGCGCCATTCATCCACCAGCGATGTAGCTTCATGGTGTTCGGCAACTTTTTCCGCCAGGTGGGCCGGAATGAAAGTTAGGCCTTCCTTGTCGCCGACGACCACGTCTCCAGGCATGACGGTGACCTCGCCAATCTGAATCGGTACGTTGATTCCCACCAGCATCCGGCCGGGAAAGGTGCCCGGGAATGGAGCTCGAAAGTAGATCGGAAAACCGAGCGGCTCGGTTCCCTCCACGTCCCGGATCCCTCCGTTGTTAACGTATCCCTTGCCGGTGCGCGCGTAAATCGCAGCGGCGAGATTGTCTCCGGTAAACACGCCATGCACGATGTTTGCGTAGTGATCGACGATTACGACATCGCCCGGTTGCAGAAGGTCCATCACCCGCACGTTGCTCTGCGAGTCGCCCCTGGCCTGGGCCTCCGCCTCGATGATCGTGCTGATCTCCTCGCGGCCCGGCATGTATTTGGCCGTAAAGACCCGACCGACCAGTCGCTTGTGAGAGTTCAGGATCTGCCATCCGCCCTCCCACTGATGCAGATAGCCTTCGCGCCGCAATGGCCCCCACGCAGCCTCTTCGGACGTGGCGTTCTCCAGACGGTCGATGACTGAGTCCGGTACGCGAGGCCGGCCATCCTCAAAGCGCTCTCCCTGCCACTTGGGCGTGTACTTGACGACTTCGTCCTTGCCCCACCCTGACATCTGAGCGCTCAAACTCGGAATCGAAGCAAAGATCAATACAAGGACTACTTGGCAAACTCGCGCCATTCTATCTGCTCCCTTCTTTTTTTTGGGCGTTTGGTTCGCGCTGCATGTTCGCGGCCACCGTCTCAGCCTAGAACGAGTACTTCAAACCGAATTGGAGCGACCGCATCGACTTTGCCGAAGTGATACGGCCGAAGGTCGAGGAAACTCGGGCGTTTTGCGCAGGCACGTTCCAGTTCGGGTGATTCGGGAAATTGAACGCCTCAAATCGGAACTGCAGCGAGTGAGATTCCCGAATAGCGAAGTTCTTGATCATGGAAAAGTCCCAGCCCTTGAAGCTGGGCCCCCTGAGCGTGTTCCGTCCGGCCGAACCGTATTCGTAAAACAGATTCGGATTGAACGCGTCGAAGGCTTCGATATTCCAGAACTTGTCGACCGTCGGATTTTTCGGGTGCGGATCGGCCCCGCTGATCGCATGCGGCCGATTCCCCCATTGAGTGCCGTTGGTGTCGCCGATGCTGGATAACGAAATCGGGGTTCCATCCGCCAGTGTAATGATGCTGCTAACTTGCCATCCGCCTATAATGGCGTTCAAGATTCCTGGAGAGTTTCCGAATCTCTGCCCTACTCCAAACGGCAGCTCGTACATAATAGACCCAACGAATCGCTTGCCCACATGGAAGTTTGACAGTCCTCGCTCCGCACTGAAATCGTACCCGTTGATGGCCAGAAGCCAGTCGCCCTCCTGATTGCGGATCGCGCTTCCGTTGTCGATCGACTTCGACCATGTGAACCCGAGAAGATAGGTGAGGCCGCCTGAGTACCTACGTTGAAACTTGAAGTTCCCGGCGTGGTAATTGGAATTGATGGAACCGTCCAGAAAATGCAGTCGTCCGAACATCGGCCAGGGCCGTCGGGCTTCAATCGAGCGCCCGTCGTCCAACCCGGTTCTGGGCACCGGTTCATTGTAGCTCCGGATGCGTTCCAGCTTGGAACCGGAGTTCCCCATGTAACCGACTTCCACCGAGGAGCCGGAAGTCAGTTCGTGCTGGATATTAAATAGCCACTGCACGACGTAAGGAGTCCGTCGGAAGGGATCGTTGCCCATCACCTGCGTCGATGCTGGAGAGCAGAAGCCGTCCCAATTCGAACAGCCGGCCAGCGGCACGTCGAAACGCCACGGATCGTCCAGCGGCGAGTTGGGACGCTCCTGGCTGGAAAAGAAGAACGTACGGCCGGAGAGGTTGCGAACCATATCGAACCGGGCCTGACCGATGTCTTGCGTGTAAAAGACTCCGATGCCGGTGCGAAAAGACCACTGCCGATTCGGACTGTACGCAATGCCCAGCCGAGGCGCGAAGTCGTTGTTATCGGGAAAAATCCCGCCCCGTCCCAGCCGATCGCTGGCTTCAAAGGGAACATCGTCCGGATAGCGGATCAGCGACCCTTGGTAGAAATCCGATACGCCCGGACGAACCAGAAGCGGCACTTGGGTTTGCGGCGCCAGCACGGCCCGTTTATCGGGCCCGACGATGACGCCCGAATCAAAGACCTGATAGTTGACGATGGCGCCGTACTTGTCGTGAAAAGGCCTCCAGTTCTCATATCGCAGCCCCAGATTCACCGTCAGCTTCGGAGCCAGCCTCCATGTATCCTCGAAAAAGAGGGCGAAGACGTTGCGCCGCAGCATCGCAGTCGGCATGCCAAGCGCGCTTTGCGCGACATCGACATGTCCGAGCAGGAAGCTCGCGAACGCGTGTCCGGTTGTCTGCCTGTTTGCAGGATCCGCCGTTTGCGGAGACGCGAATCCAAACACGCCTCGCGGCAGGTCGTTTCCGGTCTGGTTGTATCGGTCACGGCGATACTCAGCGCCAAATTTGAAAGAGTGCTGTCCCCGGATCACGCTGAGCGTGTTCTTGAAATGGAAGCTGTGATTGCGATTGATGTAGGGGCCGACGTTCGTTTCCGCAAATCCGCTGACCCCGTCCCCCAGGCTGATCTGCGGAGCGCCCCAGGCCGCTTCGATGGGGGCGGGCAACCCGATAATGCCCAGCTCCTCGCTCACATTCCTGGTGAAGGCGTGGTGGCCGATGCGATCGTTCTGGAATTGATTGTAGCCGGCGCGGCTTTCCATCACTGTGGACGTGCCGAAGTTGCGGATGTTGGAAAGCACGAACTGGTACACGCGGGTGTCCACGCTCCCCACCTGATTCGGAAACGTCGCCACGTCTGTCAACAGCTCGTCGCCCCAGCTAAACCGGCCGTTCCAGGAGGATCGCTCGCTGGCGACATAGTCGATGCGCTGCGTGAACTGATTGTGGTCCAGGATTCGAGGCACCTGACGGACGTAGTTCTGAAAGGTGTTGTCGCCGGGAACGGTGGGTTCCGGATAAAACGTCAACAACTGCCGTGCGATCGGGTGGATGCGCCCGTCCGGAATCCGATTGTTGGGAAACTGAGTTGCGGAAACGGCGATCTCGGCACCGGTGGGCCCGATCGCGAAGACGCGCGTGTCAGGATCGAAGATGGCGCGGTTTACGGCCGAAAAGTCGCCCGCCCGCATCGCCATTGTGGCGACATTGGCTGTCCTCTGAAAAGTGTTCCGGTCGCGCAAAAGCTCCATATTAGAGAGAAAGAAAAGCTTGTCGCGCATCACCGGTCCGCCGAACGTATAGCCGAATTGATTGCGGCGGAACGGGTTCTTTTCCCCCTCCTGCAGCCACTCTTTGGCGTCCAGCGCTGAATTGCGATGAAAATGGAAGAGAGTTCCGTTAAAAGAGTTCGTACCCGACCGCGTATTGACGCTGACTTGCGACGTCGCGGCGCCGTACTCTGCGGAGTAGACCCCCGTCAGAACCTTGAACTCCTGCAAGGCGTCAATGGAAGGGCGAATGATCCACGAATTGAAGTTCACGTCGGTGTTTTCGACGCCGTCCAGCGTATACCGGGTGAATTGAATACGCTGACCCGCCACGGAAATCACCTGGTTGCCCCGCTCGCCGCCTTGCCTGCTGGAAGTAAAGCCACCAGAGCCTCCTTCGGCTGAGACGTTCGGGCTGAGCGTGATCAGCGAAGTGTAGTTCCTCCCGTCCAGAGGAAGCTCCACGATCCGCTTCATCTCGATGACCGTACCCAATTCCGCGCTTTCCACGTTAATCAGCGGCGTCTGACCGGCGACCTCGATGATCTCACTCATTTCGCCCACTTGCAGCTCGAAATCGATTCGCAGAACATCTCCGACCTGCAAGGTCACCCGACTGCGGCTTGCGGTGCTGAATCCCGGCAACTCAGCCTGCAGGTCGTAAACTCCGGGGCTGAGAAAGGGAACGCGGTAGTTGCCGGTGTCATTGGTGACGACGCTTCGAGCAAACCCCGTCGCCGGATTCGTAATCGTCACCGAAACGCCCGGCAGCACTCCCCCGGTCGAATCTCGTACGACGCCGGTGAACTCGCCGTAGTTTTGCGCGCTGACAGACGTCCAGCACACCGCCAATCCGACCAGAAACATCGCGAAAACACGTAAGCGCAGCATATCAAGCCCCTCCTGAGAGATTGTTTGGGGGTCGCGAGTGAGGTGGACTGCCTTTCCGGCTCAACCGCAAGTGCGAACCGAGCCCACACCCTCGCAGCCTCGCGGTACGCGACTCATGAGAACTGCATCCTCTTCGCTTGAAAGGCGAATCTTGGTGAAGTTAAATTGCATGCGCCTTCCAAGCGAAGAGGGAGCCCCACTCGAGCGAACAACGAGGTACCCATTGATTCACCCGTTTCCTCTCAACTCTGATGGTACGCGGACAGTCTATATCGATCTTAAAACTGTGTCAATAGAAAAAATACAGTTTTTCTATTGAAATATCTTCAAGAAAATTCGCGCCTCCCCCGGCGCTCAGGTATCCTTAGACCGACGTGATTGTAGGTGTTCCACACCGGCTTCCAGCGGCAACCGATCCTGTCGGCGTCAGCGGCGAGTTGTCTTGCGGTGACATCTAGGGCGAAAGGGATTCCGATGGAGTTTCCAACCATGCAGCAGGGCGCCAGATTGACGACAGCGATGGCAGAAGCGAAAAAGAGAACCGAAAACGAGCGGGAGTCTGCCTACTGGGTGCCGATGGTCGGGCATGCCATTTGCATTCTGGAGTGCTTTAAAGACGCAGATGCGGAGTTGAGCCTGCAGGAGATCTGCCAGAACACGCAAGTCCATAAGTCGTCCGCCTTCCGAATCCTATACACTCTCTGTCAATTGGGTTATATCACCAGAAAGGAGCGAACGGGAAAGCAGGCGCGCTACCTTATCGGTGGAAGGTTGACGGAGATCGCCGAACGGATCCGTTCCAACAGGGACATTATCGCCATCGCCAGGCCATTCCTTAGTGAAATCCTGGACAGGTTTCAAGAAACGGTGAATCTGGCTGCCTTTAGAAGCGGAGACTTCGTTTACCTCGACATTCTGGAAAGCCCTCAATCCTTTCGGATGACTGGACAGGTAGGATCCAGGTTCCCGTTCCATGCGGCTGCCGTCGGAAAGGCTATCGCCGCTTTCCTCCCTGGGCCTGTTCTGCAGCAACTCTTTGAGCAAACTGAGCTGACTGCGCTGACCTCCAACACATTGACCACCCGTACTCAATTGCTCAAGGAATTTTCCGCAATTCGACGGCAGGGCTACAGCGTCGACGACGAGGAAGTGGAACTCGGCGCCTGCTGCGTGGCGGCGCCGATTCGGGACGAAAACGGAATCGCGACTCACGCCATCAGCGTCTCCGGACCTGTTCCACGAATCCGCCCGAATCGGAAACAGATTATCGAGACGCTGCAAAGAGTTTGCGCGATCCTTTCAAAAAAGCTTTCCAACTGAGTTTCACTTTGGAATTGTTGCAACCGTTCGTGACGGGCGCAACGGATTGTCCCGTGCTTGCGCTGAATCGGACTGATGAAAGTCAAATTGCGCAAAAATCGACTCGGCGGCGCATTTCAGGGAACGCGTTCGGTAAGAAAGACGTTTAATGACCGAGATGTTTCGCCGCAACGAGCGGATCTGAGCCGACGGAGCCGGGCTCGCAGGCGGAACGACAGCCGGACTTCCGGCGCGATCCGAGGAAATTGCACAGGGCGGAGGGAGCTTTAAATGACGAGCAAGGCGTATCTGGCGCTACTGGCTGCGGGATTGACTGCCAGCTTGACGGCAGCCGACTGGAAGCAGTGGGGAGGGCCAAACCGGAATTTCAGCGTCGAATCGGGGCCGCTGGCTGCGGAGTGGGGCCCGGAGGGCCCGCGCGTCGTATGGAGTCGGTCCTTCGGAGACGGTTACTCCGGAATCCTGTACGAAGATGGGAAGCTCTACTCGGTATACCGGGACGGCGATCGCGACGTAGTGGCGAGTCTGGACGCGGATTCCGGGGAAACCGTGTGGGAGACCCGATACGAATCACCGTTGGCGCCGGACATGATCCTGGATTTCGGGGGACCGCCCATCGTGACTCCGGTCTTGGCGGGCGACCGGATTTTTGCGGTCAGCTCCACCGCTCGCTTGCGCTGTTTGGATAAAACCACCGGTCAGATCCTCTGGGGGCGCGATCTCATGGAGGAAATGGGCGCGGGTCATATGGGGCGCGGTTACGGCCCGAATCCGATCGCTTACCGGGATCTGATTATCGTCCAGCCGGGGGCGGAAAATCAGGCCGTAGTCGCCTTTCGCCAAGCGGACGGCGAGGTGGTCTGGAGAAGCCAAAGCTTCCGCAACAGCTATTCGGCGCCCATCCTGGCGCAGGTGGATGGAGAGGAGCAACTCCTCGTCGCCATGGGTCCGCACAGGGCCGGGTTAGATCCCGCCACCGGCGAATTGCGCTGGCAACTGGAGCTTCCGCCCACCGCCGGCAGCATCATGGCCATGCAGCACTGGGGACCCGACCAACTTCTGTTCGGTTCGAGCGCTTACGCCGATGGAAGCCGTGCCATCGAAGTCCGCAGGGAATCCGAGGAATTCGAAGCTCGCGAGCTCTGGTACAACAGGAGAATGCGGGTAATGTTCTCCTCTTTCGTTCGAATCGGCGACTACGTATACGGCAGCAGCGGGGATTTCGGGCCGGCATTTCTGACTGCCATCAACGTCAAGACGGGTGAGGTCGCCTGGCGCAAGCGCGGGTTCGCCCGAACTCACTTCCTGCACACCGGAGAATGGGTCGTTCTTCTCGATGAAGAGGGCGATTTGGCTCTGGCGACGGTTAGCCCGGAAGACCTGATCGTTCACGCGCGGGCCCACGTAATCGAACGAACCGCTTGGACGCCGCCCACTCTGGTCGGAACGCGGCTGTACATTCGCAACCGATCCGAAATCAAGGCGATCGAGCTGGGCCTCGATCAATAGCGGCCATGAAATCCGAGGAGGTCTCGAATTGAAAAACGTCTGGATTCTACTGATTCAGGGTTGCCTTTTTTCGGTGGCATTTGGCGAGCCTACGGAGCCCGAGGTTCCCGAGCGCACATTTGCCGGGCAGACTTTGGAAATCCCCGATGAGCTCTTGGATCGGGGATTCGCCTATCACTCTCAGCCGCGCGAAGACACGCAACTGATCGTGACTTCCAGCGCCCCACTCCAGCGGGCCTCATTTTCAACCGACCGGATCGTCGGATATCTGATCGTTCCGTTTGACGAAGAGGATCCGAACCCGGTCGCAGACGCAGCGTTTCGGGTTCCCGTAGCCTCGTTGCGCAGCGGCACAACCTACCTCGACGAGCTGCTGTACCGTCCGACCTTTCTGGATCGGGCTGTCCATTCTGAAATCACCTTTCGACTCACGAACACCGACGAGGTTCGGTTGATTGACGAAGGGCCGAATGAGCGAATCTACACTCTGCTTTTGAAAGGAAACCTTGGCGTCAAAGGGAGTTCTTTTCCGATCGAGATTCCGGCGCGGTTAACGCTGTTGCAGTTCAGTTCCCGAACGCTGGCCCGAAACGTCGGAGACATCGCAGTGCTCGAGGCGTCGATCGGCTTCCGCCCGCAGGATCTTGGTTGGAGTCCGCCGTCGCCTCAATTCCGGGAGCGAATCGCCCAGGAGATCCGGGCCGATCTCTATCTGATGCTGAACACCGTCTCGCCGGACCGGTCGGGCGATCCTCGCGACAATCCCGAGATCTTCGCTCGCCAGGTTCGATACCGGACTCTTTTACACGATTTGCAGGATGCGGCGGAAGCTCACGCCTTCGGACGGATCTTGATCGAGGAAATATGGGAGGACGCCAAAGAACTCCGACGTTTCGCGCAGGCCGGAATCGAAAACGGATGGGCGGAGCGTACTGACTTTCCTCTCGCCCTGCGGGCTGCGCTTCGAGCCGTCGAATTAACCGGGGCGTCTGAACCGGAGGCGCTGTCTGGGTTGGCCCGGATCTATTACCGTATGGGAGACCTGCCTGCGGCGGTGGAATGGCAGGGAAAAGCTGCTGAAGCGACCGACGAAGAGACCCGTCAGGGTCAGTCCATTCGAGAGACGCTCCGGCGCTACCGCACCGAAGCCGGGGAGAACTAGCGCGCTTCGGATTTTCTCCGTTGCAATTCCGGCCTTCCCTCTCCATACTACGCGAATGATGTTTACGATCATTTTCATCCTGGTGCTTTTGGGAGGCGTTGCGATCATCGGGTTTTTCGTGGCGGGAACCTACAATCGATTGGTGGCCCTCCGGAATCGATTTAAGAACGCGTACGCTCAGATCGACGTTCAGTTAAAGCGACGATACGACCTGATTCCAAACCTGGTCGAGACGGCCAAGGCCTATTTGAAGCACGAGCGCGAAACGCTGGAGGCGGTCATCCAGGCTCGAAATCAGGCGATGCAGGCTTCCAAGGCGGCGGCCGCGCATCCTGAAGATGCTGGAGCGGTCATGGGTCTGGTGGGAGCTGAGGGAATGCTCACGGGCGCATTGGGTCGGCTGTTCGCCTTGGCGGAAGCCTATCCCGACCTGAAAGCGAATCAGACGATGCGTCAACTCAGCGAGGAGCTGGCTTCGACCGAAAACCGCGTGTCGTTCTCCCGGCAGGCCTACAACGATGCGGTGATGACCTACAACACCGCCCGCGAGCGATTCCCCACAAATTTCATCGCGGGAATCTTCAACTTTCAGGAGGCGGCTCTCTTTCAGGTCGAAGTTGAAGCCGAAAGGGAGGCTCCCAAGGTTTCCTTTTCTTCCTGAACGCCGCCCGGCGATTCTGAGGGGCCGTCGGTGAAAGCGAACGTCGATCGATCCCATGGACTTTTTTGAATCACAGGCCCGGGCGCAGACCAAGACCCGGCGACTGGTCTTCCTGTTCATCCTGGCCGTCTGCCTGATCATCGCCGCCACCTACCTGACGATCGTGGTGATGCTGCATGCAGGCTTCGAATCAGACGGCGTCTCGCTCTGGATTCCGGAACTCTTCATTTTGGTTTCCGGCGCCTGCATCCTTTTGATCGGCGGCGGCTCGCTGTACAAGATTTCAACTCTCAGGAGCGGAGGGCCTGCCGTGGCGGAGTTGATCGGAGGGCGACTGGTCCCTCCCGACACGCCGGACCCGGATGAGCGGCGACTGATGAATGTGGTCGAAGAGATGTCGCTGGCTTCCGGCGTCCCGACGCCCTCCGTTTACATTTTGGACCGGGAGTCGGGGATCAACGCCTTCGCGGCGGGTCACTCCCTGTCGGACGCTGCGGTGGCGGTGACCCGCGGCGCCCTGGACCAGCTGACCCGGGACGAGCTGCAGGGTGTTATCGCGCACGAATTCAGTCACGTTCTCAATGGTGACATGCGATTGAACATCCGTCTGGTCGGCGTTCTGTTTGGAATTCTGATGCTTGTGGTGGTTGGCCGGGGCCTCGTGCGCATGGCCTTTTATTCGGGAGCTTCGGGGCGGGGGCGGCGCGACGGCCGCTCCGCGGCGCCGATGCTGGCCGTTGGCTCGGCTCTGATATTGATCGGTTCATTCGGATCCTTTATTGGAAAAATGATCCAGGCCGCCGTCTCCCGCCAGCGGGAATTTCTAGCGGACGCGTCAGCGGTGCAATTCACACGCAATCCCGAAGGAATTTCCGGCGCGCTCAAGAAAATCGGAGGGCTTGCCGGCTCCCGCGTTGGCAACTACCATGCCCACGAGTTAAGCCATTTTTTCTTTGCAAATGCGCTGGGCCGACCTTTTTTGGGACTGTTTTCAACCCATCCTCCCTTGAGGGAGCGCATTCGCCGGCTGGACCCCCGCTTTTCGGCGGAACTCGCTTTTGAAGAAACAGTCGCGGACGATCCGGGCGTCGAGATTTCGGCTGCTTTCGCCGGAACGGATCCTTTTCGAGGACTGGAGTGGAACTCTTCGCTTTTCAGCGGACTGGCTGTAGTGCCGGAGGCATTTGTGGCGTCGACGGGAAATCCCACTGGCGGTCATCAACAATATGCCCACGTGTTGGCGGAGAGATTGCCGGAGGTAGTGAGAATTGCGGCCCATCAGCCCAGCGACGCCCGCCTCCTGGTGTACTCCTTGCTCTTGGATCCGGATCCAAGTGTCCGCGCGAAACAATTCGAAGTCCTGCGTTCGCATCTGGATGAGTCTTCGCTCACGCTGGTCGAGAAGCTTTCCACCGCAGTTGACGAGGCCGGGATTCCGGCCCGCCTCCCCATCCTGGATCTAGCGATCGGAACTCTGCGCAGCCTGTCATTCTCGCAATATCGTGAATTTCGCGGATCGTTAAGGAAGTTGATTGAAGCCGACCGGCGGGTCACGCTGTTTGAATTCATGTTGGAAAGAGCGCTGGAGCGCCATCTCGGCAACGTCTTTAATCCGATCGGAGCGAAGCGAATCGAGTTTCAGTCGGCTGCCCCGCTTCAAGAGGACATGGAAGCGGTCCTTTCCGCGCTGGCTCGAACGGGCTCGGAAGACGAAATTCAGGCCCGACGGAGTCTTGAGGCTGCCGCCGCCCGGCTACCCTTTTCCCCGAATTCCTTGCGGCTGCTGCCGGAAGATCGCTGCTCCTTTTCGCGGCTGGAAGAGGCCTTGGAAAGAATCGATCGTTCCGTCCCAGACGTCAAGGAAGCTTTCCTGGACGCCTGCGCTGTTTGCATCGCTTTCGACGGGACGATTCATCCGGAGGAGGCGGAACTGCTTCGCGCAGTCGCCGATTCGATCGGATGCCCCGTGCCGCCGATTATTCCACGGTAAAGGGGCTTTGCATCAACGGGCCCCGCTTCGTTTGCGGGAAGACCTTCGTTGCAGAAGCGCCCCCCATGCCTCCCTCTGATCGGGGCGGCGCGATTGTCGGAGCGACGCGGCCGCTTCGGGCGCGTTGATTTGCGGCAGACCGTCCGGCTGAACCCGCGAAGCGTCTGCTGAACGCCTCCCGTCAACGGGCCCCGAGGCGGGGCCCGTCGCTCCGACATCCGGCGGCAGACCAGTTCGTTAGGGGGGGAGACCTTCGTTGCGGAAGCGGTTGGTTTGCCGGAAGGTCCCTCAGTTCCGATCTTTTCGGAGTTTGATCTTGCCTTTGCCGCCCGCCTCTTCGATCTCGAAATCGGCAGGCATTTGAAACAGTTCCGGATCGGGCTCAGTCCGCTGGATGTTCACCAGCCGGAATACGGTCTCACCCACCCGGGGGTCGTAGTGCCGGCTCCAGACCAGCGTCTCCAACTCAGGCGAGTACCAACGCTCGGTGACGACTTCGATCGGCAGTTCGTTGCCAATCCGGCCGGCAGGGATCGTCAGGACCGTTCGGCTTCCCTCCGCCACCACGCCTTCGATCGTTCGGGCGCCGAGATTCTCCGTAACCGTGTTCCCTTCGGCTTCACCTGGCAGGCGATGGAAGCGGAACTTCCCGTCTCCGGGCGCTCCGCGCAAGATGACGCTTCGCTCGGCAAGCCCATGGTCGGTCCCATGCTCGCGGCTGCGCGAACCGGTCACCACAAAGCTTTCGACATAGGTCTGCTCACCGTCTCCGGAGCGCTCCATCTCAAAATGAAAGGTTCCAGCCGGCATGCGGCGCGCGGTCTTAGTTCCCGGCTCCAGTATGATCGTCTGAGAGCCCACCGGATCGTGGATCGTAATGATCCTCTGCGGCTCCCCCTCGGTGGTCCACGGCCCGATTGCATCCACAATCTGCTCGCGGCGAATGCGCCCCTCGCTGTCCCGGTGCATCGTCGTCGCGCTCTGTCTCACGATCCGATTGCCGTCTCCCAGGGTCTGAATCACTTCCGTGACGGCCTCCGCGGAAAAGGGGTTTCCTTCGACCGCTTTCAGATCCGCCACGCTGAACTCGGAGCGGATGAATCGAAAGTTCGCGCCTTCGCTCTGCAGAATCATAGCGCGCGGCGCCGGTTCCCGCTCCTGACGCGGCTCCTGGGCGGCCAGCGGCGCGGCCGCCGAGACTGCGACGGCGGCGATCAACATTTGCATCCTTCTGTTTCTCATACTGTTTTCTCCTTTTTTCAGGTTACGACCTTCTATCTGATATCACCTTCACTTCATTTCCACAGAAACCGGCTGCACGAACCGGATGGCCCTCGCCACGCCGTCGACGCCGAAGAAAACGTCTGCGTCGATCCGATCCGAGCCGCCGGGATTCGAGACCGGAAGCCCGAAATAGGTCATTGAGGACCGGGGCAGGCTCACCCGCACATGCTGCGCGCCCTCCAGACAGCGGAGTTCCGGGCAGCTGGTCAGCGCAAAGAAATCCGTGGCCAAGTCCGCCTCGAGCGGCCAGCCCGAATCTTCAACGGCCGCGCCTTCCCCGGGGTCCTGTCCGGCTTGAGCAAGCTCCTCCGTCCCTTCGTGCGGCACGAAGTCGACATTCCCGCGATCAAAGACAACCGCAACCAGGACGGCCAGCAGCACCGCTGCGGCCGCCGCAACGGGCCAGCCCGTCAACGAAGCGATTGCCCTTCTGGGAACTCCAGTTCGGCCTCGAAAGGACTCCAGCACGCTGCGGTCCGTGGCTGCAGAAGGCTGCAGGAATCGAGTTGCGCGGGCCTCTTGCCGAAGCGCCTTTAAAAGAGAATCCTCCAGCTCCAGCCGTTTTGCGCATTCCCGGCAAACCAGGGCGTGCTCACGCAGCAGCGCTTCCTGCTCGCTTGTTCTGTCCCAAAACAGCAAGACTTCCGTATCCCGACAAGTCATGACGTATTCCTCACCGCGCTCAGCAGATCGACCGACTGCCCGTTCTCCATCAGTTTTCGCCCCAGCAGCACTCTGGCTCGGTGCAGGCGCGAACGGACTGTTCCGATGCGGCAGCCGAGCGCCAGGGCCGCCTGTTCGTAGGAAAATTCTTGCAAATCGCACAAAACGACGACCTCCCGATATTTTTCGGGGAGGGCCAGCACGCCTTGGCGAACCAGCCGCTGCGTCTCCGATTGGAGGATCTGCTCCTCCTGAGGGGAGCCAGGGGAGCCATCCAGGCGGCCGGCAGTCGACTCCTTCAACATCCGCCTGCCCCGCCGCCTCAGATGCCGGCGCACTCGATTTCGCGCGATACCATACAGGTAAGCCGCAAGGCTTCCCCGATCTTCGTCATACCCGCACTGTTCCTGAAGCCAAATCACAAAAACCTCTTGAGTAATTTCTTCCGCCAGCGGGAACGACCCAGTCATTTGAAATGCGAAGCGAAATACAGGCCCCTTAAAGCGTTCGTAAAACTCGGCAAACGCCTCCTCGCTTCCCTCGTTGATCCGCCGCAACAATTCAGAGTCCGCCGTCCGCATTCCGTTTCCGTTTCTTACTTTCACGATGAACTTGCCCGCAACGTGCGAAAAAGTTCCAATAAAGCGCAGCCGTGCCGGCCAAAGCGAAGCGAGCCATTCGACGAAGGGCCGGAAAACTTGCACTTTTCCATTATCAGGCCACAAAGTTTAGGATTTGCGGAAATCCATTTGGTGAAGGCCGCCTCCGCCTGTCGTATGATGATGACGCCATGACGGTGGATCTGGAGATTCGGAAGGACACGGCGGTCTTACGAATGAACCGCCCGGAGGTCCGAAATGCTCTTTCAGGACGGATGATCGGCGATTTGCTCGTTCGACTGCAGGCGGCGCAGGAGGATCCGCGCATCAAAGCGGTCGTCTTGACAGGCGCCGGCAAGGCTTTTTGCGCAGGGGCGGACTTTAACGAACTCGATCCGGCGCGTGGCCTTACGATCGAGCAGGTTCGACGCGAATCGGGACGTCTACTGGAGCTGTTCATCCGGCTGTACGCAATTCCGAAGCCGACGATCGCCGCCGTAAACGGTCCCGCGGCGGGAGGGGGATGCGGACTGGTCGGTGCCTGTGACCTGGCGATTGGGGCTGCATCCGCTAAATTTTCATACCCCGAAACGTCCATCGGTTTCGTTCCGGCGATGGTCAGCGTATTTCTTGTCTCCCAGTTAGGTCAGAAAAGAACTCGAGAGCTGCTGTTGACCGGCCGGCAACTGTCCGCCCGCGAAGCGGAGGCATGGGGGCTTCTCAATGATGTCGCTGACGATCGAACCCTCATGGACCGGGCTTTGGAACTGGCCGCCCGATTGGCCTCCCAGAGCCCCTCCAGTCTGGAACTGACCAAAGCCTTTCTGAACGAGCTTCCAGGCCTGAGCGTTCGACAAGGTTTACGGAAAGCCCTGGAGTTGAACGCGCTGGCCCAACAGTCGCCCGACTTTCAGCAAAGTCTGTTGGCGATTCTGGAACGAAAACGGCGAACGAGCCGACCCAGCGAAGGATAGACCCTCGCCTCCTTCAGTTGCGCCGGCTATTTCCGGTCCCGCACCCGCTTCATCGACCGTTCGACATCGCGCACCCCACCGATTCGCTTCAAGGTGTTCATCACCTTTTCAAGATGATCGGTGTCTGCAATTTCGATTGTCAATTCGATGAGCCCCTGTCCGTCTTCCAGCGTCCGCGCCTGCGCGTCCAGGATGTTGGTCTGAATCCCTGCAACGGCGGCGGCGATTTCGGCCAGAACACCGGTCCGGTCCTCCGTATCAATGGCAAGGCGCACCGGGTATCGCCCGCCGTCCGCGCCATCCGTCCACTCCACCTCCACCTTTCGTTCCGGATTCAACAGCAGGTTTTCCACATTCGGGCAATTCATCGAGTGCACAGATATCCCGCGACCGACCGTGATGTAGCCGACCACATCCTCGCCCCGAATCGGGTTGCAGCATTTAGCGCGATACACCAGCAAGTCGTCGTGGCCCTTGACCTGGATCGGGACTTCCCGCTTTCGAAACACTTTCTGAACCATGGACGCAAGGCGCGAAGGCTCGCCCTCCGGCTCGGCATCCCGGCCCTTCAACTCCGGCTCCAGCTCTCGTAACAGCTGCCCCGCCGCAAGTTTTCCAAAACCGACGGCCGCGACCAGATCCTCCACTTTGGAGTAGTTATGGCGCGCCAGGAGTTCGTCCAGACGAGGCTCGTATTTCTTGAAGCTCAGCTTGTATTTTCTGGCTGCCTTCTCCAGAAGCTTCCGCCCCAGTTCGATCGCCTGCTCCTTCTGTCGTTGATTGAGCCACCTTCGAATGGCGCTGCGGGCTCGCGAGGTCTTTACGAAGTTCAGCCAATCGCGACTCGGGCGGCCCTCAGGTCCAGTCAGAATCTCTACGATCTCGCCGTTGGTCAGGCGGTACTTCAACGGGACGATCCGTCCATTGACCTTGGAGCCCACGCACTTATGGCCGACCTCGGTATGGATGTAGTAGGCGAAGTCGACGGGAGTAGCCCCGCGGGGAAGCGTGATCACTTCCCCTTTGGGGGTGAACAGATACACTTCCTCCGGATACAGGTCGATCTTGAGATTGCTCAGGAACTGGTGCGGATCCTTGACCTCGCGCTGCCACTCCAGCAGATGCCTTAACCAGAGAAACCGCTTGTCGTCCTTTTCTTCCTGAACTTTCCCTTCCTTGTATTTCCAGTGAGCCGCGATACCCTCCTCCGAGATTCTGTGCATGTCGTGGGTTCGAATCTGAATTTCAAACGGCTGCCCCCCGAATCCGACAACTGTCGTGTGCAGGGACTGATACATGTTGTTGCGCGGCATTGCGATGAAGTCCTTAATCCTTCCGGGAAGCGGACTCCAGATGTTGTTGACAACGCCCAGCACCGTATAACAGTCGCGAATCGAATCGACGACGATTCGGATGGCGACGAAATCATAGACCTGGTCGAGCCCGATCTTTTGGCGCTTCATTTTCTGATAAATGCTGTAGGCTCGCTTGATACGGCTTTCGATCTGGGCCTTGATTCCCTGAGCTTCCAGATGCTCCGTCAAGGCTTGCTTGATCTTGCTGATGAAATCTCCGCTTAGCGCCTTCTTCTCCTCGACTTCAGCCAGAATGTTCTGATAGGCGACCGGGTCCAGATAACTGAACGCGAGATCCTCCAACTCTCCGCGGACCTTGGCCATACCCAATCGATGAGCGATCGGAGCGTAGATCTCCAGGGTCTCGCGCGCGATGCCCTTGCGTTTCTCCTGAGAAAGATGCTGAAGGGTCCGCATATTGTGAAGGCGGTCCGCCAGTTTCACCAGGATCACCCGAATATCGTCGACCATGGCCAGCAAAAGCTTTCGGAAGTTTTCCGCCTGCCGCTCCTCGCGGGAGGAGAACTGAATCTGCCCGATCTTGGTCACGCCGTCGACCAGGTGCGCCACGTCTTCTCCAAAGTACTCCCGGATGGTCGGAACGTCGGTCAAGGTGTCCTCCACCACGTCGTGCAGGAGGCCAACGCTGACGCAGGCCGCGTCCATTCTCATTTCAGCCAGAATATTGGCCACCTCTAAAGGGTGCGACAGATACGGCTCTCCCGATTGTCGAACCTGTCCCTTGTGTTCGCGGGCGGAGAAAATGTAGGCCTTCTTCAGGAGTTCCAGATCAGCGCCTGGATGATTCTGGCGGACTTTTTCCTCGAGGTCCTCGTAGCGAATCATTGGGGTTCGGGGCGTCCCTTTCTCAGGAGGTTGCGGGCGACAGCCGCTAAGCTCTTGGCGCGCATGCGAAAACCCGCATTC